>CAYFWJ010000043.1:0-20421 GCA_964346755.1 uncultured Ectothiorhodospiraceae bacterium
CGTAGCTGTGAAGGTTCCAAACGGAGGATCGGCGATAGTCGACGAACGTGAGCTGCGGGACTACTTGCTGTCGAGAACTCATCCGGTCGGGCGATCGAAGGCGCGGTTTTTTTGTGGGCCTTGGATACCACCGCGACGACCTGGATAGGCTGGGAGCGGATCTGAGAACGGTCCTGTCCAACGATGTTTTGGAGACTATTGAGACTCAGTATGGCAGAAAGTATGTGGTCTCAGGGGGATTGGTGGCACCCAGATGGGTCGATCAAGTCCGTAGTGACGGTCTGGATCGTACGCTCAGGCACTGACGTACCCCGATTCATGACCGCGTATCCTGGAGGCGACGATGAAGATTGAGGTCCTAGATGCAGTTGTTTTGAAGAATGACATGTCGGATCAAGGGCTTAAGGCTGGAGATGTGGGAGTGGTTGTGGAGCAATATGACACCAAGGGGCTTGAAATTGAATTCGTCACGGAATCCGGTCGCACGCAAGCGCTGGTCACACTACAAATAGATGATGTTCGAGAATTCGGCGCCTCAGACCTTCTTAGTGCTCGGCCAGTTAATGCTGCCTAGGCTGACCCACGGCGCTCCGCTCCGCGGAGGTCCAGAGCGAGGTCCAGAGGTCAGCTCTAGCTGAATACTGTGTGATGGCGCGCGGGTTGGGATTGGATTGATCGCCGAGGGGATCGAAAATAGGGATCAACAGGCGTTTCTGCTGAATAAACCGATGCCACTTGGCCCAAGGGTTTCTCTTCGGGGCGTCCCAGCCGGTGCGTGATTTCGAGTTTTGCCTGGGGGGGCTGGCTTAGCGAGTCGGATCGCCCGGCACCAGAGCTGTACGACCCACCCGGGCGCCGGATGTCATCGACAGCCGGTGCATCGGCAAGGCGCGTTGCGTGGATTCAGCTCGAGGCGCTTGTCTTGGCCCGTTTGGCGCTACGGCGAAGCCGGGCGAGCAGGCGCCGGGCGAGGTCACCGAAGAGCTCGGTCTGGGTCGGATGGGGATGGATGGCGTTGCCGACCTGCTCCAGGGTCAAGCCGGCGCTGACCATCATGACCGCCTCACCGATGAGGGTATCGGCGTGGTCGGCGAGGAAGTGGACGCCGACGATGCGGTGGCTGGCCTTATCGGCGACGAGCTTGATGAGCCCCTCGGTCTCGCCGTTGATCATCGCCTTGGCATCGATGCTGAGGGGCACCTTGACCTCGGAGACATCCAGGTCCTGGGCCTTGGCCTGATCCACCGAGAGGCCCACGAAACCCGCCTGAGGACGGGTGAAGATGACGCCGCAGTCCTTGTCTTGGGCATAACGGGCCTCCTCGCCGATGAGGTTCTGGGCAGCGACGCGCCCCTGGGCCCCGGCCGTGTGAGCCAGCATCAGGCCGCCGATGGCATCGCCGACACCGTAGATGTGGGCCGTGCTGGTTTGTCCCCGGGCATCGACGGCAAGGTGACCGTCCTCGACTCGGACGCCGGCGTTGTCGAGATCCAAGGGCTGGAGATTTGGCCGCTTACCGGTCGCCATGGCGACGAGATCCGTGGCCGTCGTGTGGGTCTGGCCCGCACTATCCGTCCACTCGACCTGCATGGTCCCCGGCTCGCCGGTGATGGACTGAACCTTGGCGCCGGTGTGGACCGCCAGCCGGGGTTGCTCGTTGAGGATCCGGGCGAGTTGTTTGGCCACCTCGGACTCGACCTCCCCAAGGATGCGGTCCTGCACCTCGATAAGGGTCACCTCGGCGCCGAAGTCTTGGAACATCTGGGCCATCTCGACCCCGATGGCCCCGCCACCGACCACCACCAGGCGCCGAGGAGGCTCGGGGAGATCCCAGATGGTATCGGAGGTATGCACCCCGTGGCCGATGCCCTCGCGGGCCCCCGGGATGGGTGGGACGAAGGGCGGGGCCCCGGTGGCGATGACGGCGGCCCCGAAGCTGACCCGCTGACCCTCGGAGCGATCGCCAAGCGGCGCCCGGTGATGGGGGTCATCGTGGTTGCCGGAGGTGTCGATGAACAGCCGATGGTCGGATTCGAATCGGGCGAAGCCCTGGAGGAAGTGGATCTTGACGCTCTTGTCGGTCTTTAGCGCCAGTTGTCCCCGTTCCTCGAGAATGCCGCGCCGGTGGCGTTCCAGGTTGGGCCAATTGAGCCGCGCTGAGTCGGTGCCCTCGATGCCGAGGGTCGCGTCATGGGCGCGATCCTTCATGCGGTCGGCGGCCGCCCGCCAGGTTTTGGAGGGGATGCAGCCACGCCACAGGCATTCGCCGCCCGGATAGGGTCCGTCGTTGACCAGGGCGACGCGGAGGCCATGTTCGACCAGCTCCCGGGCGCAGTCTTCACCCCCGGGGCCGCCGCCGATGACCACCACGTCGTAGTCCCAGTCGCCCGCCGGGATGGGGGCCTCCGGCTCCCCCAGCCAAGCGCTGGGATGCTGGAGGGTTTCTTGAAGCGTCTGCAGAAAGAGCGCCACTTCCGCCCCGTTCACCACCCGATGATCGGCCGTTACCGTCATCGGCATGCCGTCTCGCCCGGCGGCGCCCAGGGCCAAGATCGCGGCAATCCCTGGGGTCGGGATGGCATCAAAGTGCGACACTCCGAACATCCCGAGATTGGAGATCTGGAAGGTGGAGTTGGAATATTCCTCGGGTTTGAGGCGACGCTTGCGGGCACGCCCGACCAACGCCTTCCACTCGGTATTGAGGTCCGCTAACGGCCGGGACTCGCAGTTGCGCAGGACCGGGACCACGAGACCGCCTCCATCCGCTGCCACGGCCATGCCGATATCGACGTTGTCCCGTTCGACCAGTTTGTCGACGGGTTGGTAGGCCCAGTTCAGGGTGGGATGCTGTTTGATCGCCAAGGCGCAGGCCTTGGCGATGGCCACGGTCACCGAGATGCCGAGGCGTTTGGCGGCCTTGATCAAGGCCGTTGTATCCGCCGGTGTGGTGACATGGAACGTTGGCATGGTCAGCGCGGCGGTCATGTTGTGGCTGACCGCCCGCTCCATGGTCGACATGGGCCGGCCCTCGCCGGGGACCTGGACCTCGGGGAGCTCGAAGGGGTCCGGGAGTCGTTCCTGATGGGTAGGGCGCTCCACCCGTCGGGCCCGCTGAACATCCGCTGCGGTGATCTCGCCCTGGGGGCCATGCCCAGTCAAGCCGTCCAGATTGATGTGGGCTTGCCCGGCGAGCTTGCGCGCGAGGGGCGTGGCGTATTTGTTTTGGGGGCGGGGAGCGGGGGGGGCATCGTCCCCCCCGCCGCCGGTGTAGATCGGCACCGGCCGGTGCCCCGGGACGGGATGCTGCGTGGCGATGCGGTGGCGATCCGCTTGGGCGGACGGACTGGTCAGCACGTCTTCCTCGGCGACGGGGGCCGCCGGTGCCGCGGCGCTATGGACCGCTTGCTCCGCCTGCTCCACCAGATAGGCCAAGGGCTCGCCTACGGCGACGGTGCTATCCACCGGTGCCATGGGGCCGGAGAGATAGCCCGCGCGGAAGACCTCGACGTCCATCACCGCCTTGTCCGTCTCGACGGTGGCGACGACATCGCCGCGCTGGATCGCCTCGCCAATCCCCTTTTCCCAGGAGACGACGACGCCCTCGGTCATGGTGTCCGAGAGCTGTGGCATCTTGATGACATGGGTCATACCGGTGGGCGCGCGGCCCTCCGGGGCGGCGGGCTGAGCGGGTGGGTCCGCCGGCGTGGCGGGGCGGGTGGCCGGCGCGGCGTCATCGGCGCCCTGGGCCTCCTGGGGTTCCGCAACCACGTAGGCGAGGGGTTCCCCGACGGGCACGACGCGATCGACGGCCGCCAAGGGGCCGGACAGGTAGCCGTCGCGGAAGACCTCCACGTCCATGACGGCCTTATCCGTCTCGATCGTTGCGACGATGTCGCCCCGCTTGATCGGATCGCCGATGGCCTTTTCCCAGGAGACAACCACGCCCTCGGTCATGGTGTCCGAGAGCTGTGGCATCTTGATGGTGTAGGGTTCAGTCATAGGTGCCCTGCTGTCCGCTCGGGTCGCGCGCCATCGGCGCGCTGGACCGCGGCTCGGATCGCCGCGGCGGGGAGGTTCGTTGCCGCGATCGGGGGGTCAACCCGCCTTGCCAAGGAGCCGGAGCACGGCCTGGACCGTCTGATCGGCATTCGGGATGGCCGCCTTCTCGAGGCGAGGATTATACGGGATCGGGGCATGGATGGCCGAGACCCGCACCGGCGGGGCGTCCAATTCGAAGAAACAGGCTTCGTTCAGGATGGCCACGACCTCGGCACCGACCCCCACGATGGCCTCCGCCTCTTCGACGATGACGGCCCGGTGGGTCTTGGTGACGGACGCCTGAATACCGGTGCGATCCAGCGGGCTCAGGGCGTAGAGATCGACCACTTCGGCCTCGATCCCGTGCTCTTGGGCCAGCGTCTCGGCCGCCTGGAGGCACCAATGGACCGAGATGTTGTAGCCGAACAGCGTCACATCCCGTCCCGTCCGGGCCACCTCGGAGCCTTCCAACGGATGGAAGTGCTCCCGGTCCGGGACCTCGCCCTTGAGGTTGTACATCAGCTCGTGTTCGCCGATGAACACCGGGTCATCGCAGCGAACGGCGGATTTCAACAGGCCGTACGCCTGGTCGGGATTCGAGGGGGTGACGACCCGCAATCCGGCGATGCCCATGAAGATCTTCTCCATGCGCCCGGAGTGTTGGGCACCGAGTTGGTGGGCCGTGCCGCCGGGGGAGCGGATCACCACGGGGGCCCCGAGCTGCCCACCGGACATGTACCGGACCTTGGCGGCGGAATTCGCGATCTGGTCGAGGGCGAGCCAGGCGAAGTTGACCGACATGATCTCGATGATGGCACGGACGCCGATGAAGGAGGCGCCGATGCCGAGTCCGGTGTAGCTATTCTCGGAGATGGGGGTATCGACCACCCGATCGGCCCCGTACTTGTCGTACAGGCCCTGGGTTGCTTTGTAGGTGCCGCCGGCGAGGCCGATGTCCTCGCCGAGGGCAATCACCAGCGGGTCATTGGCCATCTCTTCGTCGTGGGCGCGGCGGACCGCCTCCCAAAACATCAATTCCGCCATGATCAGTTCCTGCCCCCGTTGACCCAGGGATCGGCCTCGGCCAGAACGTAACGCCCCACCTCGGCAGGATCGGGTTCCGGCGATTGTTCGGCGTAGGCGATCACCTCGTTCTCGATGGTGTCGATGATCTCTTTGTCCAAGGCCGTATAATCCGCCTCGGTGAGATCCCCCGTGTTGATGAGCCGCTCCTTTAAAAGCTGGATCGGGTCCCGTTGGCTCCAACGATGGACCTCTTCGCGATCCCGGTAGGCATTGGAATCCGACATGGAGTGGCCACGGAAGCGGTAGGTGGCGAGCTCGAGGAAGTAGGGCCCGTTACCACCGCGGATGTGTTCCACCGCCTCACCGGCCGCCTCGTAGACGACTTCGACGTCTTGACCATCGATCTGCCGGGCCGGAATGCCGTAGCCGCACACCCGCTCGTATTGGTCGGTCAGCGCGGCGGATCGGTCGATCCGCGTGCCGATGCCGTACAGGTTATTCTCGCACACGAACAGGACCGGCAGTTTCCACAGGGCGGCCATGTTCAAGGACTCGTGGAAGGTGCCTTGGTTGTTCGCCGAGTCGCCAAGCATGGCGATGGCAATCGCGTCGCTGCCCTTGAGTTGCAGTCCTTTGGCCAACCCGATGGCCAGTGGGAACGGACCGCCGACGAGCGCGTACCCGCCCATGAAGTGATGTTCGACATCGAAGAGATGCATGGATCCGCCCCGGCCTTTGCAGGCTCCCGTCTCTTTGGCGAACAGCTCGGCCATCACGGCTTTCGGATCGGCGCCCGCTTTGAGGGCGTGGATATGATCCCGATAGCCGGTGATCAGGTAGTCGTAGCCGGGCCGAGCCGCCTCCATCACCCCGTGGACGCAGGCCTCCTGGCCGGGGTAGAGGTGAAGGAACCCGCCGATCTTGCGCTCGACGTACGCCTCGTAACAGCGTTCCTCGAAGCGCCGCGCGTAGAGCATCTCGCGCAACAGCCGTTGTTTGTCGCTAACATTCATGGGATGTCCCCTGCTGGAGCGGATCGCATCGGTTCGGCGACGCGTGACGCAGAAACCGGAAGCGCGCATGGTGCGGTGTTTTGAAACAAGGGTCAAGATTCCCGAGTGGGGGCTTGTAGGCCCGCATAGCGGGTCGTAGGCACCGGTTGTCTCCGCCGGGGCGCCGTTGTCGGTCAACGGTTTGTGTCCCATGGACCCGCTGGGCTAAGCTATAGGCCTTGCACACGCGAAGGTTGGAACGGGCGTCGACCACGACTCGCGCTGTGTGTCCCCGTGGCGGCGAAGGCGGCTTGCTCCGGGAGCGAGCGGGTCGAGTGCCTTGGAGCACAGCCTGCACCTCAGACGGCGTCGGGATTCCCTCAACGTTATGGCTGATCAAAATCCCCAGATCGCCACGCGCTTCCGCGGCTTCCTCCCGGTGGTCGTGGATGTCGAGACGGGTGGATTCAACCCGAAGACGGATGCACTCCTCGAGATTGCGGCGGTTATCGTGCGGCTCGATGACCACGGGCGGCTAGGTATCAGCGAGACCATCGCCACGCACGTCGAGCCCTTCGAAGGCGCGAACATGAATCCCCGGTCGATGGAGGTGCACGGGATCAATTTGCACCATCCCCTCCGGATCGCGCTACCGGAACCCGATGCCTTGAACAAGATCTTCCAACCGGTTCGCAAAGCGGTGCGCGATGCCGAGTGCAGCCGGGCAATCTTGGTGGGTCACAACGCGGCGTTCGATCTCAACTTCCTGAACGCGGCGAGCGAGCGTTGCGGCGTTAAACGCAATCCGTTCCACCCCTTCAGCCAGTTCGATACGGTATCCTTGGCGGGTTTGGCCTACGGCCAGACGGTACTTGCCCGAGCCGTGCGGGCGGCGGGGCTGAAGTGGGACAGCAACGAGGCGCACTCGGCGATCTACGACGCCGAACGCACGGCCGAACTCTTTTGCACCATCGTGAACCTATGGGACAGCAAATTAGCGCCTCCGAGTTCAAACGGGCCAACCTCCTGACACCGAGCGAGATCGTGATTGCCGATAAGGCCATCGTCATCGTCGACGACATGAGGTTCAGTCGGGCCTTCATGCGGTCTGCCCTTGAGCAGCACGGCTACAAGGACCTGCGGGCGACGGACTCGGCGAACCATGCCCTGGACCTGTTGCGGGAACGGCGGGCCGACGCCATCCTCGTCAATTGGGTCATGCCGGAGATGACTGGCATCGAGTTGGTGTCGCTGATTCGGCAACACGACGAGGATAGTAACCACTACACTGGGGTCATCCTGTTCACCGCCAAGGAAGGGGTTGCCCCTCTGGTCGAGGCCTTCCAGCAGGGGGTGGATGACTACGTACGAATACCGGTCGACAATGAAGAATTGGCCGGCCGGGTGTATTCGGCTTTGCGGCTGGCCAACATCCAGAACAACCTGCTGCGGAAATCCCAGGCCCTTGCCGCGCATCAGCAGAAAGAGCTCATCACGCTCAATCTGATCGATTCTGTCACCGGGTTGGGCAACGATCGCTACCTGTACAACCGCTTGGATAGTGTCTTCGACGAGATTCAGGAGCACGAAGGCGGGGCCTGCCTCGCGTTGGTGAGCCTCGCCGAGACGCTGCAGATCTTCGAGGCAGGCGGACGCAAGCAGTTGAATCGACTACTGGAGAAGGTGGGCCAGCGACTCAAGGCATCGGTGCGGCCGAGCGATGTGGTCGCGCATCTCGGCGATGGACAGTTCGCAATCGTACTTCACCGGCCGCAGCCCGAACCCTTCGACTACGCGGTCTTCGAACGCATCACCCAGTCGATTGCCGCCAATCCCATTCCCCTCGGAGACGACGAGCCGGAGCTCAAGGTAACCCCCCGACTCGGCGGTTGTCACTACAACGCCACAGCGGGGATGTCGTCGCGGGATGCGATGTTGCGTTGTGCCAACGAGAAGCTTCGTCAGGCGGACGCCGAGGGGTTGCAAATCGTCCTCAAAGTACTCGAGCCGGGCTGATCCCGGCGTTTGAGGGGCTCTCCCGGGGCGGCGCTCCGCCACCTCGACGCTTACCCTTCGTTCGAGCTCGCTTGCTCGCCCGCCTTGTCCACCATCCGCTTCAGTTCCCCGGATTCGTACAGCTCGAGGATGATGTCGCAGCCGCCGACCAGCTCGCCGTTGATGTAGAGTTGGGGGAAGGTCGGCCAATCCGCGTATTGCGGTAGGTTGGCGCGGACCTCAGGGTGGGCGAGGATGTCGACATAGGCGTACTCGTTACCGCAGGCGTTCAGGGCCTGGGAGGCGCGATTCGAGAAGCCGCAGCGGGGCATCTGCGGCGTTCCTTTCATGTAGAGGATGATCGAATTGCCTTCGATCTGCTCTTTCAGTTGCTCCATGATGTCCATCAGGGACCTCGCATCAGTTTGGTTGAAGGGGTGGATTGGCCATCGGTCGATTCAGTCTAATGGCGACGGCCGGCGGGATAAACATGTGGGGCACAGGGTTAAACGGGCCCTCGGGGCGAGCGCGCCTCGCCCCGAACCCAGCTCAGGAGCCGCGTGCTGTGTCCCCGGGCACCCTCAGGCGATGATTAGGTACAGGCTCGCGGCGATGATGGCCCCGCCCGCCAGGCGTTGGACCGAGGGGACCTTGAACTGTTGCAGGGCGAGTCCGGCTGCGATGCCGGTCCCGTGGAGGAGTAGGGTCGTGGTGGTGAAGCCGGCACTGTAGGCGAGACTGCTCAAGGCGGCAGGCATCTCGGCCCCGTGGGCGAATCCGTGGAACAGCCCGAAGACGCCAACCAGGCCGGTGCTCGCGACGACCGGGAGGCGCCAGGCCGCCGCGAGGACGACCCCGAGGAGCAGCACCGAGAGCAGGATACCGCCTTCGACAAAGGGCAGCGTGAGACCGGCCAGCCCCAGGCCAGCGCCGGCGAGCATCACAGCGACGAAGGCGCTCGGCACGCCCCACCGGGCCCGGCCCCCGAGTTGGGCGGCCCACAAGCCCACGGCCACCATGGCGAGTAGATGGTCCAGCCCGCCGAGTGGGTGGGTGAGACCGGCAAGCCAGCCATTGCCGTGGATCGGACCGGTATGGGCGAAGGTGGCGGCCGGGAGCAGGAGCAGCGCGACAAGGGCGCTCAGCGAGGGGATCAGTCGTCGGTTCAGCATAGGGCAAACGCTCACTCGTGGATGGCGATCAGGGTGGGGCCGGGTCTGCTCGGGCCCCGATTTGTCGAGGGGTTCTCCCGCCGGGGTCACGGGATGGCCGTGATCCCGGCGGGCCTGGGCACCGCCACACCCGCCGGGCCTAGGCTTGGAGGACTCGGTCTGCGTGGCTGGACCTACGGCCGAGGGGCAACCTCGACCGGATCCGGATCCTGCTCGAGTAGACGGCGCAGGACGAAGGGCAAGATACCGCCGTGACGGTAGTATTGCCACTCCATTGGGGTGTCGATACGGATACGCACGGGCGTCTCCCAAGGCGCTCCCGCCGGGGGTTCGACGATCAACTGGACCGTCTCGGCGCCCTCGGTCAGTTCGGCGAGGCTGAAGCGTTCCTGGCCCGTGATCCCCAGGGTCTCGGCGTTCGTGTCCGCCGGGAACTGCAGCGGCAGCACCCCCATGCCGATCAGATTCGAGCGGTGGATGCGCTCGAAGCTCGCGGCGATCACCGCCTTGACCCCGAGCAGCCGGGTCCCTTTGGCGGCCCAATCCCGCGAGGATCCCGTGCCGTACTCCGTGCCCGCGATAACGATCAAGGGGAGACCCGCCGCTCGGTAGCGTTGCGCGGCGTCGAACACGGTCATCCGGTCCCCGCTCGGCACGTGGGTCGTCCAGCCCCCTTCGGTCCCCGGCGCCATGCGGTTACGCAGGCGAATATTGGCGAAGGTGCCGCGCAGCATGACCTCGTGATTCCCGCGGCGCGCCCCGTAGGAGTTGAATTCGCTCGGGGCTACGCCCTGGGCCTGGAGGTACTGCCCCGCGGGGCTGTCACCGGGGATGGCGCCGGCCGGCGAGATGTGATCCGTGGTCACGGAGTCGCCGAGGAGGCACAGGGTGTAGGCCCCCTCGAGGGGCTCGAGGGGGGGCGGCTCTCGCGTGATGCCGCGGAAGAAGTCCGGCTGGCGAATGTAGGTGGAAGCCGGGTCCCAGTCGTAGGTGGGGTTGTCGGTGACGGGCAGGGCCTGCCAGCGTTCGTCGCCGGTGAACACCGAGGCATAGGTCTGCTGGAACATGCCCGGGGTAACGCTTTCCGATCGCACCGCCTGGATCGTGGATCGACTCGGCCAGAGATCCCGAAAGTACACCGGCTGACCCGCCGTGTCCCACGCCAGGGGCTCGGCCTGCAGGTCCACGTCCAGGGTCCCGGCCAGGGCGTAGGCGACCACTAGGGGCGGTGAGGCCAGATAGTTCATGCGCACCTGGGGATGGATGCGCCCTTCGAAGTTGCGGTTGCCGGAGAGGACCGAGGCGGTGATCAGCTCGCCGGTGGTGATGGCCTCGGCAATCGGTTCGGCCAATGGGCCGGAATTGCCGATGCAGGTGGTGCAGCCGTAGCCGACCGACTGGAAGCCGATGGCCTCCAAGTCTTCGAGCAATCCGGTGGAACGCAGGTACTCCGTGACGACCTGGGAGCCCGGGGCGAGGCTGGTCTTGACCCATGGCCGGCTGGTTAGACCGCGGTTCCGCGCGGCCCGGGCGAGCAGTCCGGCGGCCAGCATGACTTCGGGGTTGGAGGTGTTCGTGCAGGAGGTAATGGCGGCAACCACAACGGCCCCGTCGCGCAGTTCGAAGGTCGTCCCCTCCAGGGTAACCGTCTTGACCCCCGTGTGTTGCGCCTCCTCGGCCGCGATCGCGGTATCGCCCCCTTCGCCCTGGAATTGGGCGACGGCGGTGTCCCCAGTCGGATCGCCGGAGCGCTCTGCCTGGAGGGTGTTCAGGGCCGACTCGAAGGCCCCTTTGGCCCCGCTGAGGGCGACCCGGTCCTGGGGTCGGCGAGGACCGGCGAGGCTGGGTTCGACCCGATCCATGGCCACCTCCAGGGTCTCGGTGTAGTGGGGTTCGGGGCTGTCTGAGGTGCGATACAGGCCTTGGGTCCGGGCGTAGGCCTCGACCAAGTCGATCTGTTCGCGGCTGCGTCCGCTCAATTCCAGGTACCGGAGTGTCTCCCCATCCACGGGGAAGATCCCACAGGTGGCCCCGTACTCGGGGGCCATGTTGGCGAGGGTGGCGCGGTCGGCGAGGGGGAGATGATCGAGTCCGGGCCCGAAGAACTCGACGAAGCGGCCGACCACCCCATGGGCCCGCAATCGCTCTGTGACGGTCAAGACCAGATCGGTCGCTGTGGCCCCCTCGGGGAGCCGACCGGTGAGGCGCACCCCGAGCACCTCGGGGATGAGCATGCTGATGGGCTGGCCGAGCATGGCCGCCTCCGCCTCGATCCCGCCGACGCCCCAACCGAGCACCCCGAGTCCGTTGATCATGGTGGTGTGCGAATCGGTGCCGACCAGGGTATCCGGATAGGCCCACGGGCCATCCTCCGTGTCCGCCGTGAATACCACCCGGGCCAGGTGCTCCAGATTGACCTGGTGGACGATGCCCGTACCGGGTGGGACGACATCCAGGTTGGCGAAGGTGTTTTGGCCCCAGCGCAGGAAGGTGTAACGCTCGTGATTGCGGCGGAACTCGAGCGCCGTGTTCTGGGCTAGGGCATCGGGGCCACGGTAGTGATCCACCTGCACCGAGTGATCAATGACCAGTTCGGCCGGGCACAACGGATTGATGCGTTGCGGGTCACCGCCGAGGGCGACCATGGCCTCGCGCATCGCCGCCAGGTCGACGATGGCCGGGACCCCGGTGAAGTCTTGGAGCAACACCCGGGCCGGTGTGAAGGCGATCTCCCGGCGGGTGCCGGCGCGCACGTCCCACTGGCTCAGGGCGGTCATGTCCGCGGCGGTCACGTGGACCCCGTCCTGGTGCCGCAAGAGATTCTCGAGCAGGATCTTGAGGGCAAAGGGCAGCCGTTCGACCGCGGCGGGGTTCGGCAGGGCGGTCAGCTGGTGGATGCGGTATTCCCGCCCGTTGACATGGAGTGAGCGGCGGGTATCGATCGAGTCGGTCACGGGCATCTCCTGGCGATGGGTGGGACACCACCGCGCGCGGGGCGCGGCTGGCACGCCGATGAATGGCGAGCATGCCATGGGCGCGCCGGCAAGAAAACACGGTTCTTAAGGCGGTCTTGGGGCCACGCGCCCCGAACCGGGGCTAGCCGTTGCCTCGCAAGACCCGGGGGCGAAGCGGTTCGTTGGGGCCTGGGCGGGAGCCCTGGCGCATCATGGGCCTCCTTGCAAACGCCGTGCGCGTGCCTTCGCGGGCCCCCGCCCCGTTAGCCGGCGTCGATCGTCGTGTCCGAGTCGTGATGTCTCGGTGGATCGGTTCCGTCCCGGAGGGCATTGGCCCAGGGTCGAGGCAGCTCCCGGTACTCTCCGGGGTCGAGGTCGTAGTCCGCCAGTCGGAGGGGGCCGTGGGCAATGCGCTCCAAGTGCTCCACCCGATAGCCCTGGCTCGCGAACATTCGGCGGACTTGTTGGTAGCGGCCTTCGTGCAGGGTCAGTTCCGCCTCCGTCTCGGTCTTCAACCACAGTTCCGCGGGGCGGCACGGGGTGCGCTCCCCGGGCAGCATCAGGTGGCCCGCACCGAATCGATCGATCAGTTCGTCCGCTAGGGGGTGATCGACGTGGACTCGGTAGACCTTGGCGAAGGCGCGGCGTGGATGGGTGAGGGCATGGATGAGATCGCCCTGATCCGTCAGCAGCAGCAAGCCGGTGGTCTCCCGGTCGAGGCGTCCGACCGAGCTCACCGGGGGGCGCCGGTGCAACCACTGCTCAGGCAGTAGGTCGTAGACCCGCGCGCCGTCCCGGGGATCATGGGAACAGACGAATCCCGCCGGCTTGTTCAGCAGCGCCAGTACCCCGTCGGGATGATCCAGGGGTTCGCCATCCACGCGGATCGTGGCCGGATCGACCCGCTGACTCGGGGTCTTGACCGGTGCCCCGCCCGAGCGCACCCGTCCCGCGCGCAGCCATACCCCGACCTCGCGCCGGGACCCATAGCCCAGCCGTGAGAGCAGCTGATCGATGCGCGGGTGGGGCGGCGACCGGCTCATGTCGAGGGGTCCCGCCAGATGAGGCTTGCCATCCGCCCCGTGGTGCCATCCCGGCGGTGGGAGAAGAAGGTCGCGGGTTCGCTCCAGGTGCAATGCCTCCCGCCGTAGATGGCCTCCACGCCCCGGTGGGCCAAGCGTTGACGGGCGAGGGCGTCGAGATCCGCGAACCAGCCGCCGGCCGGGTCCCGCCGGAAAGCCGCGGCGCTCTCGGGGTCTTGGGCCCGAAAGGCATCTCGGACGGTCTCGCCGACGGTGTACGCTGTCGGGCCGATGGCCGGGCCGAGCCAGGCTTGCAGTTGGTCCGGGGCATGCCCTAGGGCATCCACCGTGGCCTCGACGATCCCGGCGGCCAGGCCCCGCCAGCCGGCGTGAGCGGCGGCAATCACGGAACCGTCTCGGGCGGTGATGAGGACCGGGAGGCAGTCTGCGGTCAGGACGGCGCAGACGAGGCCCGATTCCCGGGTGTAGGCGCCGTCCGCTTCGGGGGCTCGGGGGTCGGGCCCCGGCAGGGCGACCACCCGGTTGCCGTGGACCTGGCGTAGCCAGCGGGGCTCGCTCGGCAGGCCCAGGCCGTCCCGAAGTCGCTGCCGATTGGCGGCGACGGCACCCGGGTCATCGCCGCAGTGGTCGGCGAGGTTCCATGTGGCATAGGGCCCGGTGCTGGTTCCGCCCCGTCGTCCCGTGACCCCGGCGTGCACCCCGGCAGGGGCTGGCCAATCGGCTGGATGCCAATCGAGCCAGGGGGCGATCTCGGGGGGGCGGTGGGCGCTCACGGTGTGGGATACCTCGAGTCGTCGGGGGCTTAGCGCGGGCCGCCCGTTGGGCGATCCTCGGCCCGGTCCCGGTCCTCACGCAGATGCGTCTGCAGGGCCAGGAGATCGGGCGGCAGGGGAGCCTCCCAGGTCTGGGGGGTCCCCGTGATCGGATGGGTGAGGCTCAGGCGCTCGGCGTGCAGGGCCTGGCGCGGGAAGTGCTCGAGGAGCTGGCGGAGCTCCGGGTAGGCCTGGGGCGGTGGTTTCGGCTGGCTGCCGTAGCGGCGATCGCCGATGAGCGGCGTCCCGATATGGGCAAGGTGGACCCGAATCTGGTGGGTCCGCCCCGTCTCCAGATGCACGGCGAGTTCGGTTTGGCGGCGATACCGGGCTTGCACCCGGTAGTGACTCACGGCTGGCCGCCCGTCGGCCCGCACTGCCATGCGGCGGCGGTCCCCGGGATGGCGGCCGATGGGGGCGTCGATGCGTCCGCCGGCGATTCGCGGGCCGTTGACGAAGGCGCGATAGCTCCGCTGCACGTGGTGGGCCTGGATGGCCTCGGTCAAACGGGTGTGCGCTGCCTCCGACTTGGCAATCACCAGCAGCCCGGTCGTGTCCTTATCGATGCGGTGCACCAAGCCGTTGCGGGGTAGGCGGGCATTGCCCGGCGCGTGGTGGAGGATGCCGTTCAGCAGCGTGCCGGCGGGTTGGCCGGCCCCGGGATGGACGCTGAGGCCAGCGGGCTTATCGACGACGAGGAGGTCCGAGTCCTCGAACACGATGGCCAGCTCCATGGGCTCGGCATCGGCAAGGGTGAGGGCGTGGGGGGCCTCCGGGTCGGCCCCCGCGTCCGGGGTGTCGCGGAAGGCGATCCGCTCCCCGCCAACGAGGCGGTCGCGCGGCCGCCGCGCTTGCCCGTCCACGTGGATCCGCTCGGTCTTGAGCCACTGCTGCAGGCGGCTGCGCGAGTACTCCGGGAAGACCTCGGCCAGGGCCTGGTCGAGGCGCTGACCCGCGCGCTCCGGTGGGATGATGGTGTCGGCCAGGGGCGAAGGGCTGGGCATGGCGAAGCGGAATCCAGCTCAGGCGTCAATGGAGGGTCTGCTCGAGGCGATTGACCTCGAGTACGTTGGGGAGCTGGTCGACGCGGCGCAGCACCTCGTCCAGCTCATCGGTGTTGCGGATCTCGACCGTGAGCTGCATGACAGCGCTCGAATCGTCCTTGTTGGTGAGGGTGTCGGAGCGTAGGACGTTGATCCCCGCCTCGGCGAACAGGGTGCCGATGTCCCGCAACAGGCCGGTACGATCCAGGGCGACGATACGAAGCGCCGCGGGGTAGCGGTGCTCGCCGGCCAGTTCGCCCCAGGAGACTTCGACGAGTCGCATCTGGCGATGTTCAGGGAGGTTCTTGAGATTGGGGCAATCCCGTCGGTGGATCATGACCCCTCGCCCCTGGGTGATGTAGCCGACGATGGGATCCCCGGGGACGGGCCGGCAACACTGGGCGACCTGGGTCAGCAGGTTGCCGACCCCGAGGATATGCACATCGTCCGTGGGCTGGGCTGGCACCTCGTGGGCGGGCAGGGACGGCGCGGGCGTTGGCACCGTCGGTTCGGCACGGCGTTTCAGGGCATTGCCGACCTGGGTGCGGGTCATCTGGCCCCGCCCCAAGGCGATCATCAGCTCATCCTTATCCCGATACCCGAGCTCCGTGGCGAGGGTCTCACCATCCGGTTTCACGCCTTGGGCGGCGCATGCTCGCTCGAGGAGCTGGCGGCCCTGGGCCCGAGCCTCGTCCTGGGCCTGTTGGTTGAACCACTGCCGGACCTTGGCGAGGGCCCGATGGGTGCGGAGATAGCCGGCGGAGGTGTTGAGCCAATCGCGACTCGGTCCGCCGGACTTGGCGGTCAGGATCTCCACGCGATCGCCGGTGCGCAAGGTATGGTTCAAGGGCACGATACGCCCGTTGACCTTGGCGCCACGACATCGGTGGCCCACCTCGGTGTGGATCGCATAGGCGAAGTCAAGGGTCGTCGCCCCCTCGGGGAATTCCAGGATCTCGCCCTTCGGGGTCAGCACGTAGACCCGGTCAGTGACCAAGGCCGAGGCTACCGAGCGAAGATCGACCTCGCCCTTGTTCTCGTCAAGGCCTTCCAGCAAACGGCGTAATGAGCCGATGGTTTCCTCGAGCTGGGCGTCGAAGGCGGCTCCTTCCTTGTAGCGCCAATGCGCCGCGATACCTCGCTCGGCGGCCTCGTGCATCGCGTGCGTTCGAATCTGGACCTCCAGGACCTTGTTTTCCGGGCCGAACACAGCGGTGTGTAGGGATTGATAGCCGTTGGCCTTCGGGTTGGCGATGTAGTCGTCGAATTCTTTCGGGATGTGGTGCCACAGCCCATGCACCAGCCCGAGGGCTTGGTAGCAGTGGGGCACGGTATCCACGTGGATCCGGATGGCGCGCAGATCGAAGAGCTCATCCAAGCCCAGGTGTTTGGTCTGCATCTTTCGCCAGATGCTGTAGATGTGCTTGGGGCGTCCGCTGACTTCCGCCTCGATGCCCTGCTCGGCCAGGGTCTCGCGCAGGTCGTTTTTGGCCTTTTCGATATAGCCCTCCCGCTCCGAGCGCCGCTCGTCGAGGGCTGTTGCAATGGCCCGGTAGGCGTCCGGATCCAGGTAGCGAAAGGCCAGATCTTCGAGTTCCCACTTAACCTGGCCCAGCCCCAAGCGGTTCGCGATCGGTGCGAATACCTCCAGGGTCTCTCGGGCGACGTGACGCTGGGTGGTCGTATCCGCGTCTCCGATATGGCGCAGCCGTTGAACCCGGAAGGCGAGCTTGATCATGATCACCCGGACGTCCTGGACCATCGCCAACAGCATTCGCCGCAGGCGTTCCCGTTGCTTGGGATGGTCCAGGGTCTCGGCGTTGTACTCGTGAAAGGTGTTGATCCGGTTGACCTCACTCACGAGCCGGGCGGTCTCCGAGCCAAAGCGGCCTTCGATATCCCGCTCCGATAGGCGTCCGCGCAGACGGGGATCGCTCAACAGCGCCACGCGTAAGGTCAAGGTGTCGACAAAGCCGAGCCGCATCAGGAGTTCAGCGACCTCCATGCTGCGCGGTAGATGGTCGAAGCGCTCGTCGCGAACCTCCCAGGCGAGTGCACAGGCGCTGCGTAATGTCGGGTCGGTGTCGACGACGGGCCCGAACAGGGCCACCAGTTCGTCGATGTGTTGGAGGTCGCTCGCGATCTGGGGGAGTGAACGACGCATGGTATTACCAGCCGCCCAGCAGGGGTCAGGGACAGAATCGATGCAAGGATCCCACCCCGCCCGACCCGGCGCAAGATGGTCCGATACCCGCGCCAACCCGTGGGCTGAGGGGATCGGGTGGGGGCATGGCCCGATCGACTCGCCACCGTCGGCTGAGGCCCATGGGCGCCGACAGGGTTTCGTTGTCGGAGTCGAGGCGCGTAGTCTAGACGCGTTGTGACCGGACCTTCCGGTCGATCCGTTCCCTACTAGTTGTTCGAGGTATCCGATCCGTGAACATCGAATCCCGACCCGATGGGGGTATTCGTCTGAGTCTCGAGGTCAAGAAAGGCGAAAAGCTCGCCCGTGAGTTGCGGGACATCAGTCGTAAGGCGGCGCACCGTTCCTCGACCGCCTTGGAGCTGCGCAGCCTGTTGCGCCAGGCCAAATACGAGGCCGAGGATGAATTCAGGCAGCCCCCGAATATCTGGACGGCTGATGCGCCGGCCTCACCCAGCGTGGAGACCTGAGATGAACTTCGGTGAATACGATCAAAAACAGGTTCAGATCGAGATGAGCGCCATCGAGGCCAGTTGGTTGCTGGAAGGCTTCGAGCTTGAATCCGAGCACCTCGGCCCATTGACCCAGGAATTACGGGACAAGCTGGTGGAGGCCGGGGTCCAGATGCCTTCCCATGCCGGGGATCGTGAGGAGTATTTCCCGCCGCGGGACATGCTGACCCCTTGAGGCTGCGCCAGGCGAATCGCCGCCGGTTCGAGGCCCTGATCCCACCCCCGGGGCACCCACTCGATGGACCCTATGCCCGGGGGTGTGGTCTGGGACCGGGCGTGGCCACCCATCGGTGTGGCGCCGAATTCGTCACCGGGACGGTGAGCCCCTCGAAGAACCCGAGGTGCTCAGAAATCGTACGTGATGCCGAAGGAGAGCGCCGTGGCCGCGTCCCCGGGTTGGTTGGGCAAGGCCGTCTCGCCACGGCGATCCAGGTCGAAGAGCGCGGGTCCATCGCCGGCACTGAGCCCGGCCTGGCTGTCCGATCCGTTGCGCATGTGCGCTAGCACCCCGTAGAAATGGGCTCGTTCGAATACCTCACGAACGTAGCCCAAGGCGAACAATGAGGCGTCCCCGGTTGCGAGGGGTTCTTCCCCGTCGCGCAATCCGTAGGCGAAGTGGACGCGGGCGCGTTCGCTGAGGTGATAGCCACTGGTCAGATAGAGGTTGTCCGTGTCCGCGCTTTCGATTGGATCCCCAGCGGTTGGGACGCGGGTCATCTCGTACACCGCCCCGAAGGTCCAGGACCCGAGCCCGTACCGCCCCCCGAAACGCCAGCCCTCGATGTCGACCTGAGGGTCGGTGAACGTGGTGTAAGCCACCACCCCGTAAACCGAGGTCTCTGCCAACGTCGGGTCGCCATAACCGATGTGGGCGCTGAACCCATTGTTGTCGTTCGTGCGGCTGCCTTGATCCGGTTTGGCGAGGTCATCCCGTGAGAAGAGATCGGGGATGTAGGCCGCGGCGATCCCGAAGGCGCCGAAGCGATTGTGGTAGCTCAGGACGTTGCCGGGGCGCAGATTGAGCTCGCGGAAGACGTTATTGTAGTCCGCGAAGGTGTCGCTCAGGGGGTCGATCGGCGCCGTGGAGGCCTTGTACGGGGTATCCTGACGCCCCCCGCGGAGCGTGCCCAATCGACCCGTCGTGAGGCCGAGCCACTGCTCGCGGGCGCGCAACGCATCATCACCCCCCCGGTCATCGGTTGTATCCACCTCCCAGGCAAGGTGAAACGACCCCGTCAGCCGGTCGGTCAGTTGCTCCTGTCCGCGAATGCCGAACCGGCTGGCGTTGCTGGAGACGCCGAGGACCTGGTCTTCGCCATTATCCAGGACCTGGGTCGAGGTATGGAGGTGCCCGAAGACCTCGGTGTCGGCTCGAGCGCCCGCCGACGCGGCCAGCAGGCACGCGGTCCCTATGAAGATGGCCAAACGCATTCCACGGACTGCAGACATCGCGCGGGTCCCTTCTGGGCGGAGGGGTGGAGGAGCCGATGGGCCGAGGACGGGTCCGAGGGGCGATTCGTCAGCGGCCGGCATCGTTCAGGCAACCCGTGGGGGGTTAGCGCTTCGAGTATTGGGTCGCGCGGCGGGCCTTGTGGAGGCCCACCTTCTTCCGCTCCACCCGTCGGGGATCGCGCGTGACATAGCCGGCGCGTCGCAGGCTCGGGCGCAAGCCCTCATCATAGTCGAGCAGCGCGCGGGTCAGGCCATGGCGAATGGCCCCGGCCTGGCCGCTCGGTCCGCCCCCCTCGACGGTGACGAAGACATCGAACTGATCCGTCATCGCCACGAGCTCGAGCGGTTGACGTACGACCATCTGGGCCGTTTCCCGACCGAAGTACTCGGGAAGCTCCTTCTTGTTGACGGTGATTTGGCCGGTTCCGCGGGTCAGGAACACACGGGCCGAGGAGGTCTTGCGACGTCCGGTTCCGTAGTAATGGGTCTGATTCATCGTGCTACCTTGGAGAAACAACAGACTCGACTCGAGCCATCCGGGCCGGTTGTCGAATGACCCGGCCGCGACTCGGTCAACCGATCTCGATTAGCCGGGGCTGCTGGGCGATGTGTCGGTGGTCGGGGCCGGCATAGACGCGGAGCTTGCGCAGCATCGCGCGCCCGAGCGGGTTTTTGGGCATCATGCCCTTGACAGCCAGCTGGATGGCGCGCTCCGGGGCATGTTGGATCAACGTTTCAAAGTTCATCGACTTGATGCCACCGATATAACCGGTATGGTGATAGTAGTATTTATCCCGGCGCTTGTTGCCGGTCACCTGGACCTTTTCCGCGTTGATCACCACGATGTAATCGCCGGTGTCGACGTGTGGGGTATATTCCGGTTTGTGTTTACCCCGCAGCCGCCGGGCGATCTCGCTCGCGAGCCGACCCAAGGTCTTGTCGGTCGCATCGACGACCAACCACTCCCGGCGTACCTCGGATGGTTTTGTGCTAACGGTCTGCATCGCCCCCTCCTGCGAAAGGAACCGCAAAAATCAAACGACGCAGATTAACCAAGTTTGTCGTGTTCTTCAAGTGTGGCCTGTCAGCCCAAAGCTGTAATGTCCCCTTTGTCCAAACCTAAGATGTCCCCTTTTGCACTTGGAGGGGGCCGTGACAAAGGAGACGATTGTGATGAGT
>CAYFWJ010000044.1:0-19976 GCA_964346755.1 uncultured Ectothiorhodospiraceae bacterium
TGAGCCGGAACGAGCGATAACCCGCCGGTTGTCCCTGGTGGCTACCGGGGGATGCCGGGGGCGCGATTCACAGGCCGTCCAATATCTCCAAGAGCTGCTGGCGTGACAGGGGCTTGGAGGTGATTTCGAAGGTCAGGCCGTCATTGGCCGCCTGTTTTAGCGGTTCAAGATAGTCTTCGTAGTGTCCTGTGACGAGGTAGACGACCAGGGTGGGGTCCAGGGCGAGGAGTCGGCGCAGGGTCTCGACCCCATTCATCCCCGGCATCTTGAGGTCTAGGAAGATCACGTCGGGGCGTTGCTCGGCGACCCGGGCGAGTCCTTCGGGGCCGCTCTCGGCGGTTCGGATGGATTGCTTTAACCGGCGAGCGGCCAGGATGAAGGCATCCCGGACCGCTTCGTCATCATCGATCACGAGCAGGCTTTTGGGGGGTTCAGTGGTCATAGGATCCGTCTCCCTGAACGGCAATAGAGGTCGGGCCAGCGGTGGAGGTGTCGATCGTCGCCCCTTCTGGAAACGTAAGGCGGAAGCAGGCCCCGGTCAACAATCGGCCGACCTGATAGGTCAGCTGGCAGCCCAAGGCGTGGGCCAGGTTGCGGGAGACCGTCAAACCGAGCCCGGTGCCTCGCCCTGGGGGCTTGGTGGTGAAGAACGGGTCGAAGATGCGATGCTGTTGCTCTGGGGGAATCCCGGGTCCGTTGTCCTCGACTTCCCAAAACACCCGGTCCTCGGGGCCGATCCCGTAGCGGATGATGAGCCGGCGCTCGGCTTGGTCGGCCACCGCGTGGCTCGCGTTGCTGACCAGATTGACCCCGATCTGGCGCAATGCCTCGGAGGCCGTGTGCACCCAAACGGGCGGGTGATTGATCCGGTCGATCGCCACGCCGGCGAGTTCCGTTCGCAGCAAGGCGATCAGATCTTCGGTCAAGGTTCCCAGCTCGATGGGGGCGAACCGGGGATCTTCGCTCCGGGCGAAGGTGAGGAGTTGAGTGACGATGCGCTCGATCCGCTCGAGTTGCCGTTCCGCCTTGCGCAGATAGGAACGGAGTTCGGGGTCGGACAGCTCTTCCTCGACGTACCCGAGGTAGTTGTGGATCCCCATGAGGGGATTGTTGATCTCGTGGGCCACGCCGGCCGCCAAGGTCCCCACCGCCTCGAGCTTCTGGCTCCGCACCATCTGCTCCTCGGCGCGCTGCTGCGGGCGTCGATCGATGATACTCAGCGCGGCGACGGTATCCCCGGTCTCCGGCGTCGACATCGGGGCAAGGTTCAGGGTCACTGGGATGGGCTCGCCGTCCGAACACTGCAGCGTCTGCCGGCGCTCATGCAGACCGCGCCCGTCCTGCACCGAGGCGTCGACGGCCTCGCGCAGGGCGCTTCGCTCCCCCTCCGCAACGCAGTTCAACCAGGGGCGGCCGATGAGGTCCTGCGCCGGGGTCTTCAGGAGTTCGCCGAGGGCCGGATTGACCGCCCGGAAACGCCCCCCGTCGTCCAGCTCGGCATGACCGATGGGGGTCCGGTCGAACACGCGGCGATGGCGTTGTTCGCTGGCCTGGAGCCGCGTGACGAGTCGCGCCCCGTCGCGATAGAGGAAGCCGGCGATGGCGATGGCGAGGAGTACGGCGAGGCCGAGGACGCCGATCGCCGTTTGCCGATAGGGGGCTTGGAAGGTCGCTTGCTGGACTTCAACCACCAATCCCCCCGGCAGGGTCGGGATTGGCCAGACCGCGGCGATCACCCGCTGCCCGCGATGATTGTGCCCCCTTCGGATCCCCTGGCGACCGGCTGCCGCCCAGCCGATGGGCGTCTCGGCCACCGCCTCCCAGGGGTAAACCCGGTCGTCCTCGGACGGGGGAGCGCCGTCGTGGCCGGGGGTCGCGGCGACGACGGCGAGGCGCTCCGGCCCCTGGGACGCGACGACGAAGAGGGCCCCGTGCTTGGCGATACCTGTAGCCTGCGCGAGGGCAGCCCGGATCGGGCTGAGGGGTGCCGCCTGGGGATCGGTGGGATCAGGCGTGTCGTTTCGATCGAAGCGAAGCACCGCCTCGACGAGGGCGGCGTTGGTCTCGGCCGTCATCAATAGCCGCTGCTGCTCCAGCTCGAGCTGGGTCCGGTACAACCCCCAGACCGCCACGACCCCGGTCAGGATCAGCGCGCCGACGACGCCCAAGATCCAGAGTCCAATCCGCCGGAAACGCCCCCCCGTGACCAACGGTTCGGTCTCTGGCAACCCGTATCCAACCATTCCGGTTCTCGTCTTCAATGCCGCGCGCAGGCGAGGGCCCTCGGGCTCGCGCCGAGCCCGTGATCCCGCGACGGTTTGTTGCAAAAATTAGATTAATTCTAAATTCTATCGGAGGCTGGGGGGGTTGGCGATACGCAATGGGTGCAAACGGGGCCTCGGTCACACTTCGTCACAATTGCGACCCCCCGGCAATGGCGGCTGAGGGGCCTGTGGCAGTCAGGGGATGGCAAGCCATGCTAAGATAATGGGTCTGGTTGCCAGACGCCGACCCTGTCCGCTGTCGGGAGGAGCATCACACCATGCGTTCAGTCACGGGCGCCATCCCCACGGGCCTTCACACCCCATCCCTTCGCCGCCGCTTGATCCCGGGGTTGCTGATGGGGGTCCTGCTGGGTTCCCCGGTGCCGGCGATCGGCGATGAGCCCAGCGCATTCGAGCGCTACCGGCAGCAGATGCAATCCGAATTCACGGATTATCGCACCCAGGCTAACCGGGAGTTCGCCGCCTTCCTCGAACGGGAGTGGGCGGAATTCGAGGCCTACAAGGCACGGCAGCTCTACAGCGAACCGAAGTTCGAACAGATGCCCGAGGCTCGCCCCGCCGAGGCAATCCCGGAGACCCGAATCCAAGCCGAACGGAACGACGCGCCGCCGCTGGAGTCGCTGGGCCTTCGTCGCTGGTTCGATCGACTCGTCGGGCGCTCCTCCGAGCCCAGCACCCTGCCCACACCGCCGGCGCCGCCGGTCACCGAAGAGGAGGCCGCGCCCGCGGCAGGCCCGGATGAGCCCCCGGCCCCGAGGGCCGCGGCGGATTTGCCACCGGTCGAGCCGGCACCGAACGAATCCCTGGCATCGGTCCCCTTCCTTGGGTCCCCGATCGCGATCCCGTATGTCGACGCGAGCGCGGAGGTCCGACTGCAGGGGGGCATCGACAACCGAAGCATCGCCCGCTTTTGGGACCGGTTGAGTCGGGTCGATTCGGCGGTAACGCGGGAGCGCCTGCACACCGTGCGCGCGGCCATGGATCTGAACGACTGGGGCGTCGCCCTGGTGGTGCAGGGGCTCGCCGAGCAGGTCTTCCGGGATCGGCCCATGGCTAGCCGGCTGTATACCTGGTTCCTGCTGAATCAGATGGGCTACCGGGTTAAGGTGGGCTACAGCGACGCGGCGGTCTTCCTCCTCGCCCCTATCCCCGAGTCCCTCTACGGACTCCCCTATTTCACGCTGGACGGGCGGTCTTATTACAACCTCACCGTGCTGCAAGGTGCCGCCTCGCCCGATTCCCTCTACATCTATCGCGGCGATGCCCCGACGGCGGAACAGGATCTGGCCCTGAGCCTCAAACGCCCGCCCCGGCTCCCGGATGCCACCTCGGGGCGCACCCTGCGCTTCCGCTACGGGGGCCAGGCCTATGCCGTCCCCATGGCCTACGACCGGGCCCTCAAGGCCTTCTACGACAGCTACCCCCAGATCGGCTTCGATGTCCTGTTCGAGGCCCCGTTGGGTGAGCGGACCCGCTCCACCCTGGTGGATCGCCTGGCCGAGCTAGTGGCAGACCGCGACCCCGTCGAGGCGGTCAACTTCCTGCTTCGTTTCGTACAGACGGCCTTCGACTACGAACGGGACGTTACCCAATTCGGGGGGGAGCGCTACCTCTTCGCCGAGCAAACCGTCGCCTATCCCGCCTCCGATTGCGAGGATCGGGTCGTTTTGTTCAGCGCACTGGTTCGACAGCTCTTGGACCTGCCGGTCGTGGGGGTGCAATACCCCAACCACCTGGCGGCGGCGGTCCACTTCCCGACCGCGGTCGAGGGGGATGCCGTGCACTATCAAGGGGCGCGTTTCGTGATCGCCGATCCCACCTACCGCAATGCCTTCGTCGGCGAGGCGATGCCCGATCTGGTGGGACGCGAGACGGCCATCCTGCCCACCGATGCCGCACAGGCCCTTGACTAGGCCCGCTTCGTCCATGCCCCCGCAGGGGGCCGGCCGTCCGCTCGAGGAGGCCCGATGATCGCGCAACGCCTGCGCCGCTGGTGGCTCGGGGTGGCCGTTGGGGTCGTGATCCTCGGCGGCCTCGCCTGGTGGTTCACCCGGGCACCGGAGCCGCCGCCGCAACCGCCCCTACAGCCTCGTGTGGATCGCCCGCCGGGGCTCGAACGGGGCGGGGCCAAACCGGTCAAGCCGACCTTTCCGAGCCTGTGGGAACATTATTTCTACAGCTGCGGGGTGAATTGCCATTCGCCCGTTGCCGCGGATTTCACGGAGTTCGGGCCGGATCTCAGCACCCGGGCGAGCTTCTACTCGGGGTTGGTCGGGCGGCGTATTGGGCCGGACTATCCCCAGTGGGCGGATTTTCGCACCGGGGACTGCAATCAAATCCCGTTGATCGATCCGGGGAGCCCGGAGCGCTCCCTGGTCGCAGCCAGCCTGATCGAGGCGTTGGCCACGCAGCTCGAGCAACAGGTGGGCTGCACAACGGCCTACACGACCCATGAGGTCAATCGGATCACGATCACGGATCCCGAATTGGCGAAGGCGTTGCGCACCTGGATCCGCCAAGGCGCCCCCCGCGACTAGGACGATTGTCCACGGCTGAACCCGCAAGCAAGACCTCCCGTCACGAGTGCATGCCCATGAACGCCCTCGACGTATTGCATAACCGACGTTCCATCCCCCCCGCCAAGCTCGGCGAACCCGGCCCGAGCGCCGCCGAACGGGCGGCGCTCTTCCAGGCGGCGGTGACGGTCCCCGACCATGGCCAGCTCCGGCCCTGGCGCTTTATCGCCATCCACGGGACCGCACGCTCGGCCCTCGGCGAGCTCTTCGCGCGGGCGGCCCGCGACCGGGATCCCGCCCTGAGCGAGGCCAAGATCGAGAAACAACGGGTCAAGCCCCTGCAGGCCCCGCTGGTGGTCGTCGTCGTGGCACGCCCGGTGGCGGACAACCCCAAGATCCCGGAGGTGGAGCAGTGGATCTCGGCCGGGCTCGCCGCGGAGCATATCCAACTGGCGGCCCAGGCCATGGGCTATGGCAGTGTCTGGTATACCGGCGACACGGCCCGGGACCGCCAGGTGGCCGAGGCCCTGGGGCTTGCCGTGGATGAGGGCATCGCGGGACTGTTGTACATCGGCACGCCGCAAGACACCGTGCCGACGCGCCCCCGACCGGACCCGGCCGCCGTGGTCACCGAGTGGACGGGCCCCCTGGCCGCCGACGAAACGGCGAGCTGAGCCGGCGCGGGGGTCCGCTCAGCGTTCGGCCGGGCGTTCCGGCGGCGCCCCGAGACCGAGCCGCCTCAGATCCTCCGGTTCGCGCAGGAAGCGATCGGCGAGGACCACGGCGGCGGCCGACCAGGTCTGCCAGCGCACCGCGCGACGCCCCACCAAACGCCCCGAACGGCCATCGTAGTACTCCGGCCAATGGTCCCGGTGCAAACGGGGCAGCGCCGTCTCCAGGGCCCGTTCCACGAGTTCGCTGCGCCCCTGGGGTACGGCCGCTGCCGCGAGTCCCCACAGGAGCATCGGCCAGCTCCCGCCGTTGTGATAGGACCAGGGGCGGTTCTTGGGATCGCTACCGGTCAGGAATTGCCACTCGATCCCTTCCATGGCTGGGTAGATGAGCTTGAGCGGCATCATGCCGGCCAGGTCGGGCCAACGGAGGGTGACGGTATCCAAGATGCCCGAGGCCTGGTGCGGGCGTACGAGGCCGTAGATGATGGCGAGCAGATTGCCGAACGAGAAGAAGCGAAAATCCATCCGCCCGGGACCGAGGTTCCCCAGTAGATAGCCTGCCTCCTCGGGCAACCAATCCAAGAGCCATTCCGGGATACTCTCGGGGTAGATATTGAGCGCATTTTCGCTATCTTCTCCGAAGACCTCCGTTGGATAGCGGTGGATGGCATTGAGCTGCTCAAGGTCCAGCCAATAGTAGGCGCGGACATAATCGGCGAGGAGCTCTTGGCGACGCGCGGCGAGGTTCAGGAGCTCCTGGTTTGCCGGCACCGGCCGCAGCAATCGCTGGATTGCCTCCAGGGTCCCGTAGAAAAGGGCCTGGATCTCCAGGGGATGGCCGTAAACGCCCATCCGCCGGTCGATCATGAACGAGCCGTCGGGGACCAGTAGGGTGGGGAAGACCTCGAAGCGGTCCTGTAGACAGATGTCGACCAGGGTGCAGAGCACCTGCTGGACCTCGGGCTGGTCCACGAAGGCCCAGTCGTCGGTTACCTTGACGTAAGACTGGAGGAGCAGGATCCACCACATCATGGAATCCACGGGGGCAACGCGCCCAATGGCCCGGTCGCCAAAATCCGCGTGCAACTCCTGATCGCCCGAGGGGCGCTGTACGACCTTGAAGCTCGCCGGCATGATCCGCGGCAACAACTCGTGCCCTTCCAGGCACTTCTGCTCGGCATGGAGCGTTTGAGTCACCGCGAGAAAATCCCGGACGATCTCGGGTCGCCCCTCGAGGAGATGGATGAATCCCGTCGGCACGAAATCACGGATGAAACAGTCCGCGTAATTGAGCGCCGGCATGTTGGGGTCGCGCGCGGCGACCGCGCCCACGATCGAGCCCCGGTAGTAAACCGCGGCCGAATCGATGAGCGACCGGGCAGCGGCCAGGGCACCTTCGAAGTCATCGCGTTGCATCCAGGGCTCCGTGTTGGGGGAGGAGGTAGCGTGACCGAGGGGCCCGCCGGACCCATCCTTGCAATCGATACTCAGGGCCTGGGGCAGGAGTCGACGCGTGGATCCTGCGCCCACAGCGCCCGCCGGAGAACCCATCTATGCGCGATCCGATCCGATTGATCCTTGGTCTTCTCGCAGCCCTTCTTGTTGCACCCGCCTGCGCCGAAGGCGGTGGGTCGGGACCCGACTCCTTCGGCCCCGATCTCCACGAATGGCAGTTCGATGACCGCCCCGGCGAGCACCCTTTCAGCCATCCGGAGTGGTTCACCTCGAGTTTCTTGGATCTCCGCGAAGACCTCGAAGCCGCCCAGGCCGAGGGGAAACAGGGCCTGATCGTGTATTTTGGTCAGGCCAATTGCCCATACTGTGAAGCCCTGATGGAGGTCAACTTCACGGAGCCGGACATCGTCACGCGGGTGCGCGAGCACTTCCGCGTCATCGCCCTCGATATCTGGGGCAGCCGCAAGGTCACGGACTTTCAGGGGCGCACCTTAACGGAGCGGGCCTATGCGGTGCGCGCTGGCACCAACTTCACGCCTTCCTTGATGTTCTACACCGGGGAGGGCGCCCAGGCCTTTCGCATGCGCGGCTACTATCCCCCCTACCGCTTTCGGGCCGCCTTGGACTACGTCATCGGTGGGTTCCACGAAGACGAGCGATTCCGCGACTATCTGGCCCGCGCCGATCCGCCGCCCAAGTTCGAACTCGAAGACATGAGCTTCGAGCCTTTCTTCGAGAAACCGCCGCACCTCCTGGATCGCTCCCGATTCCCCGCCGATGTGCCGCTCGCGGTGTTTTTCGAACAACGGGCTTGCCATGCTTGCGATATCCTCCATACCGATCCGCTCGGGGCCGAGGCGACCCGGACGCTACTGCAGGATTACCAGGCCGTGCAACTCGACATGTGGTCCGATACCAAGGTCCTGACGCCGGATGGGACCGAGACCACCGCCAAGGCGTGGGCCGATCGCCTCGGGCTGGTCTATGCCCCGACCGTCGTGTTGTTCTCCGAGTCCGGCGAGGAGATCCTTCGGGTGGATTCGGTGCTGCGTCTCTACCGGCTCAACGGGATCCTCCGCTACGTACTGGAGGACGGCCACGAGGACTACCGGTCCTATGCCCGATGGCGACGGAGTGAGCGCCTGCCCGAGGCGGAGCGCTCGTCCTCGCGGGGTCAGACCTCGGCCCGGGAGCCGGAGAAGACCGACTCGGAGGCCCCTTCGTAGGGTCCGGCACGGCGATTCGGGGCCGCGCGCGGGGGACGTCGATCCGCTTGGGG
This sequence comes from uncultured Ectothiorhodospiraceae bacterium, assembly GCA_964346755.1. Taxonomy (GTDB): domain Bacteria; phylum Pseudomonadota; class Gammaproteobacteria; order CAYFWJ01; family CAYFWJ01; genus CAYFWJ01. Next base: position 8,210 of record CAYFWJ010000044.1, read on the forward strand.
TCGCCTGAGGGCTCGCCCAGGCGGGCGAGCCGCGTGGGTCGGCAACGATAACAATCCGGCCCGGGCGAGCCATCCGCTCACCCGGGCAAGAAGGCCCGTTCCCCCGCGGCCTCCACCACGCGGATCGGATGCCCGTAGAGCCTCGCCAACTCATCCGCGACCAGCAGGTTCTCGGCGCGGCCTCCCCGACATCGCCCATCGCCAAAGACGAACAGGAGATGATCACAGAACCGAGCGGCCATATTGATATCATGGAGGGCCATCACCAGACCACGCCCCTCGGTGCGCACGCGGGTCGTCACGGCCTTTAACAGACGCATCTGGAAATGCAGATCGAGGTGATTGGTCGGCTCGTCGAGCAGGAACACGGCGGGATCCTGGGCGAGCACCACCGCCCAGGCGAGACGCCGACGTTCACCGCCGGATAGGGTGTGAACCAGCCGGTCCCGGGCCCCCTCCAAACCCACCGCTTCCAGGGCATCGTGACAGGCCCCCTGACTGCTTGCGGTCTCCCCGATCCACGGCTGGCTATGGGGATGTCGACCGATTCGGACCGTCTCCCAGACCGTCGCCGGGAACGGATCGCTCGGCTCTTGGAACAACACGCCGAGGTGACGGGCAATGGCCCGACGCCGCCAGTCGGCGAGGGGTCGGTCCCGGAGCCGGACGGTTCCGCGCTCCAAGGGGCGCAGACCGGCCAGCGTGTGCAACAAGGTCGTCTTACCGGCCCCGTTGGGTCCGAGCAACCCCCAGCACTGGCCCGGTTCGACCGCAAGGTCCAATGACGTGCACAGGCAACGCCCCCCGATCCGCAGGCGGGCCCCCTCGGCGGCCAGAAGACTCATGAACGGACCTTAGGCCGACTTCGATGAAGCAAGACGAGAAAGACCGGCACCCCGAGTAGGGCGGTGATCACGCCGACCGGTAACTGTTGGGGCGCCACGATCACTCGCGCCACGGTGTCCGCGAACACGAGTAGACTGCCGCCGAGCAGGACCGAACCGGGCAAGAGCACCTGATGATCCCGTGCCCCCGCGAGGCGTAGGGCATGGGGAACGATCAACCCGACGAAGCCCACGCTACCGGCCAAGGTCACGGCCACCGCCGTGGCCAACGACCCGGAGAGATAGAGCAACAACTGGATACGCCCGACGGCCACGCCCAGGGCAGCGGCCTGCAACCCCCCTCGGGCGATGAGATTGAGATCCCGAGCCCAGACCCACGAGCCGCCTAGCGTTAGCACCAGGGCCAGAAAGGCCCACGGGCTCGCCCGACTGTGGCTGAGATCCCCCATAAGCCAGAACATCATCGTCTGAAGCTGACGATCCTCCGTCAGCGAGAGCAACAGGCTCACCAGGGCGCTCCACCCGGCGGCGATGATGACCCCGGTGAGGAGCAACCGGGTCGGATCCCAGGCCCCGAGCCCCCGGGCGACGCCGAAGACCAGGATGACCGAGACTAAAGCCCCGCCAAAGGCGGCCACCGACTGGATCATGGCACTCAGGCCGAACAGGAGCGCCAAGAAGGTCGCCACGGTCGCGCCGCCGGAGATGCCGAGGACGTAGGGGTCCGCCAGCGGGTTGCGCAGGAGGAGTTGCATATGCACCCCCGCGAGGGCGAGCAAGGCACCGGTGAGGAAACCGGCCAGGGCACGGGGCAGGCGAAGCTCCCAGACCACGGCCTGGGCCAGGGGATCCCCCGCCCCGACCAGTGCTGCGATGACCTGATCCAAGCGAAGCGGGGCGCTGCCGACGCTCAACGCGAAGACCAGACTGGCGAAACCGAGGAGGCCGAGGGCAATCAAATGCCGCATTCACTGATCCAAGAACCCGGGTGAACCGCCGGGGTTCGATCCTTATTCATTCCGACACGAGAGTAAGCCATGGGCAATCGACTGAGTGAGATCGTCACCGGGACGGGGGATTACGGCGAGACGGGGCTGGCAGACGGCAGCCGGGTCCCCAAGGACAGCCCCCGCGTGGAGGCCATGGGGGACATCGATGAGTTGAATAGCACGATGGGACTCTTGCTGAGCTGGGAGATGCCCCCGTCGATGCGGGAGATGTTCCGCGAGATCCAGCATCACCTGTTCGATCTCGGTGGGGAGCTCAGCCTGCCCGGTCACGCCTTGATCACCGATGATCGGCTCGCCTATCTGGAGCACCACATCGAAACGCTCAACGAGCAGCTGACTCCGCTCAAGGAATTCATCCTCCCCGGCGGCGGATATGCCGGCAGCGTCTGCCATCTGGCCCGTGCGGTTTGCCGACGGACCGAGCGACGGCTGTGGACCCTGGCCCGCGCGGAGTCCGTGAATACCCGGGCGATCGTCTACGTCAACCGCCTCTCCGATCTGCTGTTCATTGCCGCCCGGCATCTCGCCCAGGCGAGCGGGCATGGTGAAATCTATTGGCGCAGCCAACGCAGCCAGGTGAGCGATACCTGACGCTTTTCGTGCCCCGCCCCGTCTTCCCCGCGCCCGCCGCCCGGCGGGCGCCGCCGTTGCCTTGCTTCCCGCCCGCCGTGACCTTGGTTTGACCCGTCTGTCTCGGGTGTTATGATTCCCGCGCTTCTGACCCCGATGGGGTTGATAACCGATCCCGCAAGCGAGTGAACCGGTCCGGTGCAATGTAGTGCAGGATCTCCTCGGCCTCGGGGTCAAGGGTAATGGCGAAGCCTTGAGTCGGGTAGAGCCAATGGCGCCGCCCGGATGCGGCGTCGATGATCTCCGTCGGCGGACCAAAACGCTGCCGAACCAAGTCTTCCGGATAACGGGCAACCGGGACATACGTTAAGGCCAAAACCGGCCATTCTTGGATTCGGCGCAACACGGGATCCGGCAGTTCGAAACGTCGGGCGCCGCTCGGTAAGGGGCGATTCGTCACCGCCTCGGATTTCAAGGGGCCCAACGCCTCGGGATCGGCCTGGGCCACGGCAACGACCTTGGCCTTCAGGCCGGCCAGGCGCACCGTACCGAAATACGCCTCGAGGCTCAGGGACCCCCCGGGCTCTTCGATAAGCCCGATTCGGGCCGGGGCATCGAAGCGGCGACGCGCCTCCAGCAAGGAGCTTTCCCCCAGGACCAACCCGAAAACGCGGGATTGCCCCGCGTCAGTGACCGTGATCTGCCACGGCAGTTCCTGGCGCGCCGGTTCCGGTGGACCGGACCAGAAGCGAGAAACGATCGAAAGGCCGACGATAACCGCCGCCAGGATCAGCAAACCAATCGCGAATCGCCACATGGCTGACTACGCTCTTAGGGTGGTCGAACGGCACAGGCGCCGCAGGAATGAGGGGGTTGCACGGCGGGAATACCCGCCGGCGTTGGATGTCCACCCCCGCTCGCGCACGGCCGGTGGGGCGGGACAGAACCCCGGGTCGATACCCCAGGGACCGCAGGCCGATGCGCGATGCGGGGCCACGCGTACCGGCCTGCCGGCCGTACCGTCTCGCGGAGACGGCAACCGATTAGGGGAGCGAGGCGTCCGGGTGGGGTGGCCCGGATCACAGACGGAGGCGCTGATCACGACTCAAAGGCCCGAGCGACGGTATCCGCGGGAGCGTCGAGCTTCGCACTTTTTTACTCTAGATGGAGGGTTTCAGCCATGTCAACTGCTAGCCCGGCGGATCCGCGGCTCGAGCTGGTCGCAGATGATGTGTGGGATGCCCCGCGCTTAGCGATCTACACCGAGCGACAGCTTGACCGAATCGCCTCCCTCGCCGAGCGGTCCGAAGCGGACCGCTTCGCCATGAAGGTGGTTGCGAGTGTTTTACCCTTCCGAGTCAACCGCTATGTGATCGACCAACTGATCGACTGGACGCAGGTCCCCGAGGATCCCATCTTTCAGCTGACCTTCCCCCAACGGGAGATGCTGAAACCCGAACATTTCGAGCGCATGGCGGAGCTCCATCGGCGCGGGGCCTCGCGATCGGCGATCCAGGACCTGGCGCACACGATCCGTACGGACTTGAACCCCCATCCGGCCGGTCAGCGGGAACTCAACATCCCCCGGGAATCCGGCGCCAGCGTCGAGGGACTGCAACATAAATATCGGGAGACGGTCCTGTTCTTCCCGAGTCACGGGCAGACCTGCCACAGCTACTGTACCTTCTGCTTCCGCTGGGCACAGTTTGTCGGTGACAAGGCGCTGCGTATATCGGCCAACGAGCTGGATGGGCTGCACCACTATCTGCGCAGCCATCCGGCCGTCACCGATTTGCTCATGACCGGGGGCGATCCCTTGGTGATGAAAACCACCCATCTGGCGGCCTATCTCGATCCCCTGACGCAACCGGAGTTCGAACACGTCCAGACCATTCGCCTCGGCACGAAATCGTTGACTTTTTGGCCCCATCGCTTCGTCACCGACGACGATGCCGACGACCTGCTGCGTCTGTTCGAACGCCTGGTGCGGGGTGGCAAACATATCGCCCTGATGGCCCACTACAACCACCCGCGCGAATTGGAACCCTCGATCGCCCGGGAGGCCATCCGGCGGATTCGCGACACCGGCGCCGAGATCCGCGCTCAAGGCCCGGTCCTGGCCCACATCAATGACGACCCCGGGGCCTGGGCTCGTCTGTGGAAGCAGCAAGTCCATCTCGGGATCATTCCCTACTACATGTTCGTCGAGCGGGACACGGGCGCACGTCGCTACTTCGAGGTTCCCCTGGCGCGGGCGTGGCAGATCTATCGCGAGGCCATCCAGCAAGTCTCCGGGTTGGGACGGACGGTGCGCGGTCCGTCGATGAGCACCGGCCCCGGGAAGGTCGAGGTCCAGGGTATCGCGGATATCGGCGATGAGCGCGTGTTCGTCTTGCGCTTCATTCAGGCGCGGGATCCCGACTGGGTGCAACGGCCCTTCTTCGCCCGCTACGATCCGCAGGCCACGTGGCTCGACCAGCTACGCCCCGCGCTGGGGGCCTCTGAGTTCTTCTTCGAGCCGGGTTACCGGGCCATGTGCCGGACGGCCTCCTGAGATCCGAGTGATGCGCCCATGAGTGACGACCGCCGATCGGAACGCCGCCGCCTGGTCCAGGCCATCGAGGCGGACGTTCAGCAAACCCGGGCCCAGACCGGCTTCGCCCGGCTCGAGCCCCGCATACGCGAGGCGCTGCTGGAGGTACCGCGCCATCGTTTCGTGACCCGCGATCAAGCGGACCGTGCATACGTCAATCGAGCCCTCGGCATCGGGCACGGCCAGACGATCTCCCAACCCTTCATCGTCGCCCTGATGACCCAACTCCTGGATCCGAAACCGGGCGACCGGATCCTTGAGGTGGGAACCGGGTCGGGGTATCAGATGGCGATCTTGGCGGCGATCGGTGCCACCGTGTACGGCATCGAGCGGGTGCCCGCCCTCGCCGAACAGGCCCGCCGCCGGGTCATCGACCAGCTCGGATACACCGGGATCCAAGTGCGCGTCGGCAATGGTTTCTCGGGTTGGCCCGAGGCCGCCCCCTTCGATGGGATCCTGGTGACCGCCGCGCCGGAGACCCTCCCACCACGGCTGGTCGAGCAACTTCGCCCGGGGGGACACCTCGTCGTGCCCCTGGGGCCCACCCAGGGCCCGCAGCATCTGACCCGGGTCTCGAAGGCCGCCGAGGACTCCGGGCCCCTCCGCCACGATCCCATCCTACCGGTCGCCTTCGTGCCCCTGGTCGACGAGACCCCGACCGGGTGATGGGGATGGACCCACGCCGCGGTCCCCGGGGGGATTGCCGAGGCGTTCGCCTGGCTGACCCGGACAGGCGTGTTGGAAGCGGCGTCACGGGCGGGCGAGGCGAGTCGGCCGTTCTCAGCGGGGCGACCCGATCGGGGTGGATGACACGCGGGTTAGTCCGGTGATCCCTCGCGGGCGCCCGCCTTCGCGTCCGCGAGCACGTATTGCAACAGGGCTTTGGCTTCCCCCGAGAGGCCCGTGAAGGTTAGGGAGAGCGTCTGGCCCTGGGGGGCCCGGATCAGCTTGGCATAGATCTCGGTGGCGACCTCGTGGCCGGCCCGATCCTGCAGGGCTAGGCGCAGGTTGGTTAGACGGGGGATGTCCAGTGGCGCCTCGAGAAGTGCCCGGTTCTTCGCCAGATGGGTCAAACGACCCACCGTCGCCGCCTCGGACAGTGCCTTCCCCGCGATCGGGGTGGCCGTGACCTGAAGCGGCGTGGGCAGTGGCCACAACTGGTCTTCCGCTCGATCCGGCACCGCCACGTGGTACGGGGCCCCGACCCCCGCGATCTCGCTCGCCAGCACGGGATGCTTCACCCCCTTGGCCGGGATTTCGAAGCTCGTATCGCGTACCAATGGGCTCCCACACGCCTCGATCGTCGATTGCGCCGCCAGGATCTGCCCCCCAACCGTGGCCGACTCGATACGGCTGGCCTCATTGACGACGGAACCGACCACGCTGTACTTGATGCGTTGCAGGGACCCGATATTGCCGACGACGGCCGAGCCCGTCGCGATCCCAACCCCCAGCGCAACCCCCGGGAGCCCTCGGCCATTGAGCCGTTCGTTCACCGCCGGCATGGCGGATTGCAGCTCCACCGCGCAGGCCAGGGCCCGCGTCGCATGGTCGTCCACGTGCCGGGGGGCCCCGAAAACGGTAAAGATGCCATCCCCCAAGAAGTCGACGATGTAGCCCCCGTTGTTGAGGATGATCCCGGTGGCCGCACCGAGAAACTCATTGACGATGGTCACGGTGGATTCCGCGGGCAGATCGTGCACGAGACCGGTAAAGTTCCGGAGATCGGAAAACAACAGCGTGACTTCCCGCTTATCCCCACCCAACTCGAGCCCGTCCTCGGATTGCAGCACGTGTTCCAGGACGTCGTCCGACTCGTAACGCCCGAAGGCCTTTCGAATCAATTGATTTTGCTGTTTTAGCTGCTCTTGGGCGAGCTTCAATGTAACGTGGGTGCGTACCCGGGCCTGGACGACACTCGGCGAGATCGGTTTGACGATGTAATCCACGGCCCCGAGCTCCAACCCTTCGGCCTCGTCATCCACTTGGGCCTTGGCGGTCAGAAAGATCACTGGGATATCGCGGGTTGGCTCGCTTGCCTTCAGCCGCCGGCAGACCTCGTAGCCATCCATCTCCGGCATCATGATGTCCAGTAAGATGAGATCGGGCGGGGAATCGGCCTCGGCAAGTTCCAGGGCCTTGACTCCGTTCGTGGCGATCTTGATGCGATAGTCGGACTTGAGCAAGCCCCGTAGCAGGGTGATGTTCTCCGGGGTATCGTCGACGATGAGGATGCTGGGAGCGCTGGAATCGGGCATCGATGGGGTACTCACACGCGTCGGGTACGGACGCTTCGGTCCGTACAAGGCTTGGGATCTCGGGACTCCGCCTCATCGGGGCTTGGGAACGGCGAGATCCCGTCGCCATTCGGACAGACCGACTCGAACCGCAACCCGCAGGCTCGACGCGGCCTTTCGGCGTCATGGCGGCCGGTTGGACCGCCCTCGGGCACGCCAGCCAACACCGGTCACGCCCGCTGGCGGCCAGGGCCGGACACCCCCGAGGGGATCGGTCCAGCCCGCCGCATCCGGGCGGGCAGGCGCGGATCGCCGGTCAGCTCACCTGGGTGCCCAGCAGCTGCAACGCCGCCTCGAAATCGAACCGGGTGATGTGCCGTTCCAGTCGAGCCACCGTGGATTCGCCGAGGGCCGACACCAAGGTGTCGTACACGGTGTAGAGATAGTCCTCGGCATCGGCATCGCTGCTTTCCAGGTAGCCCCGAAGGCGGCTGATGGTCTCATCGACTCCACTGGCTTCAACCGAACCATCGCCCAGGGCGGGGATGCGATCCGCCCGGTTCGCGGGTCGGTCCGCCAGATACGCCCGAATGCCCGCGAGTACCTGCTCGAGGGCCTCGCGGACGCGTTCGACGGGTGCCTCATCGGGGCGCGTGACCTGTCCCTCCTGGATGCCCTGCTCGAGTTCGAGCGCAGCCTGCTGGAGCTCAGCGGCCCCGATATTCCCCGAGACCCCCTTGAGGGTATGCGCCAGGCGTTCCGCCTCCGGGCGCTGGCCGGCGGCCAGGGCGTCACGCAGGGCCTGAACACTCGTGCCCTGATTCGTGACGAACTGACCGAGGATCTGATGATAGATCCCCGAGTCTCCCCCCATGCGCTTCAAACCGACCGCCCGATCGATTCCGGGTATCGGTGCCGCCTCATCCGCCTCCACCGGCGGCCGCATCGCCGGTGCCTCGGATCCGGCCCCCGTCTCAGCCGGCACATGGGCCGCAAGGACGCGATACAAGATATTGGGGTCGATGGGCTTGGCGATGTAGTCATCCATCCCGGCGGCGAGGCATTTCTCGCGTTCGCCTTCAAGGGCGTTCGCCGTCATGGCGATGATCGGGGTCGCGGCGTGGCGGGCCGTGGCGCGCAGGTGCGCGGTGGCCTGGTAGCCGTCCATGTTCGGCATCTGGACATCCATGAAGATCAGCTCGAAGTCGTCCTGAGCCGCCCGCTCGACGGCGATATCCCCGTCCTCGACACAGGTGACGGCCATCCCGACCTGCTCGAGCATCTCCTGCGCGACCTGCTGATTGATCTCGTTGTCTTCCACCACGAGGACGCGCGTCCCCGCCGAGGGTCTCAGGGCCTCCTGAACCGAGCGCTCCACGGCATTGCCGCGGCCCCCCTCGGCCGGGGGCTCGTGCGCCGGTTCGGCGAGGGATCGCTCGATCGCATCCAGTAGATGAGACGCCGTGGTTGGTTTGCCGAGGAAGCCGTCGAGATGGATCTCACTGAGCGCCGGATCACTGCGTTCGTAGCCGTAAGCGGTCAACATGATGATCTTGGGCTGCACCCGGAGCGTCGCATCCGCTTGGATCCGGCGTGTGGTTTCCAGCCCGTCCAGGTCCTCCATGCGCCAATCCATCAACACGAGATCGTAGGGTTGCCCTGCCTGATCCGCCGCCTGCACGCCCTCGAGGGCCTGATAACCCGAGGCCACGGTGCGCACGATGAAGCCGAACGATGCCAGATGCATGCGCAGGACCTCTCGGGCCGTGTCGTTGTCGTCGACGATCAGGACCCGCACCGATTGGGTCCGCAGCGAGGTCCTCGGTGTCGGCGTCGCCACCGGCTGGCGTCCGAAATAGGCCGTGAATTGGAAGGTCGAGCCGACGCCCGATTCACTCTCGACGCCGATATCGCCGCCCATCAGGCTCACGAGGCGACGACTGATGGCCAGCCCGAGCCCCGTCCCCCCATGCCTCCGCGTGGTCGAACCATCGGCCTGGGCAAACGGCTGGAAGAGGCGTTCCACGTGCTCGGGGGTCATGCCGATCCCGGTATCGATCACCCAAAACGTCAAGGCGACCTGCTCGGGGGTCTCTTCGGTGACCCCCGCGTGGACCTCGACGGAACCGGTTTCGGTGAATTTCACGGCGTTCGAACACAGGTTAAGCAAGATCTGCCCGAGCCGCAGGGGATCCCCCACCAAATCATTCGGCACCATGGGGGGGATGACGAATTGGATCTCCAATCCCTTCTCCTGGGCCTTCCAGGCGACGGCGGTGGAGAGATCCTCGAGAACGGAATCCAGCCGAAAGGCGATGTGTTCGAGCTCGAGCTTGCCCGCCTCGATCTTGGAGAAATCCAGGATATCATTGATAATGCGAAGCAGGAGTTGCCCGGAACGCTCGATCTTGGTGACGTAGTCCTGCTGTTTGCGGTCGAGCTCCGTGGACAGCACCAAATGGGTCAGACCGATGATGGCGTTCATCGGCGTGCGGATCTCGTGGCTCATGTTGGCGAGAAAGACACTCTTGGCCTGATTCGCCGCCTCCGCGACGGCCTTGGCCTCGGCCAGTTCCTCGCGTACCCGGATGAGTTCGGGTAGCTGTTTTTGCTCGGTCACATCCAGACCGACCGAGAGGATGACCAGCCCGCCCTCGGTCTTGCGATTCAACAACGCGTGATGCCAATCGAGGATGCGCTGCCGGCCGTAGCCATCTTCTAGGGCATGTTCGTGGTGACTGTGCTCGATCGTGCCCTCGTGGAGTTGTTGGAGCGCCTCCTTGACGCCCGTCTCGAGCCCCGGGAGCAAATCCTCAAAGAAGGGGTCGGGGGGCGCGTGCCCATCGAGCAACAACTCACGGCCGAAGCGGTTGATGGCGTCGATGCGTCCGTTGCCGTCCTGGGTCAAGATCACGACCTGGACGGAGTCCAGGAGATGCCGGATGAAGTCCCGTTCATGGGCCAGCTCGTCGATGTGGCGGGACAGGGAACCCTCGAGCGCTTCCAGGTCCTCGCTCAGGATATAGGTCGTCCCGTCCAGGATATCGATCTCGTCGTGGGCGAACCGGGGTGCCTTGCGGGGACCGAGCTTCTCCCGGGCGGCGCCGAATTCCCGCTGGGCCAGGAGCGGGAGGGTCAAGATGGTGCGGCGGAGCTTGGAGAGGGCAAACCAGAGGATCCCGAGCAGCAACACCGAGGAGGCGACCCAGCTCGATAACCCAGCGGCGATGGATTGCCGCGTCGAGGTGCGCAGCCCCACCAAGCTATCGTTGATATCGGTCAGGATCACCAGATGGGCCCGCCGGGTGTCGCCCACCGCATCGAGGGGGACGCGGCGCAGCTCGAAGGCGGAATCGCGGAGCCGGATCCCGGCGTCGGCTTCCGCGAAGCCTGCCTGACGACTCATGGCGCGGAGCAAGGGCAGGTTGCGCTCACGATTCGTCAACGCAAGCACTCGGGCATCCCAGGGTCGAATCCAGCGATCGGTTGAATCCTCGCGGGGTTCGGCTGAGGGCGTCGCGGCGGCCGGGGCATCGCCGATGACGAGCAGACCGATGTCCTTGTTGGCAATCCCGCGGAAGGTGAGCAGCATATCGACCAGAGAGCTGCCGAGGAGGATCACCCCGGCCTCGCGCCCGGCGGTCAGGGTCGGGACGGCGGCGTAGTAGGTACAGCGGACGGTGCAATAGAGCCGGGTGATGGGCCGGTTGCTGGCGTTGACCGCGGTGACCCAGCGCTGGATCCGCGCCTCCTCCGCCGCATCGGTATAGCCTAGGTCCCAACCCGCGAGGGCGTCGCCTGTGGTGTTGTAGAAGCGCAGCAGGTCGATGCTGAGCTCGACACCGATCGCGCCGAGATTGTTCTCGAGTGCCTCCTGGATCTGCGTTCCGTCCCCTGCCAATAGGCCCGCTCGTACCCCCTCAAGGGACGGGATGATATTGGCGAGCTGTTTGAGGCGATCGGACGACTGCTGGATCAGCGCGTCCACCTCGCGGGAGTCCCGCTCGTGGCTTTGTTGCAGTTGCTGCGTGTACTGCGCCTTGCGCTCCAAGTAGTTCAGCGTCGAGAATCCGACCGCCACGAACAAAAGCGCCAGGCTTGTGATCAGGAATGCCTTCCATTTGAGGCTGAAGAACCGACTCGTCTCGAGATGCGGGGCTACACGTGTCATGACCCAACCGATGACTCGCGGGTGCGTCGCCGACGGCGAGCAGGTCGGCGGGGCGGGTGTTCGCGTGAGGCCCATCGCGGCAGGGCGCGGCGGATCGATGCGGGGGGCTACGGCCTGCTGAGCTTGAAAAAGGCATGCGCGCTTTGCAACAGCCGATCGATCAGGCCGTGTCGCTCGACCTCGAAGTCTACCGGAGCCGTTTGCGCCCGTCGATTCGCATCGGCCCATGGGCGATCGGCCAAGATCGTCGCGAACGGTTCCGCGAGGTTCGGTAGCTCACGGAGCAGCGGTTCCACCTCCGCCTTGGTGAGCTCGAACACCGTGGCGGCCGTTGTCGCTCG
>CAYFWJ010000045.1:0-14209 GCA_964346755.1 uncultured Ectothiorhodospiraceae bacterium
CGCTATCCCGCCCCGCCCTGAAGGACGGGGTTTCTCGCGCAAGAATTGATGACGCCCGAACGCCCCATACTTGCTCGCCTACGGGCCGAAGACAGCCTGCTGGTGTGCATCGATGTGCAGACCCGTCTCACGCAGGCGATGCCCGCCGCCCGCCTTACCCAATGCCTCGATACGCTTAGCGGCCAACTCCTGCCCGCGGCCGAACGACTCGAAGTCCCGGTCGTGGTCACGCGGCAATATCCGAAAGGGTTGGGCGAGCTGCATCCCGAGCTCGCCCCGCGCATCCCCGCCTCGGCCCCCCAACAGGATAAGACCTGCTTCTCCTGTTGGGGCGATCCCGGTTTTCGAACGACCCTGGAGGAGGGGGCGGGGGATCGGGCCCAGATCCTCCTGACGGGGATCGAGACCCATGTTTGTGTCTTGCAGACGGCCCTCGACCTGCGTGCTGCCGGATATTCGGTCTTCGTCGTGGAGAACGCCGTCTGCGCCCGCCACGAGGCCGCCGAGGCGAACGCCCTCGAGCGCCTGCGTCAAGCAGGGATCACGATCGTTTGGGGCGAATCCGTCCTCTTCGAATGGCTCGGCGACGCCCGCCACGAGGCCTTCAAGGCCATCGCCCCCTTGTTCAAGGACGACGGGTCGAAGTGACCGGGGCTTCCCCATCCCCGCCCACGCAAACGCCGAACCGCTCGTCACGGATTTCGTTAATTAATCGTATTTATTCGCCCTAAAGTTTGACCAATTGCGCCGCGTCAAATTCTGCGCTGGCCACATCCGTTACCCTGAATGCAATGTGGCATTCGATTCACCTTTCAAACGATCAACGAGAGGGCCAATATGGCGGATCAGTCTGATCAATCATCCTCAAAATCCGGTATCCTCGCTCGGCGTGGCCTTTTGGCAACCGCCGGCGTCGTCATCATCGGCATCGTCATCGGGCTCAGCATGGGCGGCTTCAGTGCCTCCATGATCCATGCGACGAGCACGACCGAATTCTGCGTCTCCTGTCACGTCTACGAGAACTTTTATCCCGAATTCCAAGGCTCCGTGCACAACGCCAATGCGTCCGGCGTGCAAGCCGGCTGCAGTGACTGCCATATCGCCCATGACAGCTGGTACAACATGATGTACGTCAAGGCGAAATCCGGCCTCAGCGACATGTGGGCCTACACCGTCGGCGGCGTCAACACGCCCGAGGAGTTCGAGGCCAAGCGCCGGGAGATGGCCGAGCGGGTTTGGGCACGGCACGAGTCCAACGACAGCCAGTACTGCCGCAGTTGCCACCAGGAAGAGGCCTGGGACCTCGAGGCCCAAGAGCCCGCGGCGCGCGCAGCCCATCAGATCGCGATGAATCAGGACCAGACCTGCATCAATTGCCACAAGGGCATTGCCCACGAGATCCCGCCGGAAGAGCCAAGCGAGTCCTCCGCGGAGGCCAAGGGCTCGGGAGACGTCGTTGAGTCGGCCGGTGAAACGGAGACCCTGGAAGCGGCCGAAGGCGAGGCAGAAGAGGAGGCGGAGGCAGCCGCTAGCCCCTCGGACTCGTCATCCTCTGCCGAGGCCGAGGGCTCGGCAGAAGTCCTTGAGTCGGCCGGCGAAACGGAGACCTTGGAAGCGGCCGCAGGCGAAGCGGCGGCGGAATCCGCCGAGCCTGCAGCGTCGGATAGCACCGAAACCGCCACCGCCTCCTCAGAGGACCAAGCGACGGAAACGGTCGCAGCAGCCGACACAAAGAATGAAGCCGAACCCCAAGCCGAAACCGGCGACACCCAAACCGCACCCGGCGCATCGGAGACCCAATCGCAGGCCCAGGGGACCCAGGTCGCATCCGCCGACATCGACGCCGAGTCCATCTTCTCAGGGTGCCGCGGTTGTCATGGAACGTTCGCCCCGCATCCAACGGAGTTGGCGGCACTCGAACAATCCGCCTTCGAGAAGAATATCGCCAACCACCAGAATGTCGGGGGGCTGGTCTCGGGTCTGAATCAGGCCGAGATCGACGCGATCTACGCCTATCTGCAGACCCTCTAACCCGCGGTCGCCCCCCGGGGACCTCGCCGAGGTCCCCGGGATAGGATCCTCCCTGCCGACCGCGGCGGGACCCGGCTGTGGGCGGCACTGGGCTGTCTCATCGACACCCGGCCGCGCGACCCGCCCATCGCGGCCCGTCCCGACCCTGGCGGACATCCCGGGCTCCGGTCGGCTCCGGGGCGCGTATCAGAGCCCGACCGACTCCAGCCACGCCGTCAACATCGCCTGACCGGCCGAAGCCAAGGCGGAGCCGTATCGGGCGGTATCCGCTCGAAGCCCCGCGACCGAGACCCCGGGTGTCTGGTGGATCTCGAGCGTGTGGCCCACCAGCCAGGGCTCGATGCCCGCCGACCCCGCCTCCGCGTGGAATTGCAGGGCGAGGGCCCGAGCGGTCGGTTGGAATGCCTGACAGGCGCACACGGACGTCCGGGCCAAGGAGGGGATCGAATCCGGCACGTGACAGACCTCGCCGTGCCAATGCAGCACGGGCACCCCCTCCAACGCGGCCAAGGGCGATTGTCGGCCCGCGGGCGTCAACTCGAGGCCCCCCCAGCCAATCTCCGGCGCCGGCCCGGGGGCGACCACCCCCCCGACAGCGCGCGCCATGATCTGGGCCCCGAGACAGATCCCGAGCAGCGGCCGATCATCGGTCAAGCGACGCTCGGCGAGGGCAAGCTCGGTGGCGAGGAACGGATAGGCCTCGGTGTCGTTCGCACTGATCGGGCCGCCTAATAGCACCACGAGATCCGCGTCGTCCAGACCCGCCGCGAGTCCCTCCCATGGGGCCAGGTATTGAACCTCATGGCCCCGAGCCTGCATCAATGGCTCGAGTAACCCGAGGTCTTCGAATGCAACATGCCGGAGAACCGAGACCTTCGCCATATTCCCCCCATCAATGGCATGTCATGCGCCGTCGGACCGAAATCAAGGGACGGCGCTCCGAGCGGATCACCGCCGCCCGCGATGGACTCACGCCGATACCGGATAGCGGATGCCGAGCCCACCGAGGCCGCAATAGCCCCCCGGGTTCTTGGCGAGGTATTGCTGATGGTAGTCTTCGGCGTAGTAAAAGGTCGGCGCCGGGAGGATCTCGGTCGTGATCGGACCGTGTCCGGTGGCGCCGAGGGCCTCTTGGAAGACGGCCCGCGAGGCCTCGGCGGCCGCACGCTGCGCCTCGTCATGGACATAGATCCCCGAGCGGTACTGAGTCCCGACATCATTCCCCTGGCGCATGCCCTGGGTCGGATCATGTTGCTCCCAGAACACCCGCAGCAGGTCCTCGTAGCGGATCCGTTCGGGATCGAAGACGACACGCACCGCCTCGTTGTGCCCCGTCTGCCCCGTGCACACCTCGCGATAGGTCGGATGGGGCGTGTGGCCCCCGGCATAGCCCACGGCGGTCGTGTACACGCCCGGCTGTTCCCAAAAGGCCTTCTCCGCACCCCAAAAACACCCCATCCCGAACAAGGCCTGGGCCATGCCTTCGGGAAACGGGGGGGCGAGGGGGGTTCCCAACACCGCATGGCGCGCCGGCGGGACGATCGGTTCCGAGCGCCCGGGCAGGGCCTCTTCAGGCGTAGGCAAACGCGTCTTCAAGGCACGATTGAACATGAGTCGCTCTCCGGTTTCGAAAGTAGGCATTAACAGGGGGAAGCGGTCTCGAAGCCGGGCCGGCAGGCCCCCGGGACGGTTCACGCCTCGGGCCCTCTCGGTCGACGGCCACCGGATAGGCGTTTGAGATACAGTGCAAGCCGCAAGTTCGCCGATCCGACCCCACGAGTCCGACGCCACGAGATCGACACCGGCCGTGGAGCACCAGCCGTCGTATCCTGCCCGCTGCCGACCTGTCCCTGGCCACATCGCATGAGCTGATTGGAGACCTGCGCCCGATGAACCCGACCCAAGACGACGCCAACCCGTTGCTGACGCTCGATGCCCTGCCGGATTTCGAGCGCATCCGCCCCGAACACGTGCGCCCGGCTCTGGATACCGTGCTGGCACGCAACCGCGCCGAGCTGGAGGCGGTACTCGCCGAGAATCCGCGGGATTGGGAGAGCCTGATGCCCGTACTCGATCGCCTGGAGGACCGCATCGATCGCGTCTGGGCGCCCGTGCGCCACTTGAATTCGGTGCGCAGCGAACCCGGCATCCGCGAGGCCTATAACGCCGGTCTGCCCAAGCTCAGCGCCTATTACAGCGAGCTCGGTCAGAACGAGGCGCTGTTCCAGGCCTACCGCAACCTGCGCGAGGGACCGGCATGGAACGAGCTCGATCCGACCCAGCGCAAGATCGTCGCGGATGGACTGCGGGATTTCCGGCTGAACGGGGTGGATCTCCCCGAGTCCTCGAAGCAGCGGCTGCGCATCATCCACCAGCGGACCAGTGACTTACAGGCCCGTTTCGAACAGAATCTCCAGGATGCCACGGATGCCTGGACACACCACATCCCCCAGGACGAAGCCCACCGCCTCGAAGGCGTGCCGAGCTCCCTGTGTGAGGCGGCGGCACAAACGGCGCGGGACCGGGGGCTGACGGGGTGGTTGCTGACCCTACAAATGCCGACCTATATCGGCATCATGACCTTCGCCGCCGACCGGGGGCTGCGCCGGGCGCTCTACGAGGCCTTCGTCACCCGAGCCTCCGAGGTAGGTCCCCACGCGGGCCAATGGGACAACGGGCCGCTGATGGCCGAGATCCTCGACCTGCGCCAAGAGGAGGCGGACCTCCTCGGCTACGCCAACTACGCCGAGCTATCCCTGGTAACCAAAATGGCCGAGGACCCGGATCGCGCCGGGGATTTCCTGGACCGCCTCACGGAGCAGGCCAAGCCCAAGGCCGATGAGGAGTTCGCCCGACTCGGCGCCTTTGCGGAGGAGCGCGACGGACTCGAGGGCCTGGCCCCCTGGGATGTGGCGTTCTACAGCGAGCGCCTTCGCGAAACGCGGTATGCGATCAACGAAGAGGAACTCAAGGCCTATTTCCCGGCTGAGCAGGTCGTGGCTGGCCTCTTCCAGGTCGTAGGCCGTCTATTCGGCCTGCGCATTGAAGCCCGCACCGGGGTCCCGGTCTGGGATCCCGAGGTGCGCTTCTACGACATCTGGGATGAGCACGATGGCTACCGGGGCGGTTTCTACCTGGACCTGTATGCCCGCGAGAACAAACGCGGCGGGGCCTGGATGGACGACTTCCTGGGCCGGCGCCGGCTCGATTCCGGTATCCAGCACCCCATCGCCTTTGTGACGTGCAACGCGACGGCCCCGGTGGCAGGTCAGCCGGCCCAACTGACCCACGACGACGTGGTCACCCTCTTCCACGAGTTCGGCCACGCCTTACACCATTTGTTGACGCAGGTGGAATACGGCGCCGTGGCGGGTATCGCCGGGGTGGAATGGGATGCCGTCGAGCTGCCCTCCCAGCTACTCGAGAACTGGTGCTGGGAACCCGAGGCCTTGGACACGATCGCTCAACATGTCACGGACGGCTCGCCCCTGCCCCGGGCGATGATCGAACGCCTGCGGGCCGCACGAAACTTCCAAGCAGCCATGCAGATGGTTCGCCAACTGGAGTTCTCACGGTTCGATCTGCGCCTGCACCAGGTCTATCGTCGCGGCGATGGGACGGCGGTAATCCAACGGATCCTGGACGAGGTGCGTGACCGCGTCGCCGTGCTGCCCGCCCCATCCTTTAACCGCTTCCAGAACGGCTTCGCCCACATCTTCGCGGGGGGCTATGCCGCGGGTTACTATAGCTACAAGTGGGCCGAGGTCCTGTCGGCGGATGCCTTTGCCCGCTTCGAAGCGGATGGAATCCTATCCGAGACCGTCGGCCGGGATTTTCGGGCCAACATCCTAGAACGTGGCGGCTCGCAGCCCGCAATGGAGCTATTCAAACGCTTTCGGGATCGTGAACCGGACATCGAGGCCCTACTCCGTCAGAGCGGCCTGACGACCTGAGGCCAGCGTGCCGCCCGGGGCCGAGCCGGCCTAGCTCAGGAGTTTCTTGTCGTGGATCACCCCGGCCTCGTCGAGCCGGTACACGATGGGCACCCCGGTCTTGAGTTCGAGCTGCGGAACCTTGACCGGGGTCAGCTGTTCGAGGTCCATCATGATCGCCCGCAGGGAATTCCCATGGGCCGCAATCAAGACCCGGTCGCCCTGACGGATGTGTTGCATGATGCGCGTCTGAAAGAACGGGGCGGTTCGCGCATGGGTGTCCTCGAGACTCTCACCGCCCGGGGGACGCGTGTCATAGGACCGCCGCCACGCATGGACCGTCTCGGCCCCGTACCGCTCGGCGGTGGCCGCCTTGTTAAGGCCTTGTAAATCGCCGTAATAGCGCTCGTCCAGGGCCTTAGCGGTAAAGATCGGGATCTCCTCCGACGGATCACCCTCGTAGTGATCCCAACCATGCCAATCCGGGTCGTCGGCGGCATGTTTGATCACCGGCGCCTTGCCGGCACACAAGCTTTCCACCTCGGTGAGGCAGATTACAGCCGTCTCGATCGCGCGGACCAGTAGGCTGGTAAAGCATACGTCGATCTGATAGCCATCGAGCTTGAAGGCGGCGAGGCTGGCCTCGACTCGCCCGCGCCGACTCAAGGGAACATCGACCCAGCCGGTGAATTTGTTCGCCGCGTTCCACGTGCTCTCACCGTGGCGGATAAGGATCAAATCGACCATGGGGGGGCTCCGCAGTGAAAAGAAAACGCTATGGTAACCCGAGGAGGTAACCAGGGGATGACGTGCCTGATTGGCCTCGCCCGGTTCCGGGACCGCTCGCCCACCGCCCGTTGGAGGACTGCTCAATCATGCGTCGGTTCGTGATCGACACCTTGCTCAA
Organism: uncultured Ectothiorhodospiraceae bacterium; assembly: GCA_964346755.1. Lineage (GTDB taxonomy): Bacteria > Pseudomonadota > Gammaproteobacteria > CAYFWJ01 > CAYFWJ01 > CAYFWJ01. The sequence continues at coordinate 6,871 of CAYFWJ010000045.1, forward strand.
GGGGCTATCCCTGGTCCTGCCGCTGGCGCTCGCCCTATGGGTCATCGGCTGGCTGATCGTGAGCACCGAGTCGGCTGCCCACACGGTCATCCGCATCCTCTTCCCGACCGGCTGGTACGTCCCGGGGCTGGGCCTACTCCTCGCCACGGCCGGTATCTTCCTCGTCGGCCTGCTGATGCGTCCCTGGATCACTCGGACCCTGATGCAACTCACCGAGAAGGCCTTGCGGCGAATCCCGGTCTTCGGCTCCGTGTACGCGCCGATCAAGGATCTGACCGATCTCATCGGCGGGGACCTTCAGCATCAACTCGGTCGACCCGTGATGATCCGGATACCGAACACCGAGATGGATACCCTCGGGTTCGTCACCCGGGAGTCCGGCCAAGGGCTGCCCGACGGGATCGTCCCGGACGGGCACCTCGTGGTCTATGTCCAGTGGAGCTCCCAAATCGGGGGGTATTGCTTCATCGTCCCCCAGGAGGCCGTGCGTGCCGTGCCGATGTCGGTCGAGGAGGGCGTGCGTTGGGCGTTGACGGCAGGCCTCTCGGGCCCGCAGCGCTCGACACCCCCGCGCGCTGAGCCCTCGACGGCCCGGCCCCGATCCAACGACAGCTGACCCCCTCGCCTCCAACCATCGGCGGACCCGTTATGCCGCGATCCTCAGAAGGCCGATTGCTGAGCGGCTCCATCCCGGGACACATGGCACGGCTGAGTGGGCCGATGGTGGTGGGTATCCTCTCGGTACTCGCCCTCAACCTCATCGACACCTGGTTCATCGCCCGGCTCGGGACGGAACCCCTTGCCGCCCTCGGCTTCGTCTTCCCGGTGGTCTTCGCCGTAGGCTCCCTGGCCCTCGGGCTCGGGGCCGGTGCGGGCTCGCTGCTGGCCCGGAGCGTCGGCCGCGGCGAACACACGCGGTTGCGCCACCTGGCGACGGACGGACTCATTATCACGGTCGTCCTCCTCACACCGATCCTTGTCCTGGGGCTGCTCACCCTCGATCCCCTGTTTCGGCTCATGGGGGCCGGGCCGGAACTGCTCCCGTTGATCCGCGACTATCTGCTGATCTGGTACCCGGGCGCCTTGTTCATCGCCCTGCCGATCGTGGGGAATAGCATGATTCGGGCCAACGGGGACGCGGTGATCCCCAGCCTGGTGATGTTGCTCGCCGCTCTCATCAACGCCATCCTGGATCCCCTGCTGATCTTCGGCTACGGCCCCTTTCCGAGGCTCGAGATGAGCGGCGCCGCCCTGGCGTCCGTGATCGCGCGGATCGTCACGGCCGCGGTCGTCCTGTGGATCCTGCAGCACCGGGAACGACTGCTGGATGCCTCGCGACTGCACCGGGGGCGCTGGCGGACGAGTCTCCCGGACTACGTGGGCATCGCCCTGCCGGCGGCCCTCAACAACCTCCTGGAACCCCTCACCCGCGGCATCGTCACCGCCTTCGTCGCGGGCTACGGCGCAGCCGCCGTCGCAGGGTTCACCGTGGCGACCCGACTCGAGGCGACCCTACTCATCCCGCTGTTCGCGATCAGCACGGGACTCGGCCCCCTCGTTGGACAGAACTGGGGGGCGGGCCAGATCGAGCGCGTCCATCGTGCCCTACGCTGGGCCTTCGGCTTGGCGATCGTGTGGGGCGTGTTCGTGGCACTCCTATTCCAGCTCGGCGCAGCGAATCTGGCCCGTGGGTTCGACCCGGATCCCGAGGTGATCGCCGCGAGCCTCGGCTACCTCACCCTCGTACCGATCACGTACTTCGCCGAGGGCATCGGGCTTGCTGCCGGTTCGGCCTGGCTGGCCATGGGGTATCCGGGCGTCACCCTAACCTTGACCGCCATCCGCTTCCTCGCCATTACGATCCCGGCGGCCTGGTTCGGAGGCCAGTGGCTCGGGTTGGAGGGGATCTTCCTGGCAACCGCCCTGGCGAATCTCGCCCTCGGGGCGATGGGGCTCGGTCTGGCCGGTCGCTTGCACCGGCGTCGGGGCGATCAGCGGCCGCGAGCGGCCGCCTACGAGGCTTAAGACGATCCCCGCTCAGAACCAGCCAGCATTCTCACGCTCGGCGAGATCCGCTTCGGTGGGGAAGGCCGTCTCGCCCGCTTCATCGATGAGTAGGATGGCAAGGGTCGGGCAATTGACCGCCGCTGCGTGTAAAGTGGATTCGTCGGCGAGACCGCCGGTCGGACGGGCCTTGAGATCCAGTTCGCTGTTGTCTTCTGCGAACACATTGGGATGCGATACCCAGCAGGTCCCGCAACCAATACACCGGTCACGGACCACATCAACGGATCGAATCATGAGCGACACTCCGAGTGAGACTAGCGATGCGACGAAGAGATGCGTCATTTCTTGGGTAGGGTAGAGCAACATCGGCAACGGCGTCGACCGACCCCGCTGTAGGCACCCGGTGCACGGGCCATTTCGGGTTGCGGCCCCGCCTTCCTCATGATTCAATACCGCCGTTGTTTACGGTCGTATACCAAACGACGGCGAGCGAGCGACACCCCCCTTTAGGCTGCAACGCGGATCGATGCCGTGACTCTGGCCGCGTATCAACAACGTTTGTTGGATCTCGCCTTCGACTACGGGGCCCTCGGATTCGGTGAGTTCACCCTCAAATCCGGGCGCATCAGCCCCTATTTCTTCAATCTGGCGGCGATCAACGACGGGGCCGGGTGGGCGACCCTCGGGCGCTGCTACGCCGAGCATTGTCACACCCAGAAGCTGGCCTTCGACGGGTTATTCGGCCCGGCCTACAAAGGCATCCCGCTGGCCACGGCGGTAGCCATCGGTCTCTGGCAGGACTACGGCCGGCGTCACCCCGTCTCCTTCGATCGCAAGGAGTCGAAGGCGCATGGCGAGGGGGGGCATGTTCTCGGGGCGCCACTGACGGGGCAGGTCTTGATCGTCGACGACGTGGTCACCGCCGGAACGGCTGCCCAGAGCGCACGGGCCACCATCGAGGCGGCCGGGGCGCATGTGGCCGGGGTGGTCATCGCCCTGGATCGACAGGAACGCGGTGCGGACGAACGCCCCGCCTTGACGGCCTTGGCCGAGGCCCTCGAGGCCCCGGTCTCAGCGCTTGTGACCTTGGACGACCTCCTGGCGTATCTGGAGTTGCGCCGCGACATGCCCGCCGAACGCATCGACCGCATCCGAGCCTACCGGGATGCCCACGGCGCGTCGGCGCGTGGCGCATGAGCCCGCGGGGCCCGGTCTTCCTGGATGTCGCCGGCCTGGAGCTGAGTCCAACGGATCGGGACCGTCTGAATCATCCCTGCGTCGGGGGCGTGGTCCTGTTCGCGCGGAACTATGCCACGCCGACGCAGCTCCAGGCGCTCGTCGCCCAGATCAAGTCACGGCGCGACCCCGCCCTATGGGTCACTGTGGACCAGGAGGGGGGGCGGGTCCAGCGGTTCCGTGACGGTTTAACGCCGTTGCCTGCGGCGAGCCAAATCGCTGCGGCCTATGGGGCCGATGCCGAGGCGGCCGTCCAATCGGCAGCCACCCTAGGATGGCTCATGGCCGGGGAACTCCGGGCCCTGGGGGTGGATATCAGCCTAGCCCCGGTGCTCGATCTCGACGACGGGACGACACCCCACAACCCGGTGATCGGGACCCGGGCCTTCCACCGGGATCCGATGCGCGTCGTATCCCTGGCGGAGGCCTACATACGGGGCATGAAGGCGGGCGGCATGCCGGCGATCGGCAAGCATTTCCCAGGGCACGGCGGGGTTTCGACGGACTCCCACCAGGCCTGCCCGAGCGACGATCGGACCTGGAGGGACCTAGCCGCGCGGGACCTGGTCCCCTTCCAACGATTGATCGAGCGCGGGCGGCTTGACGGGGTCATGGCGGCCCACATCGTCTATCCGCACGTCGCCGAGCAACCCGCTGGCTTCTCGAGTCAATGGCTCGAGGCGGTATTGCGGGGACGTCTCGGATTCCAGGGGGTCATATTCAGTGATGACCTCAATATGGCCGGAGCCGCGGGCGCGGGCGATCTGCCAAGGCGCGGTCGAGCGGCCCTGGACGCTGGCTGTGACACCATCCTCTCGGCCAACGACCCGACGGGAACCGATGCCTTACTCGAATCCCTCGAGGCCCGTCCGGTCTCGGCGATCAGCCAAAGCCGCTTGGCGGGGTTATCCACCGGACCCGCCCCCTGGCCCTGGGACGAGCGCACTCAAGACCCGCTGTGGCAGGCGGCCCATGACCTGGCCGTTCGCCTGCAAGCGGGGCCGGGCGACCCCCGAAGCCCAGAAGGCTATACGGACCGGTAACAGGCGTGTAGACTTCTGAATTTTGCTGACACAGTGTCTATCGGAGATCCGATTATGGCCGACAAGCTGCTCATCGTGATGGTCAATACCGACCCGACGAATGGGGCGGAACTGGGTGCTCCTTTCTTCCAGGCGACCGTGGCGGCTGCCATGGAATACGAGACCGAGGTGGTCCTGACGGGCCGTGCCGGCGAGCTCGCCATCAAGGGCGTCGCCGAGAACAAGTTCGTCCGTGAGGGTAGCGATAAGTCCGTGTATGACTTCATCAAGGATGCCCACGAGGCAGGCGTCCACTTCAAGGTCTGCACGCCCACCCTCGAGCTCTGGGGCGAGGACCTGATCCCTGAGATCGAGGAGACCGTGGGTGGTGCCTACGTCATCCAGGAAGCGATGGACGATGACACCGTGACCTTCAACTACTAACCGGTCACACCCTATGATTGATGCGGACGAGGTGAGTCGAGCCCTGGAACTCCACGCGCGGGCCACCTGCCTCTGGCCCGCCGAGGCGGTCCACTCGGCCCTCGACCGCCTTGCGGCTGAGGTCACCGAGCGGCTTGAGGCACACGTACCGGTCTTATTGTGTCTGATGAATGGAGGTGTCTACCCGGCGGGGCAACTCCTGGATCGGCTGCGTTTTCCCCTGGAATTGGATTACGTCCACGCGACCCGCTATCGCGGGGACACCGAGGGGGGCGCCATCGAGTGGCGGGCACGACCCCGAATCCCATTAGCCGAGCGCAGCGTGCTTCTGGTCGACGATATCCTCGACGAGGGCTACACCCTTGCCGCCGTCCAGGACTATTGTCGTACCCAAGGGGCCCGCGAGGTGTCGACCCTTGTTCTCGTGGAGAAACAACACGATCGCTGTATCCCCGAGGCCCGACGGGACTTCGTCGGCTTGCCGGTGCCGGATCGCTATGTCTACGGGGCCGGGATGGACTACCACGGGCTCTTCCGCAATCAAGCGGCCGTGTACGCCTTGCCTGACGAACGGTAGGACGTCGATGCTCGCTCGAGCATCCCGCTCGGCATCGGTACGCGCCCGCAACGGCCCATGCCCCCACCCCGGATCCGCCATTCCCCTCGCTTGGCAAGCGGACGGCCGCGCGTCCTAAAATCCATTACCTAGCCTGTCCGTTGCCGGTATGACCAGGAGTATCCTATGACCGAGACCGCGATCATCGGCGGCACGGGCCTCAGTAGCCTCCCCAACCTCGAGATCACCCGCCGACAGGTCATCCAAACCCCGTATGGTGAACCATCCGGTCCGTTAACGCGGGGGCATCTGGCCGGCAAGCCGGTGATCTTCCTCGCGCGCCATGGCTACACACACCGCATCCCGCCCCATCAAGTCAACTATCGGGCGAATATCTGGGCCCTTCGGGAACTGGGCGTGACCCACGTGATCGCCATCGCCGCCGTCGGCGGGATCTCACCGGAGACCCAACCGTCGTCACTGGTGATCCCCGACCAGATCGTCGACTACACCTATGGACGAGCGCATACCTTCTTCGAGGGAGACCTCGAGGCCGTCCGCCACATCGACTTCACCTATCCCTATTGCGAGACGCTCCGCCAGATCCTGCTCGGCAGTGCTCAGGCGCACGAGCTGCGCGTGAAACCGAGCGGCACCTATGCGGCAACACCCGGCCCCCGCCTCGAGACCGCCGCGGAGATCGACCGGCTGGCCCGAGATGGTTGTGATGTGGTCGGCATGACCGGGATGCCGGAGGCCGCCCTCGCCCGGGAGCTCGATTTGTGCTATGCCACCTGTGCCGTCGTTGCCAACTGGGCCGCCGGGCGAGGCGAGGGGGAGATCCTCATGAGCGAGATCGACCGGCATCTCAAGGTGGGCATCAAACGCGCCCACACCCTGCTCGAGGCGAGCGTCGCCCGCCTCGGTTGAGCCGACACCGGCCGGACCCGACCGGAGAGGGGTGTCCTCCCCCACCATCCCGTCGGGCTCGACCGCGGCCCCCCACAACGCCGACCAACCCCGTTGACCGATCCAACCGCTCGGCGAGGTGACCCTCGATGAACGACTCGACGATTCGATTGACCGCCTATAGCCACGGCTCCGGCTGCGGCTGCAAGATCGCCCCGAATGTCCTCGATCGGATCCTGGCCGATGTCGGGCCCGCCGCGCCCCCCCACCCAGGCCTGTGGGTCGGCAACGAGGCCAAGGACGATGCCGCGGTCATGGACCTGGGCGATGGCACCGGCCTGATCAGCACCACCGACTTCTTCATGCCCATCGTCGACGATCCCACGGATTTCGGGCGCATCGCGGCCACCAATGCGATCAGCGATGTCTACGCCATGGGGGGAGCCCCCCTGATGGCCATCGCCATCCTCGGCTGGCCCATCGACCAGCTCTCACCCGAGATCGCCGGCCAGGTGGTCGCGGGCGCTCGAGCCGCGTGTGCCGAGGCCGGGATCCCCCTGGCCGGCGGACACAGCATCGATGCCCCCGAGCCGATCTTCGGTCTGGCCGTCTCCGGGCGCGTGACACACGATCGCCTGAAGCGCAACAGCGGGGCCCAACCCGGGGCCAAGCTCTACCTCACCAAGCCCCTCGGGATCGGGATCCTGACCACAGCCGAGAAGAAAGGGCGTCTCGATCCGTCCCATCAAAACCGGGCCCGGGATCTCATGGTGCTAGCGAATCGCCCCGGCATCGACTTCGCCGCCTTGCCGGCGGTCCAAGCCATGACCGACGTCACCGGTTTCGGACTGCTGGGTCACTTGCTGGAAGTCTGTTCCGCCAGCGGGATGGGGGCAAGCCTCGACGCCGATCACGTGCCACGCATCCCGGGTTTGGAGGACTATGTGGCGGCCGGCTGCAGCCCCGGCGGTGCGGGGCGGAATCACGGGGCTTACGGTGATCGGGTCACGCCGCTACCCTCCCCGTGGCGGGAGATCCTCTGGGACCCGCAGACAAGCGGCGGCTTGCTGGTCGCCGTCGCCCCGGACGGCCAAGCGGCGTTCGAGGCCACGGCGCGGGAACACGGCCTGGAACTGACGCCCTTCGGGGTCATCCACGAAGCCAG
>CAYFWJ010000045.1:14309-19926 GCA_964346755.1 uncultured Ectothiorhodospiraceae bacterium
CCGTCCATGCCTGAGCCCCTGACGCCCTCGGATTACCGGCGCCTCTTCCTCGACGACCGCCCCCTCCTGGACGTCCGCGCCCCGGTGGAGTTCGCCCAGGGCGCCTTCCCGACGGCGGTCAATCAACCCTTGCTGGATGACGACGAGCGCCACGCCGTCGGGCTCCGCTATAAGGAACAGGGGCACGATGCGGCAGTGGCCCTCGGGCACGCGCTCGTGAGCGGCGAACGCAAGGCCGCGCGCATCGAGGCCTGGGCGGCCTTTGTAAGGGCCCACCCCGACGGCGCCCTGTACTGCTTTCGGGGTGGCCAACGCTCCCGGATCAGCCAGGCCTGGCTCGCGGCGGAGGCCGGACTCACGCTACCCCGTATCGCGGGGGGCTACAAGGCCCTGCGGCGTTACCTGCTGGACACCCTCGAACGCCATCCGGATGCCAGCGCCTGGCGCGTCGTCGGCGGACGCACCGGCACCGGGAAGACGGAATTGCTGCAATGCATCGAACCCAGCCTCGACCTCGAAGCGCTGGCGAACCATCGCGGCTCGGCATTCGGTCGACAATTGACCCCGCAACCGCCTCAAATCGACTTCGAACACCGCCTCGCCATTCGCCTGCTTAAGTACCACCACACCCCGGGGCTTCCCCTGTTGGTCGAGGACGAAAGCCGCAACATCGGCTCACGCACCGTGCCAGGGCCCCTCTTCGAGACCCTGTCCCAGGCCCCGCTGATCCTGGTGGAGGAAGCGATGCCCCAGCGCGTGGAACGCATCCTCCGCGATTACGTCCTCGCCATCGAATCCGGCTACCACGCCCGGGGCGAAACGGACCCCCAGGGGGCCGTAGGCGAATTCTTGCTGGGCAATCTCGATCGGATCCAGCGGCGCCTAGGCGGGGTCGCCCATCGCGAACTCCGGGACCTAATGGGCGAGGCCCTCGAGGCCCATCGCGCCCACGGTGACCTCGACGGCCATCGAGCTTGGATCGAGCGCCTCCTGAGTCGCTACTACGACCCCATGTACGACCACCAGCTCGAGAAAAAACGGCATCGCATCCTCCTCCGTGGGGATCACACGCGCCTGCTCGAGGCCTTCGCCGCCGCCGGTCATCCGGTTCACCGGCCCGCGTTCGCGCCGACGGGCGCACAGGCCGTCGACGAATCGCCGAACCCGAGGCCTACGAATCCCCCCAACCCACGGCCGCGGCCCAATCTCACCCCTTAAGCCCACCCCGAGCGGCAATCCGCCCGCAAACCGCCCGCGCACCGAGCCGAAACACGACCGAAAAGGCAACGCCGATCCCCTCCGGTAACCGGCAACGCGGGATCCGCCCTGGGAGACGGTCGTCCCACCCAAATCCATTTATTCAAGCAAGCAATTTAGATACAAATCAGATGCTTTAATGGACTAGACTGGGACAGGCGCCATCGTCCGGAGCAACCCCGGCGATGCGCCAAACTGATCGAACCTCAACGCCCAGGAGGCTGCAATGCCGACCCGCGCCTGCACGGCCATGGCACTTGCCGCGGCCATCGCGATCCCGACATCCGGTCTAGCCCAATCCCTCGACGGGAAACCCGAACCAAGCCCCGACCTCTTCCACCCCAAACCGCTCCAACCGACCCCCGAGGCGCCACCAGACCAACCGTTCGCCGAACACTTCCTCGTCTTGCAACTCTCCCGCGGTGGCGATTTCGGACAGACCCTGATACTGAATAACGCCGCCAACGCCCTCGCCGCCTACGGTCCGGACCAGGTGGTGATCGAGATCGTCACGTACGGACCCGGCCTCAAGCTCCTATTCAAGGAAAACGACAACGCGGACCGCATCCAAAGTCTCGCCGATCAAGGCGTACGCTTTTCGGCTTGTGCGAACACCATGCAGGCCCTCGACCGAGGGCCGGATTCCCTGCATCCCGCCGCCGCGGTGGTCTCAGGGGGCGTGACCCGCATCAATGAATTGTCCCGCGCCGGGTGGACATACATTCGCCCTTGAACTAAACCCCAAGCAGGGGTCGAGGAGGTCCAACCTCCTCGACACGATAAAAAAGGCGAACCGCCACAGCCGGGGGGAGAACGATGATGGCCTCGAATCGGATCAGAGCAAATGCCGTAGAGCCACCCGACGCTCAGTCTTCGACACCCCAAACGAGAAAACAGCCTCGAACTGGACTATTGGGAAGCAAACGTACCCCATGGATCACAATCCTCGCCTTGATAATCGGTGCGTACAGCCCCGCCTACGGGGCGAATTGGATCGTGCTCCAGGGTTCCGAGGCACCAGGCAAGGGCAAGCCACTCAACGTCTGGGGCTTCATCCAACCCACCGTGCGTACGATCAACGACAACGTCATCGACATCGATGGAGCAGACCCACCCTTCGACGGTCTGCGGCCGGTTTTTAACACGCTGACCCCAGATCGCAACGCAGGCTCTGGGGAAACCGCGTTGGCCCGAGCCCGCCTTGGGGCTCGGGGGATCGCGCACCCCAAACATCCTGAGGTCAACTATTTCTTTCTCGCCGAGTTCGGGGTTAATGGCATCACCCGACTCAATCAACCCGACGGCGGGGTGGCACCCGCTTTGACCGATTCCTCGGCAACCTTCCGACATTTCGCCGGGGGCCTCAGCGACGACCCGTACAACCTGGGCATCAGCTTTCGCATCGGCCAGATGAAGCTGCCCATGGCGGACGAGGGGAGCCGCGGTGTGATGGCTTTCGATTACATCAACTTCTCCGAGGTGACACGCCAACAAGTCCTTGAACGCTTCGTGCGGGCCAATCCCACGAACATCGATAGCAACACCAACGGAACGACGGCCGACGAGAACCGGCTCATCGGTTTTGATGGCTCGCTGAGTGCTTTTCGAGATATCGGCGTGCAGTTCTTCGACGAGTTTCGGATCACCAACAAGTGGGAGGGGACGTGGGCGGTCACCCTCGGCAACGGCAACGGGATCAACCGCCTGGACAACGACGACAACACCGATCTCTACCTCCGTGCCCAGGCCGCGTATGTCTTCGATGGCGTGAAACGGGGCGGGCCCCGCCGGGAGGATCTTAAGCTCTTCGGCTGGACCCAGCGCGGGAAACGGCTATTCGACGCCGACAACAGCGGCGCCTTCGACGACGATGAAGCGTTTGACCGGAACCGTTACGGCTTCGGCTTCCACCTTTACAAGCAACCCTTTCGCTTGAGTGGCGAATACATCGCCGGGAATGGAATGGTCTTTGCTGGAACAACAGGACAAAACGTCTTCGCACCCGGGACCGGTCCGTGTCCCAACACCCCAGACGGCAGCGATTGTTTTGGCGGCCCGCCGATTAGCGACCCGGCAAGCGCGGCTGGCGCAACGCCCCGAATCGCCGCCCATGAGGACAATGAGTTCACCGGATACTACATCGAGGGGGGTTGGTTTCCGATCCGTAACAAACTCGCCCTCCAGGCCCGTTATGACTACTTGGACCGTTTAAATGAGACGGGCGGGGCGTTTAGCGCCGCGGATGAGCGGAAATTCAAGACGCTGTCGGTCGGCTTCCAGTATTGGATGCACCCGGTTAAGAGCCAATGGAAATTCAGTTACCGTTTCCGGGACCTCAAGGCCCCGAATGATAGCGCGGCGGCCAAGCAGATCGTCGACTCCATGGGTGACGAAATCGCCCTGCAGTACTTCCTGTTGTTCAAATGAGGGCGCCGACCCCCATGCCACGCGTCGCGGCCTAGCCGCACCACGCGGGGGCCGGTCCGGTTCCCGGGCCGTCCCCCGCGTCACTCGCCTGACCCGCCCCAGAGCCCGACGGATCCCCGTCGACGTGATAGCCGCCGGGGGCGTCCCATGGGGTGGGCTTCCCACGCTCGGGCTTGCGACGTCCCATAACCCCGGAGTATGGTCCATGCCTCATCGGGACGCCCGACACCGGACGTCCCGCTCTGCACCATCCTGCCCTTTCGTTTTGGGAGCCCGCCATGAGCGATCTACAGGCCATCATCGAAGACGCCTTCGAGCGTCGCACGGAGATCACCCCGCGCGCTGCGGAGCCACAACTCACGGAGGCCGTTGAGGCGACCCTCATGGAGTTGGACACGGGCCGTCAGCGGGTTGCCGAGCCCCGGGATGACGGCGAATGGGTCGTCCATGAATGGCTGAAAAAGGCCGTCCTGTTGTCCTTCCGGATCGCCGATAACCAGTTCATCAAGGGGGGTTTCACCAACTACTACGACAAGGTGCCGACGAAATACGGCGACGCCAATTCGCGGGATTTCCGGGAAGGCGGGGCGCGGGTCGTCCCACCGGCGACCGTGCGCCGTGGCGCCTACATCGGACCGGGCGTCGTGCTCATGCCCTCGTACGTGAATATCGGGGCCTATGTCGACCAGGGGACCATGGTGGACACCTGGGCGACGGTGGGTTCCTGCGCCCAGATCGGGAAGAACGTGCATCTATCGGGCGGCGTTGGCATCGGCGGGGGACTCGAGCCCCTACAGGCCAAACCCACCATCATCGAGGATGATTGCTTTATCGGGGCCCGCTCCGAGCTCGTCGAAGGCGTGATTGTCGAGACCGGCGCAGTGCTCTCCATGGGGGTCTTTATCGGCCAGAGCACCCGGATCTACGACCGCACCACCGGCACGATCCACCGCGGCCGGGTGCCCGCAGGCGCTGTGGTCGTGCCCGGGACCTTGCCCGCGGATGACGGGACCCACAGTCTGTATTGCGCCGTGATCGTCAAGTACGTGGATGCCCAAACCCGGGCCAAGGTGGGTATTAACGAGCTGCTGCGAGCGACTTGAAGGCCGACACGCGCCCTCGCACGAGGCCAAGCGCTGCCCACGCGGCAGCGCACGCCACCCGCTAAACGCGCCCCCCGTTCGCCTCGGACGCCGCTTCCGTCGGATTCACCGGATAAGCCCCGCGCACCGCTTCCCCCTCGGACGACGCCCCGGGCCCACGGGCCACGCCTCTTCTTAGGGGGATTCGGCATAGGTCTTGCAAAAATTTACCATACGTAGTTTCACATACATGGGCTCGACAGTAAGGTAGGATGGGACCCGATCGGGTGGTTCGTCATCCGTCACCCGCCCATTGAACCGGCCCGTCCGTCGTTGAGGAGGAGGCCATCTTGCTGAATCTCCGAGATCCCGCCCTCGAATACCCGCTCGGCGTCGCCGAATTGGACCGACAACATCTCGACCTCACTCGACAGCTTCGGGGACTGTACTCAGCGGCCAACGCCCCACGCGGGATGGGGATCGACTGGCCCGCAGCGCTGCGGCGGCTCGAGGAGGACCTCCACCAGCACTTCGCCGTGGAAGAGACCCTGCTGCGATTACTGAACCCCGCGGCACGACCCGAGCACAAACGCGCCCACGCCCGCGTGCTCAGCGGAATCGAACGGCTCCGCGCCCCGAGTGGCCCGGGAAGCCAGCCCCCGACCCCGGCCGCTGTCGGCCAACTCTGGGACCTCGTGGGTTGCCATCTCCAGACCTATGACGCCCGTGACTTCGCCGGCTTTGCAGACGAGGGCCTCGGCCAGTCCCCCGACTGGCCCCACTTTGATATCGTGCTGCGCAGCCCCCGGCGGTTGCCAGTACCCGCGGTCGATCCCCTCTGCTGACCCCAG
>CAYFWJ010000046.1:0-19853 GCA_964346755.1 uncultured Ectothiorhodospiraceae bacterium
GGAGGGAGCCATCCCACAGCGATTGGTACGACCGATGGCTCATGGCGTTCTTCGAGTCCGACAACCGAACCCAACGGCTGCAGAGGGCGATATCACGTCCTATGTGTCTACAAGCAGAAGTCCGGCAGGAACGGGTCCACCGGACGGTTGTTGACCCGTTGATAGCGGCTCGATCTTAAAAGGGAATATCGTCGTCGAAATCGTAGGAAAAACCACCGCCTTCCCCTTGCTGCGGTTCGCCTTCCGGCCCGCGGTCATCCTGAGCCGGCTTGTTCCCGTAGCCCCGGCCCGACGCCGGCGGTGCCCCTTCACTGAAGCCGGCGGATCCGCCGCCCTCGCCGCGCCCCCCCAGCATCTGGAGGTCGTTGACGACGATCTCGGTGGTATAACGGTCCTGGTTGTTGTCGTCTTGCCACTTGCGGGTCTGCAAACGACCCTCGATGTAGACTTGACGCCCCTTGCGCAGATATTCGCCAGCGATCTCGGCTGTTCGATTAAAGGCCACCAACCGATGCCACTCGGTCTTCTCACGCTGTTCGCCGGTCTGCTTATCCCGCCACGCGTCCGTCGTGGCTAGCCTCAATGTCGCGATCGCCGAACCGCTGGGGGTGTAGCGAATCTCCGGGTCTCGGCCTAAATGGCCGACGAGTATCACCTTGTTGACGCCACGCGCCATGCCTCATACCTCCTCCGGACACGCCGGCTTCATATCGAGCGTCCCCCGACATCTGCGAGGGTGGCGCAGGGGCCGGAGGGATCGTTCCCACTGTTGTCGTCAAGCCACCCGCGGGGTCATCACCGATCTGACGACCCATCACGAGGGACCGGATGTTTCATGCTAGCATGGCTCTCACCAGTCTTCGAACCGTTGCCAGACGCGCCTATGATCCGCATTCGTGGGGCTCGAACCCACAATCTGAAGAACATCGACCTGGACCTCCCGCGGCATCGCTTGATCGTGATTACCGGGTTGTCCGGGTCGGGAAAATCCTCCCTGGCCTTCGACACCCTGTTCGCCGAGGGCCAGCGTCGCTACGTCGAGTCCCTATCGGCCTACGCCCGCCAATTCCTCGGGCTCATGGAGAAACCGGACGTGGATCGGATCGACGGGTTATCCCCCGCCATCGCGATCGAACAAAAGAGCACCTCCCACAACCCGCGCTCGACCGTTGGGACGGTGACCGAGATCCACGACTACCTCCGCTTGCTGTTCGCGCGGGTCGGTACGCCCCAATGCCCGACGCACGGCACCGCGCTCAATGCCCAGACCGTGAGCCAGATGGTCGATCAGATCCTGGCCTTCCCCGAACGTTCGCGCTGGATGATCCTGGCGCCGGTGGTCACGGATCGCAAGGGCGAGCATGCCGAGACCCTGGCGCAATTCCAGCAGCAGGGCTTTCTCCGCGTCCGGGTGAACGGCACGGTCTATGAACTGGACGCCCTCCCGGCCCGCGACCCCCACCATAAACACACCATCGAACTGGTAGTGGACCGGCTCAAGATCCGCGAGGGGATTCAACAGCGGCTCGCGGAGTCGATCGAGACGGCCCTCGGGATCAGCGACGGGACCTGCCGGGTGGTACCAATGGATCCCGACCCGGGGCCGGAGTATCTCTTCTCGGCGCGTTTCGCCTGCCCTCACTGTGGCTACAGTCTCCGCGAGCTCGAACCCCGTTTATTCTCGTTCAATAGCCCGAGCGGGGCGTGTCCGGACTGTGACGGATTGGGGGTACGTCATGTCATCACCCCCGAGCAGGTCATCGCCGACCCCGAACGGGGCCTGAACAACGGCGCGATTCATGGTTGGGATCCTCACAACCCGGACGCCGAGCGATTGATCCGCGCCTTGGCGCATCACTACGGTTTTGACCCCGAGACCCCGTTTGAGGCGCTCGCTGAGCCCATCCGTAACGCCCTGCTCTTCGGCAGCGGTGACGAGGCCATCACCATGGAGCTGCCGGCGGGCAGCGGCTCGCGGGAGCGACGCCGGGTCGAGGAGCCCTTCGAGGGCATCATCCCGAATCTCGAACGCCGCTATCAAGAGGCCGAGGGGCGGGCCGCTCGCGAGGAGCTCGGCCGCTATTTCGTGGAAAAACCGTGCCCAACCTGCGCCGGATCCCGTTTGAATGAGGCCGCGCGCCATGTATTCGTCGGCGGTCGATCCCTGCCCGAGGTGAACCGACTCTCCATCGAGCAGGCTCGGGGTTTCCTTGAGGACTTGGGACTCGCGGGCAACCGCGCCTCGATCGCAGACCCCATCCAGCGAGAGATCGGCGAGCGGCTTCGCTTTCTCCTCGAGGTCGGACTCGCCTACCTGACCCTGGACCGCAGCGCCGAGAGCCTATCCGGCGGCGAGGCCCAACGGATCCGGCTGGCGAGTCAGATCGGCGCCGGGCTCACCGGCGTGACCTATACGCTCGACGAACCCTCGATCGGGCTCCATCCGCGGGACAACCAGCGCCTCCTCGCAAGCCTCATGCAACTGCGAGACCTGCAGAACACGGTCATCGTGGTCGAGCATGACGAAGAGGCGATCCGCGCCGCCGATCACGTGGTTGACATCGGGCCCGGCGCGGGGATCCATGGGGGGCGGATTGTTGCCGAGGGCCCTCCGGCGGTGATTGCCCGCTCCGCGGCATCCCTGACCGGGCAATACCTCTGCGGCGAGCGGCGGATCACCGCGCCGGAGGCTCGACTCGACGACGAGCCCCCGGATTGGATCCGATTGCTCGGGGCCTCGGGCCACAACCTCAAGGGGGTGGATGCGGCGTTTCCCGTGGGCCGACTGACCTGCGTGACCGGCGTTTCCGGCTCCGGCAAATCCACCTTGATCAACGAGACGCTTTATCGGGCGCTGGCACGGGCGGTCAATCGCGCCGCGGAACAGCCCGCCCCCTACCGGCATCTCGAGGGCCTCGAGGCGATCGATAAGGTCATCGCCATTGATCAGAGCCCCATTGGACGTACCCCACGCTCCAACCCAGCAACCTACACCGGCATGCTGACGCCCATCCGGGAATTGTTCGCCGCCACACCGGAGGCCCGCGCCCGGGGCTACACGCCGGGCCGGTTCAGTTTCAATATCAAGGGTGGGCGGTGCGAGGCCTGCCAGGGCGACGGGGTCGTTCGGGTCGAGATGCACTTCCTCCCGGACATCGAGGTCCCCTGCGATGTCTGCGCGGGGCGTCGCTACAATCGGGAGACCCTCGAGATCCGCTACAAGGGCAAGACGATCCATGAGGTGTTGGCCATGACGGTCGAGGAGGCAATTAACTTCTTCGCCCCCATACCGGCCATCGCACGCAAACTCGACACCCTGTGGGAGGTCGGGCTCGGCTATGTCACCCTGGGCCAAAGCGCCCCGACCCTATCCGGCGGTGAAGCGCAACGGGTCAAGCTCGCGCGGGAGCTGGCCAAGCGCGAAACCGGTAAGACGTTGTACATCCTGGATGAACCCACGACTGGGCTGCATTTCTACGACATCGAGCAACTGCTCCGGGTCGTCCATCGCCTCCGAGACCGGGGGAACACCGTCATCGTGATCGAACACAACCTCGACGTCATCAAGACTGCGGATTGGATCATCGATCTGGGTCCGGAAGGGGGCGAAGCCGGCGGGACGATCCTCGCTGCCGGGCCGCCGGCCTCCATTGCCGCCTGCCAAGCCTCGCACACCGGGCGATACTTGCAGCCGCTCATCGCCCCCGCTTCGCGCGCGGATTCGCAAACAACCTCGGATCCCACGCGCTCCTAGACGCCATCTTTGCCGCACGGCGTGTTAACAACGATTTGACCTCTCGCCGACGGGATCTCCGGGGCCCTATGCCAGGCCCCCTCCGGGGGTCACCACGCGCACGGCCGTGCCGAGATCGAGCCCAAGCCGCGTAACGGCCCGCCCTTGATTCACGGCTAACTCGATCAAACCGAGGGAGTTGGAATACCAAAAGGCGTCTCCGACGGGGACCTCGTCGAAATACTCGGCCCGTTGGAGGTGCTGACCGGCTGCCTCGATCGTGGCGTCACGGGGGACTCGATCCGCCCGCAAGCCGGTCATCGCATTCCCGTAACCATCGCAGTAGATCACTTCGGGAAGCGCGTCCGGCCAGTCCCAACCGACGCAAGTCGCGGGATCAACCTCAGCTTTGCGCATGGATCGATCGTAGTTTGCCAGACGAGCGGCGAGGGGGGCGAAGACATCCCGACCGTGAAAGGTCGGGGCGATATCGGCGTGCACCGGATCGGGGACCCAGGTTCGGACCGTGGTCGCCTCGGCCATAACACGGGCGAACAGGCCGTTGTCCGGACCCACCAACCAATAGCCATCGACGGCGGCGATCAGCGGCCGACGCGCGCCGCCGACCCCAGGGTCGACGACCCCGAGAACGACATCCGCCAGCTGGAACCGACCCCGGAGTCGTTCCAGCAGATAGCTACTTGCCTGGGGGCGAAAGGTGGGCGCGTCGGATTGCAGCCGCACGATGGGTGTTTGCGGTGCTTGTCGATAGAGCACCGCTTCCATCTCCCCGAGATAGGGGCCCTGCCAACCGAAGTCGGTAAACAACAGGAACACGGGCTGACTCCGATCACGACCGGGTCGGTGTCCAAAATCGCAGTCGCCCCGGGGGAGTCAATGGCCGAGGCCGAGGGGGGATCCGCCCCGCGTCAATCGTCCTGGGGGCGATCAACGAGTTCGACATAGGCCATGGGGGCATGATCGCCCGAGCGGAACCCACACTTCAAAACCCGGATGTAGCCACCCGGACGGGTCTGGTATCGAGGCCCGAGCTCGTTGAACAGCTTGGTCACCATCTCGCGATCCCGCATCCGATTGAAGGCCAATCGACGGTTCGCCACGCTGTCCTCCTTGGCGATCGTAATCAAGGGTTCCGCGTGACGGCGCAGCTCCTTGGCCTTGGGCAGGGTCGTCTTGATCGCCTCATGCCGAAACAAGGAGTTCGTGATGTTTCGGAACAAGGCGCGGCGATGGCTCGAGTTGCGGCCGAGCTGCCGCCCGGTCTTTTTGTGACGCATGATCTTCCGTCCGATTCGTGGTCGTCGACTGACAGATTACGCGGAGGACGCCTGATCCCGCTCATCCTTGAGCCCCGGCGGCGGCCAATTCTCGAGCCGCATGCCGAGCGAGAGTCCATGACGAGCAAGCACTTCCTTGATCTCTGTGAGCGACTTCTTGCCAAGGTTTGGGGTCTTGAGCAGCTCCGTCTCGGTCTTCTGGATCAGGTCGCCGATGTGGTAGATGTTCTCGGCCTTGAGGCAGTTGGCCGAGCGCACCGTTAACTCCAGGTCGTCCACGGGGCGTAGCAACAAGGGGTCGACCCGTTGCTCCGGCTCTGCCTGCGTCGTCTCCTGGCTGCCTTGCAGCTCAACGAACACACCGACCTGCTCTTGAAGGATATGCGCCGCGTTCTTAACGGCCTCCTCCGGATCGATGCTGCCGTTCGTCTCCACATCCATGATCAGGCGGTCCAAATCCGTACGCTGCTCGACCCGCGCATTCTCCACCGAATACGCGACACGCTTGATGGGCGAGAACGTCGCATCCAAGACCAACCGCCCGATGGGCGCCTCTTCCCCCTCGACGCGGCGCATGTTCGCTGGCTGGTAACCGCGACCGCGGCCCACCTTCAGGGTCATCTCGAACTCGATCGGGCCGGTCAGATGGGCGATCACCCGGTCCGGGTTCGTGATCTCGACATCATGATCTCGCTCGATGTCCCCACCGACGACAACGCCGGGACCCTGCTTATGCAGCCGCAGGGTACTGGTCTCCCGGGACGTCATCCGGATAGCCAAACCCTTGAGATTCAGGAGGATATCAACGATGTCCTCTTGAACGCCCTCAAGGGTCGTGTACTCGTGCAAAACACCGCCAATCTCGGCCTCGACGACGGCACTTCCCTCGATCGACGAGAGCAAGATGCGCCGAAGGGCGTTCCCAAGCGTATGCCCGAATCCTCGTTCCATCGGTTCCAGAACGATCTTCGAGCGATACGGTGCGACGGCTTCCACTTTGACGACCTGCGGTTTCAGCAGGTCGTTACTCGATGTTGGGGCTGCTGTCGTCATTACTTCGAGTACAACTCGACGACGAGGAATTCGTTAATCTCGGCTGGTAGGTCTTCACGCTCGGGAAGACGTTTGAACACACCCTCCAGCTTGTCCGAGTCAACTTCGACCCAATCCGAGATTCGCGCCTGTTGCTGGGCGATCGTCAGGGCGTCGGTGATCCGCTGCTGCTTTTTGGCTCGCTCACGAATCGCGACCACGTCCCCGGGAGTCACCTGGTATGAGGGGATATTGACGGTCCGCCCATTCACCTGAATGCTTCGATGGCTGACCAATTGACGCGCTTCTGCACGCGTTGTCCCAAAGCCCATGCGATAAACCACGTTATCCAGGCGACACTCAAGAAGACTCAGCAGATTCTGACCTGTCGATCCTTTGATCCGCGAGGCCTTCTTGTAGTAGTTGTGAAACTGCTTCTCCAAAACCCCATAAAGGCGTCGGAGCTTTTGTTTCTCGCGCAGCTGGACCCCGTAATCCGACAATCGACCACGCCGAGCCATTTGCTGGCCGGGCGGACGATCCAGCTTGCACTTGCTCTCAAGGGCTTGCACGCCGGATTTCAAATAGAGATCGGTACCCTCACGACGGCTCAGCTTGCAGACCGGCCCGATATATCTAGCCATTGACTACTCCTACTCGATCACACACGGCGTTTTTTCGGCGGTCGACACCCGTTGTGGGGAATGGGAGTCACGTCCGTGATACTGGTCACCTTATATCCGTTGTTGTGTAGGGCCCGAACGGCGGACTCACGCCCGGGCCCTGGCCCGCGAACCATGACCTCGACGTTCTTCAACCCGTACTCTTTGGCGGCCTCGCCTGCGCGCTCCGCAGCCACCTGCGCTGCGAATGGCGTACTCTTACGGGAACCGCGAAAACCGGAGCCACCGGCGGTCGCCCAGCACAAGGTATTGCCCTGACGATCCGTGATGGTCACGATGGTATTGTTAAACGATGCGTTGACGTACGCGATGCCTTCGCTGACGCTCTTTTTGGTCTTCTTTCGGCTACGCGAAGCGCTCGATTTACTTGGTTGTTTGGCCATTTTCGGTGTTGCTCGCCACTCGTTCCGTTAACGCTTAATCGGCCGCCTCGGCCCTTTCCGGGTCCGAGCGTTGGTGCGCGTCCGCTGTCCCCGCAATGGCAGCCCTTTCCGATGCCGCATGCCCCGATAACTCCCCATATCCATCAAACGTTTGATGTTCATGGAGACCTCGCGGCGCAAATCCCCCTCGACGGTGTATCGACCCACCTCCGAGCGGAGGCGCTCCAGCTCCGTGTCGTCGAGCTCACGCACCTTGCGGGTCGGAACGATGTTCGCCCCATCACAAATCTGCCGGGCCGTCACCGGCCCGATCCCATAAATCGATCGCAGGGCGATGACTGTGTGCTTGTTGTCCGGGATATTGATACCGGCTATACGTGCCATGACTCAATCCTCATTCTCGCCATTCGCGCTACCAAGCGCCGTTCGCTTCGCCCTGTTTCGCCTGGGGCCATCGTGCCAGGGAATCGCGTCCTGATTCGGTCGCGCGGACCGGTGGCCCCGCCCAATCGCCCCCTCAATCAACCCTGCCGTTGCTTGTGGCGCGGATCGCTGCAGATCACTCG
This sequence comes from uncultured Ectothiorhodospiraceae bacterium, assembly GCA_964346755.1. Taxonomy (GTDB): domain Bacteria; phylum Pseudomonadota; class Gammaproteobacteria; order CAYFWJ01; family CAYFWJ01; genus CAYFWJ01. The sequence continues at coordinate 7,696 of CAYFWJ010000046.1, forward strand.
AACCGTGCCGCGGCGCTTGACGATCTTGCAACTACGGCACAACTTCTTAACGGAGGCCCGAACTTTCACAGTCTTAACTCCTCGCCCTCATCAGGGACGTTCGATTAGCGAACACCACCCGGCGATCGCGAATACCCTTTAAGATTCGCCTTCTTGAGAAGGCTATCGTACTGGTGTGACATCAGCTGCGCCTGGACCTGAGACATGAAATCCATGACCACGACCACGATGATCAGCAAGGAAGTCCCACCGAAATAAAACGGCACCTGCCAATACAGGATGAGAAACTCGGGCAACAGACAGACGGCCGTAATGTAGACCGCACCGGCAAGTGTCAACCGGGTCATCACCTTATCGATGTAGTTAGCCGTCTGCTCACCGGGGCGAATGCCCGGGATGAACGCGCCTGACTTCTTTAGATTGTCCGCCGTATCCTTAGAGTTGAACACCAGCGCCGTGTAGAAGAAACAAAAGAAGATAATGGCCGCGGCATAGAACATCACATACAGCGGTTGACCGGGCGACATGGTGGTTGCCAAGTCACTCAACCAGCCCATCCCTTCAGTGCGACCGAGCCAGTCCCCGATCGTCGTGGGGAACAGGATAATGCTCGATGCAAAGATCGGTGGGATAACCCCGGACATGTTCAGCTTTAACGGGAGGTGACTGCTTTGGGCCGCATACACCCGTCGCCCCTGCTGCCGCTTGGCGTAGTTCACCGTGATTCGCCGCTGTCCCCGCTCGACGAAGACGACGAACGCCGTCACGGCAAGCGCCAGCGCAAAGAGGAATAACAGCGACAGGACATGCAATTCGCCCGTACGCGCCAGCTCAAGGGTCCCGCCGATGGCCGAGGGAAGCCCCGCCACGATCCCAGCAAAGATGATGATCGAGATGCCGTTACCGATACCCCGCTCGGTTACCTGCTCACCAAGCCACATCAGGAACAAGGTACCGGTTACCAGTGAGATGGTTGTGGTCAGCACGAAGCCAAACCCCGGGTTTAGAACCAACCCGGCCCCGCCGACCTGCTGACCCTGCAGCGCAATCGAGACGCCCACGGCCTGAAACGTCGCTAACGCAACCGTCCCGTAGCGGGTGTACTGGTTGATCTTACGCCGACCCGATTCACCCTCTTTCTTGATCTGCTCCAAGGTGGGAACGACCACCGACAACAATTGCATGATGATCGAGGCCGAGATATAGGGCATAACCCCGAGCGCAAACAACGACATCCGCTCCAAGGCCCCGCCGGAGAACATGTTGAACATGTCCAGGATGCTGCCCCGCTGCTGCTCGAACAGGGCCTGCATCACCTGCGGGTCGATACCCGGTATCGGGATAAAGGTTCCGATGCGAAACACCACGAGTGCCCCGACGACAAAGAGCAACCGCTGCCGGAGCTCCTTCATCTTGCCGAGGTCACCGATGCCGCCGCCGGCACCCATCATGCCCTGGGGGGACTGTGCCACAACTACCTCACGTGCTATTCAATGGTGCCGCCGGCTGCCTCAATCGCCTCTCGAGCGCCGCGGGTGACTTTAACCCCACGGACGGTCACTGCACGATCGATCTCACCGGCCCGAAGTATCTTAACCCGACGTGCTTGACGATCCACGAGTTTGGCTGACTTGAGCGTCGCGAGATCGATCACGTCCCCCGAGACGCGCGCGAGGTCACCCAAGCGGACCTCATCGCTCCACCGTGACCGGTGGGCGTGGAATCCGAACTTTGGCAGACGCCGTTGAACCGGCATTTGTCCGCCTTCGAATCCCATCTTGTGATAGCCCCCGGATCGGGATCGCTGCCCTTTGTGTCCCCGACCTCCGGTCTTACCGACCCCGGACCCAACACCGCGCCCCACACGCTTGCCCGTCGGACGGGCTCCAGCGCTCGGTCGTATCGTATTCAAGCGCATCGCTAGACCTCCTCGACCCGGAGCATGTAACCGATTTTTCGGATCATTCCCCGATTCTCCGGCGTATCCGCCACGATCCGACTGTGATTCAAGCGCCGCAGGCCAAGCCCCCGCACGCAATCCTTATGATTCTTGAGTCGACCGTAGAAACTGCGTGTCAGCGTCACGCGGAGCCGTCGCGACCCGCTCGCTGCACCGGCTTCATTCGTCATGACCGCACCTCATCGGCGTCACGGGAGGCCTCGGCACCCGAACCATCCACCGCGACCTCCGCCGCGGGTTGCGCCCCCTCATCCGACTCGCTCGACTCAACCGGGGGCCGCCCGAGGATCTCCTCAAGGGATTTACCCCGTTTCGCCGCAACCGTCTCGGGTGACGACATCCCGGACAATCCGTTCAACACCGCGCGGACCACATTAACCGGATTGCGCGAACCGAAGGTCTTGCCGAGGACGTTGCGCACCCCGGAGACCTCAAGGACCGCTCGCATCGCCCCACCCGCGATGACCCCTGTCCCTTCCGAGGCCGGTTTGAGTAGGATGTGTGCCGCCCCATGCCGCGCCTCGATCGGGTAGTAAATCGTCCCGTCATGCAACGGGACCTGATACATCGATTTCCGAGCACGCTCCATCGCCTTTTGGATCGCCGCCGGCACCTCGCGCGCCTTGCCGTAGCCCATGCCGACCTTCCCGTTTCCGTCACCGACAACGGTCAGAGCGGTAAAGCCGAATTGGCGCCCCCCTTTCACGACCTTTGCCACGCGGTTAACGGCGATCAGCTTCTCTTGAAGCCCGTCCGCTGATTGCGTCTCTTGTTGCGCCATAATCGATCCTACCTAGAATCTGAGCCCCGCCTCGCGGGCCGAATCCGCTAAGGCCTGAACACGACCGTGATACTGATACCCCGAACGATCGAAGGCGACCTTATCGACCCCGACGGCCAGACCGCGCTCCGCGATCAGCCGACCCACGGTCTTAGCCGCCTCGATATTCCCCGTCTGACCGAGTGCATCCCGCACCTCTTGGTTCACCGTGGAAGCCGAGGCTAGGACCCGCGAGCCATCGGAATTAAAGATCTGCGCGTATATGTGTCGCGGTGTGCGAAATACGCTCAACCGGTAATCGCCCGACCGATAGATTCGCGCGCGTGTCTTTCGGGCCCGCCGCAGACGGGCCCGCTTCTTATCCGCCATCACTATACCTCGCATCAAGCCGAAATCCCCGCGCCAGCAGGGCGACCCGCTATTTCTTCTTCGCCTCTTTGCGCAAGATCGTTTCGTCTGCGTACTTAACCCCTTTGCCCTTGTAGGGCTCGGGTGGACGCAACCCACGGATCTTCGCCGCAACTTGACCGACCTGCTGCTTATCCCTGCCCTTGACCACGATCTCGGTCTGGCTAGGCGCCTCGATGCTGATCCCCTCGGGAATCTTGAACTCCACCGGGTGGGAATAGCCGAGACTCAATGTGAGTGTCGTACCTTGGACCTGGGCCCGATAACCGACACCGACCAACTGCAGCCGACGACTAAACCCTTCCGAGACGCCAACAACCAGGTTATTGGCAAGCGCCCGCATCGTACCGACAAGGGGAATCGCCTCTTCATCGTTGGCCGTCCGTGCCGAAAAATGCAGCACCTCGGCCTCGAGATCGACGTTCACACTGGGATGGATCGGCACCGACAGCTCGCCATTCGTGCCTTTAACCGTCAGGCGATCCGCCGAGATGTCGGCTTGAACCCCTTTCGGGAGCCGCACCGGGCTATTGGCAATCCGGGACATGTAATACTACCCCTTTAACAGACGTAACAGAGGATCTCGCCTCCGCTTCCCAAACGCCGCGCCGCCTTATCGGTCATGACTCCGCGCGAGGTGGAGATGATCGCGATGCCCAAGCCACCGCGAATCTCTGGCAGACTCCGGTGGTCGCGGTAGATCCTCCGACCCGGGCGACTGGCCCGGTCGATGGTCTCGATGACCGGCTTTCCCTGGAAATACTTGAGTTGAATCTCGATTTCGGGCTTGGTCGTATCCCCGACGACTTGCCAATCCCGAATAAAGCCCTCGTCTTTTAGGACTTCGAGAATCCGCTGTTTCATCTTCGACGCAGGAAGGCGAACCGTCTTCTTCTGAGCGGTTTGCGCATTCCGAATTCGCGTCAGCAGATCCGCAATCGGATCCGTCATACTCATGCGTCAGCCCTCCTACCAGCTCGATTTGACCAATCCGGGGATGTCTCCTTGCATGGCCGCCTTGCGAAGATGGTTGCGTGCCAAACCAAACTTACGGTAATAGCCATGGGGCCGCCCGGATACCCGACATCGATTGCGCTTGCGCACCGGACTGGAATCACGGGGTAGCTCCTGCAAACGACGCACGGCATCCATACGAACATCATCGTCGGTATCGGGGTGCTTGATAATCGCCTTCAACTCCCGGCGACGCTCGGCGTACTTTGCGGCAAGCCGTGCCCGTTTCTTTTCCTTTTGTACCATCGCCACTTTTGCCATTGATACACCTTATTGCCGAAACGGGAACTCGAAGCCGGCTAGCAAGGCCTTGGCCTCTGCATCCGTCTGAGCCGTCGTCGAGAACGCGATGTCCATACCTCGGATCGAATCGACGCTGTCGTAATTGATCTCGGGAAACACGATCTGCTCGCGAAGCCCGAGGTTGTAATTCCCACGCCCGTCGAACCCCCGCGGGTTCAATCCGCGAAAATCTCGAACCCGTGGCACCGCTACGTTGATAAATCGATCCAGAAATTCATACATACGCGTGCGTCGTAAGGTTACCTTGCAGCCAATCGGCCAATCCTCACGAATCTTGAAACCCGCCACAGATTTACGAGCCAGGGTCACGATTGGACGTTGCCCGGTGATGGTCGCCAGGTCCTCGACCGCGCCTTCCAATGCCTTCTTGTTCCCGACAGCCTCGCCCACACCCATATTGATCGTGATCTTAAGGAGCCGGGGAATCTGCATTACGTTTTGGTAACCGAACTGCTCTGTCAGGCTCGGCTTAACGGACTGATGATAATGATCCTGTAGTCTCGTCATGGATTGCCCCGTCATACCGTGTCCACGACTTCCCCGTCAGACTTGAAATACCGAACCTTACGGCCGTCTTCCAAGTACTTGATACCGATCCGATCCCCACGCTTCGTTCGGGGGTTATAGGGCATGATGTTCGAGATGTGCAGGGGCGCCTCTTTCTCGACGATCCCACCGCGCTCGTTTTTCATCGGATTCGGTTTGACGTGTTTGCGCACGAGATTCACATTCTCGACGAGGACCCGATCATTGGACAGGATTTGAAGCACCCGCCCGATGCGTCCTCGACTTCGTCCGGTGATAACCATCACCTCGTCATTCTTCTTGATACGTCGCATCAGTCGGAATCCTCAGAGTACTTCGGGGGCGAGCGATACGATCTTCATGAATCGATCCCCCCGCAGTTCACGGGTGACCGGACCGAAAATACGCGTACCGATCGGCTCCAATTGACGGTTCAAGAGCACGGCGGCGTTTTTATCGAACCGAACGACCGAGCCGTCACGACGCCGCACCCCGCTGCTCGTGCGGACAATAACGGCGTTGTAGACGTCACCCTTTTTAACCTTGCCTCGCGGAATCGCATCTTTGACGCTCACCTTGACGACATCGCCAATGTTCGCGTAACGACGATGCGACCCGCCCAACACCTTGATGCACTGTACGCGTCGGGCCCCGCTATTATCAGCGGCGTTGAGCATGGTTTGCATCTGAATCATGAGGTACCTGCCTCGTCATCAACCCGAGCGCGTCGCGCTCTCAACGATTCGTAAGAGTGTCCACGACTTGGTCTTGGACAATGGCCGACATTCTGTAATCTGGACCCAATCCCCGTTTTGACACGCATTGTGCTCGTCGTGGACCCGATACTTCGTCGACCGCTTGACGTACTTCTTGTAGAGAGGATGCTGAACCTGGCGCTCAACGAGGACTGTGATGGATTTATCCATCTTGTCGCTCACGACGCGGCCAGCGAGGCTCCTCTGGATCCCTGTCCTCGCGTTGTTCTCACTCATTGCCTTGCGTCTCCCTGAGCCGTTCGTTCAGGATCGTTTTGATGCGGGCCACATTCCGTCGCGCTTCCTTGAATTGATGAGGACGCACCGTTTGGCCCGAAGCGTTTTGCATCCGAAGATTGAATTGTTCCTTGCGGATCTCCAGGAGCTCCGCCCGCAATTCATCGACGGTTTTGGAACGTAGGTCCGAGGCCTCCCGGCTCATAACAAGGTCCTCTTAACGAATACGGTTTGCACCGGCAGCTTGGCTGCAGCAAGAGACAACGCCTCGCGCGCAAGCTCTTCGTTAACCCCTTCCATCTCGTAGAGCATTCGACCCGGCTGCACCTGGGCCACCCAGTACTCGACATTGCCCTTACCTTTACCCTGCCGGACTTCGAGGGGTTTTTCGGTAATGGGCTTATCCGGGAAGATCCGAATCCACAATTTCGCACCCCGGCGGACCCGCCGGTTGATCGTCCGCCGTCCGGCCTCGATCTGGCGCGCCGTTACGTTGCCCCGAGTGGTCGCCTTCAAGCCGTACTCACCGAAGCTGACCTTGTTACCCGTGTGGGCCAACCCGCGATTGCGGCCCTTTTGCTGTTTTCGGAACTTGGTCCGTTTTGGTTGTAACATCGCTTCAAAACTCCCGCACTAGGCGCGCGCCTTGTCGGGCCCGGCGCGCTCTCCGCGCCCACGGCCCTTACCCGCTGACGCGTTCGCCCTGGACTGAGCGGCGCCCTCCCGCTGCTTCTCCTCCAGATCGAACACCTCGCCCTTGAAGATCCACACCTTGACGCCCAGGATGCCGTAGGGCGTTTTCGCTTCAGACAGGGCGTAATCGATGTCCGCCCGGAAGGTGTGCAATGGCACACGGCCTTCCCGATACCACTCGCTGCGCGCGATCTCGGCCCCGTTCAAACGACCCGCCACGTTGACGCGGATGCCGAGCGCGCCCGTCCGCATCGCGTTTCCGACGGCACGTTTCATGGCGCGCCGGAACATAACCCGTCGAGCCAACTGTTGCGCAATACCGTCGGCGACGAGCTGGGCGTCGATTTCAGGCTTGCGGATCTCCTCGATATTGATCTTGACGTTGCTGAGATCGAGCCCCATCCGCCGAGCCACATCCCGTCGGAGGGCCTCGATGTCTTCACCTTTCTTACCGATCACGACCCCGGGCCGTGCGGTATGGATGGTCACGTTGGCTGAGCGAGCCGGCCGCTCGATCGTTATCTGACTGATCGATGCGTTCGCAAGCCGCTTGCGGAGATAGTCCCGGAGCTGCATATCCATTTCTAGATAATCCGGAAAATCCCGCTTATTCGCATACCACTTGGCGTTCCAATCCCTGGATATGCCCAACCGGATGCCGGTCGGATGAACCTTTTGACCCATAGATGCCCCGCCTAAACCTCAGCAACGGTAACGGTAATATGACTGGTCCGCTTCAATATGCGGTTGCCGCGTCCCTTCGCACGCGCCTCCATACGCTTATACGTCGGCCCTTCGTCGACTTGAATCGTCGTGACGCGGAGCTCATCAATGTCGGCACCCTCGTTGTGCTCAGCGTTTGCAATAGCCGATTCGACGACCTTGCGCACGATGGCTGCGGGGCGTTTCGGGCTGAAATTCAGAATCTGAATCGCCCGATCGACCGGCATCCCGCGGATTTGATCCGCGACCAGTCGGCACTTCTGCGGGGAAACGCGCGCATAGCGCAATCGCGCTATCGATTGCATAATCGAACTCCCGAAACAAAGGCGTGAAGTCGTATCCGTGTCGACACCCGCAACACATCTACCGTCGTCGATGCAACGCCGCTTCCTCTAGCGCGTCTTCTTGTTCGCCGCGTGACCCCGATAGGTCCGGGTCAACGCGAACTCCCCGAGCTTGTGCCCGACCATATTCTCACTGATCAGCACCGGGATGTGTTGCTTGCCGTTGTGAACCGCAATGGTCAGCCCGACCATCTCGGGCACGACCATCGAACGCCGAGACCAGGTTTTGATAGGCCGCCGGCTTTTGGCGGCCGAGGCCTGCTCGACCTTTGTCATCAACGCCGAGTCGACGAATGGACCCTTCTTAAGTGAACGCGGCATAACGCAATTCCATCAATAAAACGTGGTCATTTGCGACGACGCACGATGAGCTTTTCGGTACGCTTCGAGGTGCGTGTTTTGTATCCCTTGGTTGGCACGCCCCAAGGGGTTACCGGATGGCGTCCGCCCGATGTGCGGCCCTCACCCCCGCCATGGGGATGATCGACCGGGTTCATCACAACGCCTCGAACCGTCGGCCGACGCCCCTGCCGCCGGGTCGCACCGGCCTTACCAAGGGCCCTGAGCGAGTGCTCGGGATTGCTCACTTCGCCAATAACCGCTCGGCACTCGATCGGCACCTTGCGCATTTCGCCGGAACGCAACCGCAAGGTCGCGTACTGACCTTCCCGGGCAACCAATTGCACCGAGGCCCCGGCCGAACGAGCCAATTGCGCCCCCTTGCGTGGCCTCAGCTCGACGCAGTGAACGGTAGTCCCCACGGGCACGTTTCGCAGCGGCATCGCATTGCCGGGTTTGATCGGGACATTGTTCCCGGAGATGACCTCTTGGCCGGCAACGACCTTCTGGGGCGCAATGATGTAACGCCGCTCGCCGTCTTTGTAAAGGATTAGCGCGATATTCGCGCTGCGGTTGGGATCATACTCCAAACGCTCGATCCGCGCTGGGATATCGTCCTTACGTCGCTTGAAATCGATCAACCGATAATGTTGTTTATGTCCACCACCTACATGCCGGGTGGTGATCCGGCCGGCATTATTACGCCCGCCGTTCCGAGTCTGCTTCTCGACTAACGGACGATAGGGTTCGCCCCGGTATAGCTGCCGGTTGACGATCTTGATTTCGTGTCGCCGACCCGGTGAGGTCGGCTTTTGCTTAACGGCCGCCATGACGACTCACCTATCGTGTCGCGAAATCGATATCGAAGCCCGGCTTGAGCTGAACATAAGCCTTCTTCCAGGAGGAACGCTGACCTTCCTGTCGACCGAAGCGCTTACGTTTGCCCTTGACAACAGCTGTTTGAACGCTGTCGACCTCGACCTCAAAGAGTTTTTCAACCGCCTGGCGAATCTCCGGCTTGGTCGCGTCCATTCGCACTTGAAACGTGTGCTGCTGATCGCGCTCGGCGATCCGATTCGTCTTCTCGGAGATGTGCGGCGCGATCAGAATCGTGTAGAGACGCTCCTCGTGGTTCATGCGATTCGCTCCTCAAACAAGCGCACGCTCTCGGGGGTCATGACGGTCCGCTCGAAGCGGACCAGACTGACGGGGTCGACCCGGGTAACATCGACGACGGCAACTCTGGGTAGGTTGCGTGCGGCCAAGTCCAGCGCCGGCGAGACCTCATGGGGGACGAGCAAGATGGGGGCTTGCACACCCAAGGCCTCCAGCCGTTGAACCAGCAGGCGCGTCTTCGGCTCGGATAGCGAGAGGTCAGAGACAACCGTCAGACGCTCCTGGCGAAGGAGTTCCGAGATGATCGCTTGCATCCCAGCCCGAAACATTTTTTTATTCAGCTTAACCGAGTGATCTCGAGGCTGGGCCGCAAACGATTTACCCCCCCCGCGCCACAACGGCGAACGGATGGTGCCGGCTCGGGCGCGCCCCGTACCTTTTTGGCGCCACGGCTTCTTACCGCCCCCCGACACCTCGGCACGGGTCTTCTGAGCCTTCGTGCCGGCACGCCCCGCTGCCATGTAGGCAACGATCACTTGGTGCACGAGGGACTCGTTGAATGGGCGCGTGAACCGGCTATCCGTTACCGTCACCGGTTCACCCCCTTGTACTTGAATCTCCATCATCTCGCTCCCGTTAATAAACGGCAGGAACGCACGTCAAACAGCGCGGTTCAGTGGGCCTTTACAGCCGGTGACACAACCACATCGGCCCCGTTCGGCCCGGGGACGGCCCCCTTGATGAGCAACAACCGGCGTTCCGCATCCACGCGAACGATCGTGAGGTTTTGCACGACACATCGCTCGGAGCCCAAATGGCCGGCCATTTTCTTGCCTTTGAATACACGTCCCGGGGATTGGTTTTGGCCGATCGACCCAGGGACTCGATGCGCGAGGCTATTGCCGTGACTTGCATCTTGCGTTCGGAAGTTGTGTCGCTTGACGGTCCCGGCGAAGCCTTTGCCTTTGCTAACACCCCGAACATCGACCGTCTGACCGGCTTCGAAACGAGTCATCGGCAGCTCGTCGCCGAGCTGATAACTGCCTGGTTCTTCGGCCGCATCCAGGCGAAACTCGTGAAGTGCTCGGGCGGATTCCACGCCGGCCTGAGCGAGATGTCCGGCCTCGGGCCGCGTCAGGCGAGATCGCTTGCGCGCCCCCGTCGCAACCTGGACCGCTCGATAGCCATCCGCTTCGTCCGTCTTGATTTGACTGACGCGATTTGGCTCAACCTCGATGACGGTCACCGGGACGGACTCACCATCCTCCTGGAAGATACGCGTCATACCCCGTTTGCGACCCACTAACCCAACGGCCATCGTGTGTTACTCCGCTATCCGGTTTCTGAAGCCGAGTCGATCATCCGCTTGACCGAACGGCACGGCCCAACGGAGCCGAGCTACGTCGGGCCAAGAAAGCCTAGTAGATTAACACGCTTTTACGATCTAGTTAAGCTTTATCTGCACATCAACGCCCGCCGCAAGATCGAGCTTCATCAAGGCATCCACCGTCTTGTCGGTGGGATCCATGATATCCATCAGCCGCTTGTGCGTGCGCAGTTCGTACTGATCCCGAGCGTCCTTATTGACGTGTGGCGAGATCAAAACCGTGTAGTGCTCTTTTTTCGAGGGCAAGGGGATCGGCCCGTTGACCCGAGCCCCTGTCCGCTTGGCGGTTTCTACGATTTCCCGGGCCGACCGATCGATCAAACGGTGATCGAATGCCTTGAGTCGGATACGGATCCGTTGATTCGTCTGCATGAGAAACGATTACTCCAGGATCTTGGCGACGACGCCGGCGCCGACGGTGCGACCGCCCTCACGGATCGCAAAGCGCAGCCCGTCTTCCATGGCGACTGGCGCGATCAGCTCCACGATCATGTTCACGTTGTCCCCCGGCATCACCATCTCCACATCCGCCGGCAATTCCACCGTGCCGGTGACATCCGTGGTCCGGAAGTAGAACTGCGGCCGATAGCCCTTGAAGAACGGCGTGTGACGTCCCCCTTCCTCCTTGGAGAGCACATAGACCTCGGCTTCAAACTTGGTGTGCGGGGTGATCGACTTCGGCTTGGCCAACACCTGGCCCCGCTCGACCTCCTCGCGCTTGGTCCCGCGCAACAACACCCCAATGTTGTCCCCCGCTTGACCCTGATCCAAGAGCTTGCGGAACATCTCCACCCCGGTGCAGGTGGTCTTCTTGGTGTCCTTGATCCCAACGATCTCGACCTCGTCGCCCACCTTGACAATCCCACGCTCCACACGGCCCGTGACCACCGTGCCCCGACCCGAGATCGAGAAGACGTCTTCAACCGGCATCAAAAACGCCCCGTCAATCGCCCGCTCCGGCTCCGGAATCGATTCGTCCATCGCCTCCAAAAGCTTGGCAATCGCCGGAATCCCAATCTCGCTCTCGTCGCCCTCCAACGCCTTCAGCGCTGAACCAACCACCACCGGCGTGTCATCCCCCGGGAAGTCATAGTCCGACAACAGCTCCCGAACCTCCATCTCCACCAGCTCCAGAAGCTCCTCGTCGTCGACCATGTCCGCTTTGTTCAAAAACACGACAATGTAGGGCACCCCAACCTGACGCGAGAGCAAAATGTGCTCCCGCGTCTGCGGCATCGGACCGTCCGCCGCACTGACCACCAGAATCGCCCCGTCCATCTGCGCCGCCCCGGTGATCATGTTCTTTACGTAGTCCGCGTGACCCGGACAATCTACGTGCGCATAGTGCCGGTTCGCCGACTCGTACTCCACGTGCGCCGTCGAAATCGTGATCCCCCGCGCCTTCTCCTCCGGTGCGTTGTCAATCTGATCGTAGGCCCGCGATTGGCCCCCAAACAGCTTCGACTGCACCGTCGTCAGCGCCGCCGTCAGCGTCGTCTTGCCGTGGTCCACGTGACCGATCGTCCCCACATTCACGTGCGTCTTCGTACGCTCAAACTTCTCCTTGGACATG
>CAYFWJ010000047.1:0-18850 GCA_964346755.1 uncultured Ectothiorhodospiraceae bacterium
ATGGTTTGCGGTTCGGGAATCGCCTGTACGATAAACCGCGCTTGGTCCACGTTGGAGCCCCCAACCACCGCGGTCAGATCTGCCGTGCTTCCGGACAATATCAATTCATCCCCGGTCTCAAGAAACGAACGACTCGCGGGATCGAGAGATGGGTAGTCTGTTGTTGAATTAAACCCAAAATCGTTTTCGGAGTCCGCAAGGTTCTGGGCGTCGACGATAACCCCCAAGATTTCTCCATCGAACTCAATCGTCCCGCTCGCATTGTCCCCTGGTGTCGGACTGCCAGGTCGGTCGCGATGCATCAGAAAGACATCAACCCGGGGCCCGGTAGCCAAGATGCTGTCTCCCGGATCACTGGTGAAGGTTCCATCCAAGGCGATATCCACAGTGAGAGCAGACGGCAGCGCGATGTTCTTCGCCTCCCGGAACAGCTGGATACGGCTATCTTCTTGAACGCCCTCCGTGACGTCGCCGGGAATGTTATCCACCACACCCGTCGTGCCTGCTCCCGTTAACGTAACCCCCATCGCCATGGGTGACGCGGCAATCCCGATGCCTAGGACAAGTGTCATTAGATATGGATTCATAAAGCAACCCCTGATCTTTGTGTGCGCGAGACGAATCGCGGCGAAATTTAGGAACGTCTTATGCCTACCTTGACAACTGAAGCGATAGATTATTCGATACGTTGCGAAGTCGCAACGATTCGCGAGCCCCTCCGTGTATCCGTGAGCTCCTCACGCAGTTGCTCTTATACTTAAGGTTATCCGATAATTTGCCGAGCCGCAATGGTTTATTCCCTCCTCTGTGGGCGCTAATCACTCCTCATTCCTGGGGCTTTTCTACACAGCTTGAAAAATCGGAGGCTCAGGGTATGAGTCGGCTGTCGCGGCGCGTGTTCGCGACAGCGATTTCCGCGGCCAGTCGCTTGTGCATCGATGTTAGGTCCGAGTTAATTGCCAAATTAGGCACGGGGTATTAACTCAGTTGGGGCTTGTTCCGAGGTTTGAACCTTCAAGCGACAGGTCGAGGGCCGTCCTTTCAGCCGCGGTAGTGGGCATTCTTTCCCTTAGCCTCACGACTCCGATTCGGGGGCGTTGCTTCCCTCAAGGCTGTGACACACGCCGTGCCGGGTGACGCTACTCCCGTCGACGACCGAGTCGATCTCGGTGATGGTGCTCGCTTGGGCTGGGGGAGTCTTTCAAGACCGGAGGACGAGGGAACGGTGAGGGATCGATGCCGCCTGGACTGTGTGCTCCTTGGTGTCGGTCTCCGTTCGCGACTGCTCGTGCAGCCTGTAGAGCGGTTGTGTGGCAGGATCTTCGTTGGGTCGCAGGGGCGGGGTGAGGCTGAGGCTTGCATTCGATTGGTGCCGGAAAGTGGACTCGAACCACCGACCTACTGATTACGAATCAGTTGCTCTACCGACTGAGCTATTCCGGCAACGCGTGAAGACTCTCAATCGTAGGCGGAGTCGGGTTGAGGGTCAAGATGCCCGAGGGGGCGCGAGTGACCTCGAGGGGGGCTGTATGGGCTGTTGCGCGCGTCGCTCGACACGCCATCGGGCACGCCCGAGTCCGGCGCGGGGTAAGGTGGCTTGCCGTGTCCGGGCGACCCCGTTCGTGACCCCGCAGTCCGCGCGGGAGGCGCTGCGAGCTGAGCGGGGGGTTCCACCATTGTCCCGGCAGGCGCTAGTCGCGTGCTTGCGCCAGCCGGGAGTGCAGTCGGCTTGTGCGGGGGAAGTGCGTCAGCAGGAATTCCATCTGGTCGGCGAGGACCCGTCGGCCTTTGAGGTAGATGTACTCGGCGTAGGTGGGGGTGAAGGGCACGGCGACGAGCTGGAGCCCCGCCTCTTCGGGGGTGCGCCCGGCCTTGAAGTTGTTGCATCGCTTGCAGGCGGTGACCACGTTGGTCCAGGTGTCTTCACCGCCTTGGCTCAAGGGGCGGACGTGGTCGCGGGAGAGGTCTCGGGCTTGGAAGCGTTTCGCGCAGTAGAGACAGAGGTGGCCGTCGCGCTTGAACAGGGTGGCGTTGCCGAGGGGTGGGGAGTAATCGGGGCAGAGGGGTCGGCGGGTGCCGATGGTGGCGACGATGGCGTTGACGTCGATGAAGCTGCGTTCGCCGGTTCGGGCACTGACGCCGCCCCGCAGGCGGTAGAGGCGAGTGCCCCAGCTGTAGCAGACCTGGCCGGCGTGGTAGAGGCGAACGGCCTCTTGATAGTGGATCCACTCGAGGGGCAATCCCGCCACATCGGTGCGCAAGACCTCTTGATTCAGGGGGTACACGGATCAGTCTCCTCGGTCACAAGTACGGTGACAGGCCCCTGGGCGTCAGGGGGGGCGATTCGTGGCTGGCTCCGGTGTTAGGGCTTGTTTGTCTCCTCTTGGATGCGCGCGGGTAGGGTCTCGGCCTGGCGCCCTTTCGCACCACCGGCCGTAGTATCACATGGAGTTAACGGTTTGATGACACGCCCGGGGTCGGGGATCCCGCCGAGGGCGCCGAGTTCATCCCGGCCGACAGATCCGCTATCATAGGCGTCTTTTGAGTTTTGCCCGGGCATCCGACCGGGGCGTCTTGGCGGTCACGTTCCCGAGTGATCGGCCTGCAACCGTCGATGTCGTGGGCAGTTGAAGCCCCCTCGCCGATTGGCTGTGCCGCTCGAATGGGTTCCGAACCGTTGCGATGCCCGGTTGCCCGAGTGATTCGTGATCTTTAGCGTGCGATTGCCTCCATTATTTGGGAGATTGCTATGGCCATTACTGTCGCGGTGCCGAAAGAGGTTGCCCCCGGAGAACGGCGGGTCGCCCTGGAGCCGACCACCGCCAAGCGCTTGACCGATGCGGGTCTGGTGGTGCGCTTGGAACGGGGCGCCGGCGAGGCGTCCCATCTTCCCGATGCGCTCTTCGAGACGGTGGCGTTCGCCGATTCGGCGGATGCCGTCTACGCAGGCGCCGATGTCGTTCTCAAGGTGCAGCCACCGACCGTCGAGGAGATCGACAAGATCCCCGAGCAGGCGCTGGTGATCGGGCACATGCAGCCTCACAAGGACTCGGAGCGTATCCTCCGGCTCCGTGATCGCGCCTTGACGAGCTTCGCGATGGAGCTTCTGCCCCGCATCTCGCGGGCCCAGTCGATGGATACCCTGTCGTCCCAGGCCGCGGTCGCCGGCTATTTCGCGGCGATCACGGGCGCCGGTCTGGCCCCGCGCTTCTTCCCGATGTTGACCACCGCGGCGGGGACCATCCGGCCCTCGACGGTGCTGGTCATCGGCGCCGGCGTGGCGGGGCTTCAGGCCATTGCGACCGCCCGGCGACTCGGGGCCCTGGTGGAGGCCTATGACGTTCGCGCGGCCACCCAGGAGCAGGTGGAATCCCTCGGGGCGAAGTTCTTGAAGACGGACTTCGCGGCCGAGGCCAGCGGCGGTTATGCCCGGGAGCTGACCGACGACGAAAAGGCCCAGCAGCAGCAGATGCTGGCCGATCATATCGCCAAGGCGGATGTTGTGATCTCGACGGCGTCGGTTCCCGGTCGTCCGGCCCCCCGTATCATAACTCAGGCCATGGTCGAGCGCATGAAGCATGGGGCGGTCATCGTGGACCTCGCGGCCGAGGGCGGTGGCAACTGTGAGGTGTCGCAACCCGGTGAGACCATCGAACATGCCCATGTGACCGTGCATGCCCCGCTCAATGTACCGAGCCAGCTCGCGCGGGATGCCAGCGAGATGTATGCCAAGAACCTCTACAACTTCCTGCTGCTGTTGGTGCAGGAAGGTGAGCTGACGGTGAACTGGGAGGATGAGATCCTCAAACAAAGCGCTGTGACCCATAACGGCGCCATCGTCCATGAATCCACACGCACCTGGGTCGAAGGAGATCAATAATCGTGGAAACCGCGGTCATCTCCGGCTTTGCCGCCATTTATATCGTGATGCTCGCCGCCTTCACAGGCATCGAGATCATCTCCCGCGTCCCGGTCATCCTCCACACCCCGCTGATGTCCGGTTCCAACTTTGTGCACGGCATCGTGCTGGTCGGGGCGATGATCGCCCTCGGTCATGCCGAGGGCCTGGTGGAACTGACCGTCGGGTTCATCGGGGTCGTGTTGGCCGCCGGTAACGCCGTCGGCGGTTACGTGGTAACCGAGCGGATGCTGGAGATGTTCAAGAGCAGTCGAGGGGATCAGTAAGCATGCCATTTGTGATCGAGGCCAGTTACTTCCTCGCCGCCTTCCTGTTCATCACCGGCCTGCGCCGGATGAGTTCGCCGCGCACGGCCCGCAGCGGTATCCTCTGGGCCGGGGCCGGTATGGTCCTCGCGACGGGGGTCACCTTCGCCTATCCGGACCTGCACAACTACGTCTGGATCCTGGTGGCCTTGGCCGTGGGTTCGGTCTTGGCGTGGGTGTCCGGCAAGCGGGTGGCCATGACCGCCATGCCCCAGATGGTGGCACTCTATAACGGGATGGGGGGCGGTGCGGCCGCGGCCATCGCCACGGTGGAGCTGACCAAGCACGTCAAGGGGGATAGCCTCGACCCGGTGACCCTGGTGCTCGCCGTGCTGGGTGGACTGATCGGGGCGGTCGCCTTCTCCGGCTCGCTCATCGCCTTCGCGAAGCTTCAGGGGTGGATACGCAAGACGATTCGCTTTGGCAGCCAGCACTGGGTCAATCTCGGCTTCCTGGTGGTGACCCTGGCCCTCGGGGCCCTGGTCGCGGGTAATATCGTCAACCCCTGGTTGTTGATCGGGTTCTTGGCCCTGGCCCTGGTCTTCGGGGTGTTGATGACCATCCCGATCGGCGGCGCCGATATGCCGGTGGTCATCTCCCTGTACAACGCCTTCACCGGTCTGGCCGTGGCCTTCGAGGGCTTCGTCCTGGGCAACGCGGCGATGATCATCGCCGGGATCGTCGTGGGGGCAGCGGGTACGCTGCTGACCCAGGAGATGGCTCGGGCGATGAATCGCTCGTTGATGAATGTCTTGGTCGGCAGCTTCGGCGCCAAGTCCGAGGGTGAGGCGGTCCAAGAGGCCGGCGGCACGATGAAGGCCTTGGACGCCAACGATGCGGCGATCATGATGGCCTATTCGAAGAAGGTCATCGTGGTCCCCGGCTACGGGATGGCCGTCGCCCAGGCGCAGCACAAGCTGTGGGAGCTGGTGCAATTGCTGTCGAGCCGGGGGGTGGCGGTGAAATTCGCCATCCACCCGGTGGCCGGCCGGATGCCGGGGCACATGAACGTGCTGCTGGCCGAGGCCGGCGTCCCCTATGACATGATCTTCGATCTCGAGGAGGTCAATAACGAGTTCCCGACTGCCGATGTGTCCTTGGTCATCGGGGCCAACGATGTCGTGAACCCGGTGGCCCGTTCGAATCCGGAGAGCCCGATCTACGGCATGCCCATCCTGGACGTGGACAAGTCCAACAACGTCCTGGTTGTCAAGCGTGGGCGTGGGGCCGGTTTCTCGGGCGTGGAGAACCAACTATTCTTCGCGGATAACACCCGGATGTTGTTCGGCGATGCGCAGCAGATGATGGTCGACCTGATCGCCGGGGTGAAGTCGGTCTAGGCCATCGAACCACGCGGGGGGCGACCGGCCGGGCTGGTCGCGAAACCCCGCTCGAATCGGAGCCGTCCCGGAGCGCGCCTATGTCGTGGTTGGAGCAACGGCGTATCCTGCTCGGCGTCAGTGGCGGGGTTGCCGCCTACAAGGCCGCCGAGCTCACGCGGCTCCTGCGTCGCGCGGGGGCGGAGGTGCGGGTCGTCCTGACCGATGCCGCCGCCGAATTCGTGACCCCCCTGACCTTCCAAGCCCTGTCCGGTCAGCCGGTCGCCCGGGCGCTCCTCGATGAGCGGGCGGAGGCGGGCATGGGCCATATCGAGCTGGCCCGCTGGGCGGAGCGGGTGGTCGTCGCCCCGGCCACGGCGGATCTCATGGCCCGTCACGCGGCCGGCCTCGCCGACGATCTCCTCGCAACCCTCTGTCTGGCAACCACTGCGCCCTGTCTCTTCGCCCCCGCCATGAACGCGACCATGTGGGCCCATCCGGCGACCCAAGCCAACTATGCACGGCTCCAGGAGCGGGGGGTGACCTTCGTCGGCCCGGTGGCCGGTGAGCAGGCCTGCGGGGAGCAGGGCGTGGGTCGGCTGGCCGAGCCTGCGGCCATCCTGGCGGCCATCGAATCCCCGTTCCGCCATCGGGGCCGCCTTCGCGGGCATCGGGTCTTGATCACGGCGGGGCCGACCCGGGAGCCCCTCGATCCGGTGCGCTACCTCACCAACCGGAGTTCCGGGCGTATGGGCTTTGCAGTGGCGGCCGCGGCGCGGGCGGCTGGGGCGGAGGTCACGCTGGTGACGGGGCCCGTGGCCTTGGCGACGCCGCCGGGGGTCGAGCGTCTCGAGGTGGAGACGGCGGAGGCCATGGCCGAGGCGGTCCAGACCCGGGTGACGACGCACGATGTGTTCATCGGGACCGCGGCGGTCGCCGATTATCGCCCCCGCCAGATGGCGCCGCGCAAGATCAAGCGACAGGCGAGCCGGGCGCAGTTGGAGCTGGTGACGACCCGCGATATCCTGCGGGAGGTGGCCTGTGCCCCGAACCGGCCCTTCTGTGTGGGTTTTGCCGCTGAGACGGAGGCGGCTAGCCTCGAGTCCCTGGCGCGGGCCAAACTCTTGAATAAGGAGGTGGATATGATAGCGGCGAATGCCGTTGGCGAAGGCCAGGGGTTCGAGACGGACGATAATGCCTTGACGGTCGTCTGGCCCGGGGGCGTACGGGCGTTGCCGGCCCAGCCGAAATCAACGTTGGCCCAGGCGTTGATCGAATTGATCGCTGAGCGCATCGAAAGCGGAAGCGGTGCGTCGTCGGCCCCGGACGGAGGGCCTCATGCCCCAGATTGAGATCCAGTCCCTGGATCCGCGCCTCGGTAGCGAGTTCCCAGCCCCGGGCCCGGCCACCTCGGGTTCGGCTGGTTGGGATCTGCGCGCCTGTCTCGAGTCGGCCTGGTGGGTGGAACCTGGCGCGAGCGGGCTGATCCCGGCGGGCTTTGCCCTGCACATCGCCGATCCTGCGATCGCGGCCTTGATCCTGCCCCGTTCGGGGCTCGGGCACCGCCACGGGATCGTCCTCGGCAACGGGGTGGGCCTGATCGATTCGGATTATCAGGGCCCCATCCAGGTCTCCTGCTGGAATCGTAGCCAGACCCCGTATCGTATCGAACCGGGGGAGCGCATCGCCCAGCTCATCTTCGTGCCGGTCACCCATCCCACCCTCCGATGGGTGAGCGAGTTCGAAACCAGCGAGCGCGGCGGGGGGGGCTTCGGCCACACCGGCCGCCAATGAGGGAATGCCGCCGAGCCTGAGCGGCCCATCACGCCATGACCTGATTCGAGGAGACTCGTTGTGTCCGCCATCGATACCAGTATCTTTCGTGCCTACGACATCCGTGGGATCGCCTTCCAAGGGCTGAGCGAGCGGGTCGTTCAAGCGATCGGGGCCGCCTTCGGGGAGCTGGTCCGGGCCGCGGGTCAGGATACGGTCATCGTTGGACGCGATGGTCGGCTGTCCGGACCGGATCTCGCGGCGTCGCTGTGGCGAGGGTTGGCGCAAGGCGGCTGCCGAGTGGTGGATCTGGGGATGGTGCCGACGCCGGTCGTCTATTTCGCCGCCCACCAGGCGGGTACCGGGACCGCGATTGCCCTGACGGGGAGTCATAATCCCTCGGAATACAACGGTTTGAAGATGATGCTGGCGGGGGATACCCTCCACGGCGAGCTCATCCAGCGCTTGCGTGTCCGGGCCACGGAGCGCCTCGAGGAGGGGCTCCCGGAGGCGCTTCCTGATGCCCCGGTGGAGGCGTGGGACATCGTGCCGGGGTATCAGTCGGCGATCACCGAGGCGGTTCTGCTCCAACGGCCGTTGCGGGTGGCCATTGACTGTGGCAATGGCATCGCGGGTCGCGTGGCGCCGGCCCTGTACCGCGCTCTGGGGTGTGCGGTGAGCGAGCTGTACACCGAGGTGGACGGCCACTTCCCCAACCACCATCCAAATCCCAGTGTCCCGGCCAACCTCGAGGTCTTGATTGATCGGGTGACCCAAGAGGGGCTCGACCTCGGGCTCGCCTTCGATGGGGATGGGGACCGGCTCGGTGTCGTGGATGCGCGTGGCCGCATCATCTGGCCGGATCGGCAGATGATCCTCTATGCCGAGGATGTGCTCGCCCGGGACCCCGGGGCGCCCATCCTCTTCGATATCAAGTGCTCGCGCCACCTCGCCGACGCCATCCGGGCGGCGGGCGGCGAGCCGTTGATGTGGAAGACCGGGCATTCCTTGATCAAGGCCAAGATGCGCGAGGT
Organism: uncultured Ectothiorhodospiraceae bacterium; assembly: GCA_964346755.1. Taxonomy (GTDB): domain Bacteria; phylum Pseudomonadota; class Gammaproteobacteria; order CAYFWJ01; family CAYFWJ01; genus CAYFWJ01. The sequence goes on from CAYFWJ010000047.1 coordinate 8,351, forward strand.
GAATGCGCCCTTGGCCGGGGAGATGAGCGGGCATATCTTCTTCAAGGAACGGTGGTACGGCTTCGATGACGCCTTGTACACTGGGGCGCGGCTGCTGGAGATCCTGGCTCGGGCGCCGGATGACAGCGCGGCGGTGTTCGATCGGCTCCCGAACAGTGTCAATACACCGGAGCTGAACGTGGATTTCACCACGGAGGGGGCGCATTTCGACTTCATGCGTCGGTTCGTCGAGCAGACCCAGTTCCCCGAAGCCAGTCTGACGACCTTGGACGGCCTGCGGGCCGATTTCGCCGATGGCTGGGGCCTGGTGCGGGCCTCGAACACCACGCCCAGCCTCGTGATCCGATTCGAGGCGGATGACGACGCCGCGCTCACGCGGATCCAAGGGGCCTTTCGGGAGGCGATTCGGCGCGTCGAGCCCACCCTCGAGCTACCCTTCTGACGCGGCGGTTCGCCGCATCGATGGTTGGAGACGCCAGTGCAACGCGATGCAGCCATGACCACGGCCTCGGTCCTCATCGAGGCCCTGCCCTATATCCAACGCCTGGCTGGGCGGACCGTCGTGATCAAATACGGTGGCAACGCCATGACCGAAGAGGCGTTGAAGACCGGGTTTGCGCGGGATGTCATCCTGCTCAAACAGGTGGGCATCAACCCGGTGGTTGTCCACGGTGGCGGCCCTCAGATCGGCCAACTCCTGGAGCGCATCGGCAAAGAGACGCGATTCGTCGACGGCATGCGCGTGACGGATACCGAGACCATGGATGTCGTGGAGATGGTCCTCGGTGGATTGGTGAACAAGGAGATCGTGGCCCGGATCAACCAACAAGGGGGACGGGCGGTCGGTCTCACGGGCAAGGACGGTGGGTTGATCCGGGCACGGCGGCTCGAGGCCCGGTGGGACGCCTCGGATGAGACCCGCGAGCCGGAGTTGCTCGATCTCGGCCACGTGGGCGAGGTGGAGTCCATCGATCCGGCCTTGGTGGGCTTGCTGGACTCGGAGCGATTCATCCCGGTGATCGCCCCGATCGGGGTTGGTCCGGACGGTGTGGCGTACAACATCAATGCCGATCTGGTGGCGGGTAAACTCGCCAGCGTCTTGCAAGCCACCAAGCTATTTCTGTTGACCAATACCGTCGGTGTGCAGGATGCGGACGGCAGTCTCATCGCGCAGCTCGATGTGTCGCAGACCGAGGCGCTGATCGCCGCCGGGACCATTGCCGGGGGGATGTTGCCGAAGATCCGCTGCGCCCTGGATGCAGCCCGTTCGGGTGTCCCGAGTGTTCACATCATCGACGGTCGGATCGAGCACGCCGTCCTGCTGGAGCTGTTTACGGACGAGGGCATCGGGACCTTGATCGGTAAGGAGGCCCCGAAGTGACCCGCGCCTCGCCTGGGGCGCCTAGCGGGAGCCTTTCAGTTCCTGGAAGCGCGTTAGGTAGTCCTGATACTGGTTGCGAATCGCCTGGCGCTCCTTGCGTTTGCGCTGCAGGAAGGATTGGTTGTCGTCGATCTGGCGCCACAGGCTTTCTTGCTCCTTCTTGAGCTCTTGAGGGATGGCGCGTCCCTTCTCCCGCAGCCGTTCGATCCGGTCGCTCACCCGGGTCAACTTCTGGGACAGATCATCGATGAGGGTCTCGAGGACCTTGATGGAGGATTCGACCGCGGCCAGTCGGTCGGCGCGGGCCTCCCTGATCTCCTCCGTGGATGTGAAGGTCTTGAGCAGGATGCGATCCTGTTTCGCTTGCTTCTGGCGACGCTCCTCGCGCAACCGCTCGATCCGGCGCTCGGCCTCCGTCTTGGCGCGACCGGTCTCGCCCTCGAGTTGCCCCGATTGGTTGTATTCCCGATAGCCTTCATCCACGGCGTCCGGTGGCAGTCGGTCCGAGTAATGGACCTCCCCGTGTTCGTCGACCCATCGATACAACGACTGGCTTGCCCCGGTCGCCGGGCCGAGAACGAGCGCGCACAGCAAGACGACCCAGCCGGTCGCGGGGGCGATTCGAGAGGATCCGTCAAGGACGTCGAGATGCGGGCGATGCACGGTTATCCCCCTTGCGCTCGTGTCGGTGTCCTCCGCGCGTCCTGGCGCGGGTGGGTGGCGGTGATGAGGCGACGGCGCCCGAGCTCACCCATGGGTCAAGCGCCTCACGTCCGGATGCAAGTACGGACGGGACGGTGAGCGGATGCACGCATCCGCGCCTTCCTCCGTAGACAATGGCTTCAGGCCTCTTGCTCCAAGGTCTCACCCCGTTGATTCTTCTCGACAAGATCCTGAAGGAAACCGTTCAAACCGAGTCGCTCGATCTCCGCCGAGAAGCTGCTGCGAAAGGTCGCCACGGTGCTGACCCCATCGATGACCACATCGTAGATGCGCCAATCGCCGCTGCGCTCATAGAGCCGATAGTCCACTCCGACCGGAGATCCCTCCCCGTCGAAGTGGAGCTCCGTGCGGACCGTGGTGCGATCCGGGCGGGAGCCCTCCCGTTGGCCTTGGTATTCGAAGCGGACATCAAGATGATCGACGATGGAGCCCGTGTAGGTTCGCAGCATCAGGGTCTGGAATTCCTCGGTGAAGCGGCGGCGCTGCTCCCGTGAGGCGTCTCGCCAGTGTTTCCCGAGCACCAGGCGCGCGAACAACGGGAAATCGACCACCGGCATGATGACCCGGTCGATCAGGTCGTACAGCTTGTCCTTATCGTTGCGGATGGCCTCCTTGTTGGCCTTCAGTTCGCTCAGCATCGTTTGGGTGGTATCGCGGATGAGCGACACCGGTTCCTCGGCGTTTGCCGCCGCTAGCGGGGCGAGCATCAAGGCGAGGGCGAGTGCTGAGGTGCGACCGAACCATTGCAGGGTATGGGGGAGCGTTGGGATTGGACCGGGGATCGGACGAACGTGCATAGGACGAGACCTCATCTGCCGTTAGGGGGTGGGTGATTGGCGTGATCGGGATTCGTCCGGTTGCGATTCTTCCCGTGACTCCGTGGCCCCGTCGGGGGCATCGGGCGTTGACGGTGGATCCGCAAAGGGGTCCTCCCCCGCTGGCGGATCGGCAAACGGATCGTCGCCGGTGCCGAAGCCCTCGTCGAGGATGGAATCGAGCTCGTCGTCGAGCGGCTCTTGATAGGGGGCCTCGGAGGTCTCCGCGTCGTCGATGAGGGAGCGACGATTCTGCAGGTAGATCTCCCGCGCCGTGACGTATTCATCGCCCGGGAGTCCCTCGAGCGTCTGCAATCGATCCTCGAACCGATAGCGTGTTTCGACCAGACCCAACGCCCCCAGGGGGACGGTGATGGAGGCGTTACTGACGTAGAAGAGCGGGTTTGTGACGATACTGACCGGCCAGGCGACGGCGCTTCGGGTCGTGGACGGACCGAAGAACGGCAGGACCAGATAGGGGCCTTCACGCACATTCCATGTGGCAAGGGTCTGGCCGAAGTCTTCGTTGTGTTCTTCGAGCCCGATGTGTTGAGCGACGTCGAATAGCCCGCCGACCCCCGCGGTGCTATTGACCACGAAGCGTCCCGTATCCGAGGCGCTTTGCTGGAACTTGCCTTGCAGTGCCCCGTTGACGATGGTCTCAACGGAGCCTAGGTTATCGAAGAAATGGCCGACCGATCGGCGGACCGGGCGATTGGTGACAAAGCCGTAGGTGTTGGCGGCGGGTCGTAGGGCCGCGTTGTCGATCACCCGGTTGAATTGGTAAACGGGGCGATTGATCGCCTTGAGCGGATCGTTTTCCTCGGGGGGCGGTGGTTCCTTGGGGGCTGTGATGCAGCCGGCCAGACCGATCGTGAGCACGGCGATGACGCCGATGCTGGGTACGCTGTGCTTGGACACCCGCCGCCCCTCGCTTCATGAATCGTGGCCCCGCCGGCGCCGCCGGCCTTGCGGCGGCATTGTAGCAGATGCCGGCGGCGCCACCGATTCGTTGCGGCGCCTCGCCCGACGGGAGACAATACGACGGCACGACGGCGCGCTCGGGCCGTGGCCCCGATCAGGTATCCTCGATCGCGATGTTCGGGAAGCTCTGTTGGGTATCTTTGGACTGTTGGGCCAAGCGGGCCGCCGTGTTGCGGGCGATGTCGCGATAGATTTGGGTGATCTTACTGTCCGGCTGGGCCACGACGGTTGGTTTGCCGCTGTCGGCTTCTTCCCGGATGTGGATATCCAGCGGCAGGGCCCCGAGCAGCTCGACCCCGTAATCCTTCGCCATGCGTTCGCCGCCGCCTTCGCCAAAGATCGATTCGGCATGGCCGCAGTTGCTGCAGATATGGATACTCATGTTTTCCACCACCCCGAGCACCGGGACCTCGACCTTGTTGAACATCTGCACCGCCTTGCGGGCGTCGAGGAGTGCGATGTCCTGCGGCGTCGTCACCACGACCGCCCCGCTGACCGGGACCTTCTGCGCCAGCGTCAGTTGGATATCCCCCGTGCCGGGGGGCAGATCGACGATGAGGTAATCGAGCTCCCGCCACTGGGTTTCGTTCAGCAATTGCTCCAGGGCCTGAGTGACCATGGGCCCCCGCCAGATCATCGGCGTGTCTTCTTCGATGAGGTAGCCGATCGACATGGACTGAACGCCATGGCCCATCAACGGCTCCAGACGTCGGCCATCCTTGGATTCCGGCTTGTCGCTGATGCCGAGCATGCGGGGCTGACTGGGGCCGTAGATGTCCGCATCGAGTACGCCCACGGTGGCCCCTTCGGCCTTGAGGGCGAGGGCGAGGTTCACCGCGGTGGTCGATTTGCCGACCCCGCCCTTGCCGGAGGCGATGGCGATGATGTTCTTGATGCCCTCAAAGGGCTTGAGGTTGCTCTGAACCGCATGGGGCACGATGTCCCAATCCACCTCGACCGCGACGGATTCAACCCCTTGAAGGCCCCCCACCCGCTGGCGAACGGCCTCGGCGAGCTCCTCTTGGTACCCGGCTGCCGGATAACCAAGGGCGATGTGGACGGTGACTCGGGATCCGTCGATGTCGATGGAGCGGATCGCCTCACCGGCGACCAGATCCGTTTCGGTATACTTGTCGACGACGGATTTGAGCTCGGTCTCTACCTGCAACTGGGACACGCCCATGGTGATGCCTCCCGATGATCGATCGGATGTGTCTGGGTCGACGATGTCGTGATGTAATCCTCCATGCTACTACAGCCGTCGCCCTCCGCGACCCCACGCGGATTTGGGTTTCGCGGGGCTAGGGCAGACGGTGGGATTCGAACCGACCGTCATGGTGGATCAGAACCGCCCCTTCGGTGTACCAATCGCTCAGCACGATCCGTTCGCGCTGTCCATTGCCGTAGGACCAGCGATGATGGTTGGGGCGATGGGTATGGCCATGGATCAACAGGTCCACCCCGAGTTCGTCCATCAGGCGATCGACGGCCTCCTGGTTGACATCCATGATCTCCTCGGCCTTCTCCTGGCCGCCGGTGCGGCTGCGTTCGCGGATGGCCACGGCGGTCTGGCGGCGCATGTCCAGGGGTTGGGCCAGGAACTCGGCCTGGCGTTGCGGGTCGCGCACCATGCGCCGAAAGGCCTGATACTCGTGGTCATCGGTGCACAGGGCATCGCCATGGCTGAGGGCCGCCCGCCGGCCATGGAGCGTAACAACCGTCGGATCGTCCAAGATCTGACAGCCGGAACGCTCGGCGAATCCGGTGTCGGCGAGGAAGTCGCGGTTACCGACCATGAAGTAGGTGGCGGTGCCGTGGTCGGCCAGCTGCTTGAGGGCCTCGAAAACGGGTTCCAGGTGGGGGGCGGGGTCGTCGTCGCCGATCCAGTATTCGAAGAGATCGCCGAGGATGTATAGGGTGTCCACCTGCCGAGCTGGGCCAGCTAGCCAGTTCAGGAGGATCTCCTGAATCCCGGGTCGGCGAGGATCCAGGTGTAGATCCGAGATGAATGCGTCGTAGGCCATAAAGACTCCAATAGCCGGGAATAACCGAACCGCCTCGGACCCCGGCGGCGGGGTCCGAGGCGGTTCGGGCGGGTCACAGGCGGTCCGCTGTGCCGCATGCGCGGACCCGTTCAAATCATATACAGGCTGACCGGGCGGACCAAGCGCCCGTGGTCACCCCGCGTCAATTCCGATACCATCGCGCCCATGACTGATTCGCCGATCAAGACGCGCTTTGCCCCGAGTCCGACGGGACGGGTCCATCTCGGCAACGCGCGCACCGCCCTTTTCAGCTACCTCCTAGCCCATCGGGACGCGGGCGGGTTCGTATTGCGCATCGAGGATACGGATACCGAGCGCAGCCAACCCGAGCTCGAGCAGGCGCTGGCCGACGACCTCGCTTGGCTCGGACTCGAGTGGGACGAGGGGCCGGATCAGCCCGGTCCCGGAGGACCCTATCGGCAATCCGAGCGTACGCAGGTTTACGCAGCGTATTATCAACGGCTCATCGATGCGGGTCAGGCCTATCCGTGCTTTTGCAGCAGCCAGGAGCTGCAGATGGTCCGCAAGGCGCAGCTCGCGGCCGGTCAGCCCCCACGCTATCCCGGCACCTGTGCCCGGCTGACCGCGGAGGAGGTTGCGGAGCGCTATGCGCGGGGGCTGGTGCCGACGCTGCGTTTTCGGGTGCCGGCGGGCCAATGGGTGTACGAGGATTTGGTCCGCGGGACCCAGCGCTTTCGCAACGACGAGATCGGCGATTTCATCATCCAAAAGGCCGATGGCAGTGCGGCGTTCTTCTTCAGCAATGCCGTTGATGATGCCCTCATGGGGATTACCCATGTCCTGCGGGGCGAGGATCACCTGACCAATACCCCGCGTCAGTTGATGCTGCTCGACGCGCTGGGCCTGCCGCAACCGCGCTACGGGCACATCGCCCTGATCGTCGGCCCGGATGGCCAGCCCCTGTCGAAGCGCGCTGGGGCCGCCTCCATTGCCGAGCTCCGGGCGGCGGGTTATCGACCGGAGGCGGTGGTCAACCATCTGGCCCGGCTGGGGCATTACTATGCCGAGGAGGGATTGATGGATCGGGATGCCCTGGCGGCGGCCTTTCAGATACCCCGCCTCGGTAAGGCGGCTGCCCGTCATGATCCGGTGCAGTTGGACCGGTGGCAGCGCACCGCCGTGCATGCGGCGGCGGATGCCGATCTTTGGGCCTGGATCCAACCCGACATCGCGTCCTACGGGCTGGATCGTGAACAGGGATTGGAGCTGGTGCGGGCGATTCGGGATAACGTGACCTTCCCCGAAGACGCGCGTCATTGGGTTCAGGTGCTCCTCGCTGACGAGCCGCCCCCCGGGTCTCACGCGGCTCGGGAGCCGATCCAGGAGGCGGGCCCGGCCTTCTTCGAGACCGTGGCCGATCAGGTGCTGACCCACGGTCTCGATTATGACGCCCTGATCAAGGCCGTTAAGGCCGAGACAGGCCGCAGCGGCCGCCGGTTGTTCATGCCGCTTCGGGCCGCGTGGACCGGCGAGACCCGCGGCCCCGAGCTCCCCGCTGCCCTTCGCGTGATGGGTGCAGCGCGCGCCGAGCAACGCCTGCGCCGGGTGGCAGCCTGGCTGCGCGACACGGCGTGAGGCCCCCGCCCGTCGGATGGCGATCGACGGGTTCGCGGGGCCCCCGGCGCGCTCTATGATTTTTGGGTAAGGAATCGCGATGCTCTACCTGCACAACAGCCTGACGCGACAAAAAGAACCCTTCGAGCCGATCGAGCCCGGGCATGTACGGCTCTACGTCTGCGGGATGACCGTCTATGATTATTGCCACCTCGGTCATGCCCGTGTGCTCATCGTCTTCGATTTGTTGTATCGGGTCCTCAGGCACCTGGGCTATCGCGTGACCTACGTCCGCAACATCACCGATATCGACGATAAGATCATCCGCCGCGCCCAGGAGCTGGGTGTGCCCCCAGGGGATTTGACGGCGCGTTTCATTCAGGCCATGCACGAGGATGCCGAGGCCCTTCGCGTCTTGCCGCCGACCTACGAGCCCAAGGCAACCGAGTCCATCCCCTGGATGGTGGAGATGATCGATCGGCTCGTTGGGCAGGGCTACGGCTACGCGGCCGAAAACGGTGATGTGTACTACGACGTCTCCCGCTTCCCGGGATACGGCAAGCTCTCCGGCAGAGCACTCGAGGAGCTCCGGGCTGGGGCCCGGGTTGAGGTCGAAGAGTTCAAGTCGGATCCGCTGGATTTCGTCCTCTGGAAGCGGGCCAAACCCGGCGAGCCGGCCTGGGATGGCCCCTGGGGCGCGGGGCGACCCGGTTGGCATATCGAGTGCTCCGCGATGTCGACCCACTACCTCGGGGCCCACTTCGATATCCATGGTGGGGGCCACGATCTTCAGTTTCCCCACCACGAGAACGAGATCGCCCAGAGTGAGGCGGCCACGGGCGAGCCGTTCGTGAATTATTGGATGCACAACGGCTTCGTCCGGGTCAACGACGAAAAGATGTCGAAGTCGTTGGGGAATTTCTTCACGGTTCGCGATCTGTTCCAGCATTACGCGCCGGAGACGTTGCGCTTCTTCGTGCTGAACAGCCATTACCGCAGTCCATTGAATTACAGCGAGACGCAGCTGGCCGAGGCGCGGGCCGGGCTGACGCGCCTGTATAACGCGCTGCGCGGGCAGACCGAATACGTCGAGGAGGCCGCCGCCGACCCGATTGACGCGACGGACCTGCCCGATACCGAGGCCTACCGTCAGCGATTCTTTGCCGCGCTCGAGGACGATCTCAACACCCCGGAGGCCCTGGCGGTGCTCTTCGACCTGGCCCACGCGCTGAACCGGGCCCGCAGCGCCGATGCGATGGCGCGTGCGCGTCGGCTGGCCGACGCTCTGGTGGCGTTGGGCGGGGTGATCGGGCTTCTCCAGGACGATCCGGAGGCCTTCCTCAAGGGGACGGGGTCGAGCGGGGGCGAGGCGGCGGAGGTCGTGCCGGGTTACACGGCGGAGCAGATCGATTCGGCGGTGGCCGCGCGGCAGGCGGCACGGCAGCAAAAGGACTTTGCAACAGCGGATCGCATCCGGGATCAACTGAAGGAGGCGGGCATCGTGATCGAAGATTCCCCCACCGGTCCGAGTTGGCGCCGCGCCTGATTCGGATCGGCTCGGGCGTTGCTATTCCCCGTCTTTAAGGCGAGCCCGGACCTTGGCCTCGATCTCCTGATCGATCTTCGCGTACACCGCTTCCGCGGCCTGTCGGGCAAGCTGCGGTGCCATTTGTCGTGCCGCCTGGGTCACCTGTTCGCGGAAGTGCTGTTCCACCCAGGCCCGGGTGGCGGCCTCAGCGGTTTCCCGGACGTAGGCCTCGAGGCGCTCCTCGAGGGGATCCCGTGTCGCTCGGGATTCGCTTGTCGTGGTGGACTCCGGGAGTTGGGCGAACGCCTCGAGGAGTTTCGCCTCGGTGACCGGCTTCTTGATGTACCCCAACGCCCCGTTTTCCTTGGCCCGCACGCGTTCTCCCTCGTCGTCTTCGACGCCACTGCAGATGATGATCGGGATCGAAGCGGTGGCCGGGTTGGCGACCAACTGGCGTGTCGCCTCGTGGCCGTCCATTTCTGGCATCATGTAATCCATGACGACGGCATCCGGCCGATGCGCTTCCACCGCCGTCAAGGCCTCTTTGCCGTTTTCGGCCGCTGAGACCTCGTACCCTTGTTTCTTGAGGTACTTGCTGATGGTCAGTCGGGCGAGCTTGGAATCATCGACGACCAGGACGCGCTGAACCGCCATAAGCGTCAAATCTCTTGGAGCTCAAGGTTGCAAATCGTTGCACGACAAGCGACTGCCGATTGGCGTGGTGTGCATCGGGCGGTGGCGGCGTCTAGCGCCTCGAAGCCTTGATGTGGTAATCGATCTTCTCATCCATCTCACGATGGATGTGTTCTTCAACGTGAGCCGTCGTTTGTTTTACCACCGTCGGGGTCAGCTGACGACTCAACACGGTCATCGATTCCTTGAGCAACTTGTCGACGACCTGCCGCGCCGTCTCCTCGGCAACATGCCGCGCGATCTGTTCGAGCTCCCGTTTCAACCGCTCCTCATCCACCGATGGGCTCGACGAGGTCGCGGGCTGGGCTGCGGCGGATGCCTCGGCCGAGGCAGTGGCCGGTGAGGGGGCAGCGGCTTGGGCGCGGATCGTCTCGAGGGCCTGCTTGACGGCGTCGGCGGTCGGTGGTTTGGGGATATAGCCCCGGATGTTGGCGGATTCCGTTCGGGGTGCCTCTGCCGAATCGTCGTTTTCCTGGGCCGTGCACATCACCACTGGGGTGTCCTTGAATTGCGGCAGTTGGGCCATGGCGGCCGCCGTGGCATAGCCATCCATGTCCGGCATCATGAAGTCCATGAACACGATGTCAACGGGATTTTGCTTGATCGAGTCGAGGGCCTCCTGACCGGAGGCTACGCTCTGAACCTGGAAGCCGAGCTCCTTGAGGAGCCGCTCCAAGGTATAGCGTGCGAGCCGCGAGTCATCAACCACCAACGCCTGCTCGAGCTTCATCGGGTCACCTCGTCGTCATGGCTAAG
>CAYFWJ010000048.1:0-18396 GCA_964346755.1 uncultured Ectothiorhodospiraceae bacterium
GGGTGGGGGAAGCGTATGGGGCGCATTCCGACATGCGGGAGGTGCTCGGCCATGAGTCGCGCGCGACGGTACTGTTCGGGGGGCTCCAGGAGGACCCAGTTCCGTTGGATGGTTCGGAGTTGGGCGGCCCCTCGTGCGATGGACGGGACGGGCAGTTCCCGGGGGTCGTCCCAGACATCTGCGGCCCAAGCCGGGCGATGGGGCGGTCCCTCGGCCAGGAGGAGTGAACCGTGCCAACCCGAGAGGGGCACCCCGAGCCGTTGCAGTTCCGTCTCCAATTCGGTGCGGAAGCCGGGCGCGGGAATGTAGCCCACGAGCCCGGTGTAACCGGGCCCAGTGGTCATTGCCGGTCGACCCGTATGGCCCGAGCGTGCTCGGCAGCGGAGCGGTGATAGTCCCGCAACCCCTTGAGGTGTGCGAGCAAATAGCCAAAATTTCGCGCGAGGGGCTCGTCCCAGATATCGGGGTAGATGGCGTGGGCCCAGAAGCGATCCGCTTGACACCCAGCCTGGAGTTCCCCAAGCGAGCGGGTGTCCAATGTACGGCTGATGGTTTGAACCTCGGGGGACAGGAGCGCACGGGCCGGTCCGAATCCGACATCGACATCGACGATCGGCCGTCCCCCGGTCAACAGGAATGCCCGGTGCCCCTCGCCGCTGGTGGGATCCCCGGTTAGCAGGAAATGGATCCCATGCCAGGCTCGGTCAATATCAAACGCTGACCCCCAAATGTGAGGACGCCAGGCGTTGGCGGCGAGTGGTTTACCGAGCAGGCATCCGATCCAGGCGTAGGGCGCGGCCATCGCCTGGGTGAGGCCGTATAACAGGCCTTCGATGCGATGCGGGTTTTCCAGCAAGTCATGCACATCGGCATCGCTTGTCGTGCGGAGATACGTGATGCGCGTCATAGGGCAAGTCAGTCAGCTGAAATCGGGGTGGCTCCTTTTGCTGGCCGATCAATGGGCCTCGCGTTTACCCAATTCCGCGAGAAGCGCGTAGACGAGGTCCCGACCGGAGGCACCCATGCCTTCCGTCAACCGATCGGCGTCCCGTTCTCCTTCCACCATGCGCCGCATCAGGCCCCCGAGGCGTGCCATGTCACCGGGGCCCTGGGTCATCTGTTCGGCCATATCCGCCAGCAGAGACAAGGCCCCTTGATCGCCTCGGCTCGCGGCATGGATGAGGTTGGCCAGTCCGGGCGCCGCCGCTAACGGATCCGCAGGGGCGTTCGGATCGGGGAGTCGGGTGGGATCCTGCAATCCCTCGAGGATTGCCTCAACGATCACCCGGTCTTCCTCGTCCAGCGGGTTGAGCAGTGCGGCATCCCGGCGCCCCGCTAAGATCCCTCGGATCGCGGTGACGAGGGCCGCCCAGCCGTTGGCCTCGGACAGCTGCAGGGCCTCCTCGAGCCCGGGGCGCTGGTCGGTGTTTTGGACGGCCTTGACCGTGAGGACGATCAATTGGGCATGGGTTTGACGGATTTGTTCGTCACGCGTCGGTATCGCGCTCATTACCACCCCCGGTTGGCTGCGGGTTGGGCCCTGACGGTCGGTGTGGGCCGCGGTCGGGCGGGCCGATCCGACCTCAGATGCGCTGGATCAGTTGATATTGAGACTCGAGTTCGTTCAGGGAATAGCGCAGCGCGTCCAAACGCTGGCGCTCTTTGTCGACCACATCGGCTGGGGCCTTGGCCACGAAATCCGGATTGTCCAATTTGCCGGCGATCTTGTGCTCGTCCTTGCGAAGTTTGTCCATCTCCTTGGATAGACGTGCCAGTTCGGCCTCTTTGTCAATGAGGCCAGCCAACGGGATCAGGATCTTCAGGGATCCAACGAGGGCCGTGGCGGCCTCAGGTCGCGGGTCGTCCTTGTTGAGCCAAGTGAACGCGTCAATCCGTGCGAGCGACGCGATGGCGGCCCGATGCCGCTCCAGATAGACCGCATCCTCCTCGGCGCCGTTCGCAAGTTGCACCGGTACGCCCTGAGACGGGGCGATATTCATCTCCGAACGGATCCGCCGAACCCCCATGATGAATGATTTGACCCATTCCATCTCGGCGATGGCGGCCTCGTCGATCCGGTTGGCATCCGCCTGGGGATAGGGCTGGAGCATGATCGTCTCGCCCGTTCGCCCAGCCAGCGGCGCGGCCTTTTGCCAGAGTTCTTCGGTGATAAACGGCATGATGGGGTGCCAGAGCCGGAGCAGGGCCTCCAGTACCCGCACCAGGGTACGCCGGGTACCACGTCCTTCCGCCCCGCTCGTTGCGGGATCGTTGAGACGGGTCTTGGCGAGTTCCACGTACCAGTCGCAATACTCGTCCCAGGTGAGTTCATAGAGCCCCTGGCTCAGACGGTCGAACCGATAGGCCGTGATATGTTGTTCGGCCTCCGCTTCCACCTGTTGGAGCCGACTCACGATCCAGCGCTCGGCGACCCCGAGCTCAATCGGTGCGTCGGGGTCGAGGCCGGTGTCCTGTCCCTCCGTATTCATGAACACGAAGCGGGCTGCGTTCCAAAGTTTATTGCAGAAGTTTCGGTAGCCCTCGATCCGGTTCAGATCAAAACGGATATCCCGCCCTTGAGTGGCCAGTGAGGCGAATGTCAGGCGCAGGGCATCGGTGCCATAGGCCGGGATTCCATCGGGGAAATATTTTCGGGTCTGTTTCTCGATCGTGGGGGCGAGTTGGGGCTGCATCAGGCCTTGGGTCCGCTTGGCCACCAGGGAGTCCAGGTCGATGCCATCGATCAGGTCCAGTGGGTCGAGGACATTGCCTTTGGATTTGGACATCTTGTTGCCGTCCTGGTCCCGCACGAGACCATGGACGTAAACCTCGTGGAATGGGACGTCGGCGCGGAATTTCACGCCCATCATGATCATCCGGGCGACCCAGAAGAAGATGATGTCGAAGCCCGTAACCAATACACTGGTCGGGTAGAAGGTATTGAGTTCCGGGGTTTCTTCGGGCCAGCCAAGGGTCGAGAAGGGCCAGAGCGCCGAGGAGAACCAGGTATCCAATACGTCCGGGTCCTGATCCAGTCGCTCGTTGGGATCCAGGCCGTGTCGAGCCCGAACCTCCGCTTCGTCACGGCCCACATACACCGTGCCTTCGGCGTCGTACCAGGCCGGGATGCGGTGTCCCCACCATAACTGGCGCGAGATACACCAATCCTCGATGCGGTGCATCCACTCGAAATAGGTCTTCGACCAATTCTCGGGGACAAAGCGGATGTGCCCTTCCTCGACCACGCGAATGGCCTCCCGGGCGAGGGGGTCGACCTTGACGAACCACTGATCGGTCAGGAACGGCTCGAGGACTGCGCGGCTGCGATCACCCCGCGGGATCTTCAGGGTGTGGGCCTCCGTAGACTCGATGAGCCCAGCGGTCTCGAGATCGGCCAGCATCGCCTTGCGGGCCGCATAGCGATCCAATCCCTGATAGGCCGCCGGGGCCGCCTCGTTGATGCTCGCCCGAGGGGTCAGGACGTTGATTAGGGGCAGATCATGGCGTTGGCCCATTTGGTAGTCGTTGAAGTCGTGGGCGGGGGTGATCTTGACGCACCCGCTGCCGAACTCCGGATCGACGTGGTCATCGGCGATGATCGGGATCTCCCGCTCCACCAGGGGGAGGATGACGGTCTTGCCGATGAGCTGGGCGTAGCGCTCGTCCTCCGGGTGGACCGCGACGGCCGTGTCCCCGAGTAGGGTCTCCGGGCGGGTCGTGGCGACGACGAGGTGCCCGGGGCCATCGCGGAGGGGATACCGGAGATGCCACAGATGGCCCGGCTCGTCCTCGGATTCGACCTCCAGGTCGGAGACAGCCGTCTGCAGGACGGGATCCCAGTTGACGAGCCGCTTGCCGCGGTAGATCAGACCCTCATCGTAGAGCCGCACAAAGACTTCCTTGACCGCCTCGGAGAGGCCGTCATCCATGGTGAATCGCTCCCGCGACCAATCCAGCGAAGCGCCCATACGGCGTAATTGCTGGGTGATCTGGCCGCCGGAGTTGGATCGCCATTCCCAGACCTTCTCGAGGAAGCCCGCCCGTCCGAGCTCGTGACGCGTCTGACCGGCCTGGTTGAGCTGTCGCTCGACGACCATCTGGGTGGCGATGCCGGCGTGGTCGGTACCGGGCTGCCAGAGGGTCTTATCGCCCCGCATCCGGTGGTAGCGGATGAGCAGGTCCATCAGCGTGTCCTGGAAGGCGTGGCCCATGTGCAAGGTGCCCGTCACGTTGGGGGGCGGGATCATGATGCAGTAGGCGGGCCCCGTGCCGTGGGGCGCGAAGTAACCGGCCTCCTCCCACCGGGGATACCACTGCGCCTCGATACGCTTGGGATCGAATGTCTTTTCCATGGGGGTGTCGCGAACGCTCGTGATGGGACGCCCGAGCCCGCGGCTCAGGATGGGAGTTCGATTGGGGGGCCAGTATACCGAAAGCGGCAAGCCGGTCCGAGGCATGGGATGGCGCGGGATGGCCGCAATCCGCCCGGAGGCCCGCGGCGGCCGGCTAACGGTCGGGGCCTCGAGGCTCGGCGGGTTCTTCGGTATCGAGGAAGGTGGGGGCGATCGCCGCCCGGGGATCGGCGAAGACCTCGGGATCGAGGGCGGCCTCTGACTTCGCGACGATGGCGGTAACGGCCCCATCGCCGGTGACGTTACAGGCAGTCCGCAACATATCCAGCAGCCGGTCGACGCCGATGATGAGTGCGATGCCTTCGACCGGAAGTCCGACCTGACCCAAGACCAAGGTGAGCATGACCAATCCGACCCCCGGGACGGCCGCGGTCCCGATCGAGGCGAGGGTCGCCGTGGCCACGACCGCCACGAGGTCCGGCACGCCGAGCGCAATCCCGTAGGCATTGGCGATAAAGACTGTGGCGACCCCCTGCATCATCGCGGTCCCGTCCATGTTCAGGGTTGCGCCGAGGGGGACGGTGAAGGAGGCGACCCGGTTATCGACCCCGAGCCGGGATTCCACGGTGCGCAAGGTCACGGGGATGGTGGCCGCCGAGCTGGCGGTGGCGAAGGCGAAGGTCGCGGGATCGCGCATCTTGCCGAGGAACGGGCGGATGGGGAGTCCCGCGAGGGCCCGCAGGAGCAGTGGATAGATCACGATGGCTTGGAGGAGCAGCGCCCCGCTCAGGGTCAGGAAATAGCCGAGCAACGGTCGTAGCACGTCCAGGCCCTGGGCCGCGAAGGTTTGGGCGATCAGTGCGAAGACGCCGACCGGGGCGACCCGTATGACGAGCTGAACCATTTGCAGGAGTACGGCATCCAGGTCGCGAAAGACATTCAGGACGTGTTGGCCGCGTTCCCCGGTCATCGCCACGGCCACCCCGAAGAGCAGGGCGAACACAATGACCTGGAGCATCTCGCCTTCGGCCATCGCGCGGGCGATGTTTTCCGGGACGAGTTCCGTGAGGGTCTCGGTGAGGGGAGGCGCTTCTCGGCCCGTGAACTCGCTCGGGGCCTCGCCGGCCTCGAAGCCCTGGCCGGGGCCGACCGCCAGGGCGAGCGTTAGGGCCAGGCTGACGGCGATCGCGGTGGTCACGAGATACAGGCCGATGGTCTTGAGGCTTAGCCGGCCGAGTTCCGCCGGGCTCCCAAAGGCGGTGACGCCGACCACGAGACTGACAAAGACCAGCGGCACGACCATCATCTTGAGCGCGGCCACGAACAACCCACCGAGGACCTCGAAGAGGCCATCGGTCAGCCAGGTATGGGCCGTGGCGTTTTCCGGAAGCGCACTGAGCCCGAGTCCCGTGAGCGCGCCGAGCGCCATGGCGATCAGGATTGCTCGGGTGAGTGTGGCGGAGGCGGTCATAGACGATCGATCTCGGGTCGCTCGGGGCACTTCGTGGCGCGTCGACCGATCCAGGGCGTGGCGCTGGGCAGGGGGGTCAAGCTGCCTCGCGGCGGGCCCGCCCTATTGCCGTGCATCCTCAGGCACGGTCCGTCACCGTGCACCGAAACGGGGCGCACGGCCGGTCTCGTTGACGCATTATGGACTCAACGCACTCGAAAGCCCATCGCCTCGAGGGTATCCGGGTCGGGGCGGCCCGTTTGCTCCAGGTCGTGTTCCTCTTGGAAGGCGAGCAGGGCCGTGCGGGTTTTCGGTCCGTAGATCCCATCCACCGGTCCGGCATTGTAGCCTTGGGCGTTGAGTTCGCGCTGGGCCGTGGCCACGGGGTCATCGATCGGTTGCAAGGTCGGCGGTTCGGGCTCAGCGGTTGCCGAGGCAGCCTCGGCGGCTGGCTCAGCTTCTGCCGGAGTCGTTGTCTTTGCGGGGGAGGACGGCGCCTCGTCGCGTTCGGCGGATCCTGCGGATGCGGATTCCGCAGGCGGGGTGGCGGGGGGCTCCGAGGCATCGGCCTCGTCCGTCGGTGCGGGTTCACTCGAGGGGGATGCCATCGGCTCGGCGGGCTCAGGGGCCTGCGGTTCAGGGGCCGTTGTGGGCTCGGCGACGGCTTGTTCAGCGGCGGGTTCCGGCGATTCGGCCATCATCGGTTCGGCCGGGCCAGGCTCGTCCATACCCGTGACTGGGCCCTCGCTGATGGGTGCCGGGTCATCGGCTGCCGGGTTATCGGTAGCGGGCGAGGCCGTGGCAGGGGTGTCACCCTCAGCATCACCCTCGGTGGATGGCGTAACAGACGCCGTCACCGTCTCCGCGGGTTCCGAGGCGGTCTGTTGCTCGGGCTCGGCGAGCCATACGTGTTTGACTGAATAATTGAAGGTTAGCGCTAACAGGCCGATAAGCAGAAGCACCCCGAGTCCGAGCCGATACGGGGTGGGGCGGACCCGAGGTGAACGGCGTCCGAGCTCGGCGGTCTTTCCAAAAGCACTGGGTCGGGCCTCCGGCGCTTCGCCGGGTCCGGGCTCACTTGGTAGCATGGCACGTCTCCGTTGAATCGATGTCGAGCGGGCGGGAACCTTTCAGCAAGCCGCATGCCACACCCCGCTCCGACGAGCGTCACGTCTGTTCAGCCCGGGAGCCTTTCCGAATGTCTGTGTTGGTGATCGACGATCGCGATTCCGGGGAGATACGAAACCGCCTCGGTACGTCCTGGGCGTTTGTCCCCGACGGGGTAATGGGCGGGCGCAGTCGCGGGCAAATGACCCGGGAGACCCATGACCGGCGCCCGTGCCTGTGCCTAACAGGGACGGTGACGACCGAGGGGGGCGGGGGATTCCTGCAGATGGCGACCGACCTCGTCACCGGCTCGGCGCAACGGGCTGTCCTGGATGCCCGGACGTACCGGGGCCTGACGCTCACGGTCCGGGGCAATGGCGCGCGCTATGAACTCAGCCTCAAGACGGCGGATGCCGCTCGACCCTGGCAATCCTATCGGGCCCCGTTCACCGCGCCAACGGACTGGACGACGCATTATCTCCCCTTTAGCGCCTTCACGCCCCACCGGATGCCGGTCCCCTTGAATCCGGCCCGTCTCCGTCGCCTCGGGATCATCGCGACGGGTGGAGACTTCGAAGCGGAGGTTTGCCTCGCTTATCTCGCCCTCGAAGCACGCGATCCCGAGCCACGCTGAAGCCAGCGGCGGGCGATTCAGCGACTGGGGGCGCTTCGGCGGGGCCCGGTTAGGGATCGGGTCCGGGGCCTGCTGACCGGGGCCCCGCGAGTCGGCCGCGCTGTAGCTCGCGATCAACCGGGTCGTCCGGGCCGGTGTCCAGAGACGCCTCGTAGGCCGTCACGGAGGTGGCGACGGAATACCGGCCCGCCAGTACCGCCCGGAGATGGGCCCGGCGCCACGGTCCCAGGTGGGCGCGGCTTTCGCGCAATTCCCGATAGATGAGGCGAGCAATCGGCCCCCCCTGCCAGACAAATCCGCTCGTGAAGAAGTCCTGCGCCGCCTGGTCTTGATCGTACCGGACCCGGGCGATCGTTGCCTCCCAGCGTCCGTCATGAAAGGTGAGTCGGGCGTAGGACGCGCGGGGATCGCCGTCCAGGGGCTGGCCGACCGAGCCTGAATTCACCACCAATCCCCCTTGAAAGCATCGGACCAGCGGCCGATGGGTATGCGAGGCGACAAAGACGTCCTGCCCGGTTCCCACCTTCGCGTGGAGTTCGGTGTCGCTGAGCTCGGGATGGACCCCGTCGCGGTGACCCAGGCGCGACCCGTGGGTGACGTGGACGGAGGTCCGACCCGTCGGGTCGGTCAGCTCGCGATGAGGCGGCCAGGCCGCGACCTGGGCCAGGCGCGTGACCCCAATCTGTCGGCTGGTCCAGGTCGTGAAGCGGACCAGGTCGTAATCCTGAGGGTCGGCCGCCTCGGCCTCCTCGGCACAGTGGCGTACGTAGGCCTCGTGATTGCCTTGAATGGGTCGACAGAGCTCGGGGCGGGAGTCCAGGATCTCCAGGACACCGAGGCTGTCGGGTCCACGATTGATGAGGTCGCCATTAGCAATCACGTCCTGTGCCCCCCAGCGCTCGATATCCTCGAGGACGGCCTGGAGAGCGGGGATGTTGCCGTGGACATCCGACAGCACTGCGAGCTTCATCTCGGGCGCGCGGGGGTTGCCGATGGACGGGTTGGTCTGCGCACGGGGTTGGCTCAAAAGGGTTGCGGGAGCGACTGAAAACCCGGCCGGGCCAGATAATAGCCCTGGAATAATTCGATGCCCAGGCCCTCAAGGGTGCTGAGTTCTTGCGCCGTTTCCACCCCCTCGGCCACCGGCTGGATGCCCAATTCGCGGCAGATGCCCACGACCCCCCGAATAATGGCTTGGCGTGTGGGGTCGGTATCGACGTTCCGGATCAAGGCCAGATCGAGCTTGAGGAAGTCGGTCTTGAAATCGGCGAGGAGGTTGAGCCCCGAGTAGCCGGCCCCGAAGTCGTCGAGGGCCGTCGCGAACCCGATGCGGCGGTAGTAATCGACGATACGCCGCAGATGGGCCTTATCGAGGACCTCTTCGGCCTCGGTGATCTCGAAGATGATACGCTCGCGCGGGAAACCGCAGCGCCGTGCTGCTTCGAGGGTCGCGCGAATACAGGTCTCCGGTTGATAAACCGCTTGGGGCATGAAGTTGATGCTGAGATAGGCATCGAGCTCGAGATAGGCGGCCCACTCGATGGCCTTGATGCGGCACGTCTGATCGAAACGATACAGTTGATCCGGGCGTATCTGGGCGAAGATGCTGCCGGCAGATTCGTTATGGATCCCCCGGACCAGGGCCTCCTGGGCGAAGACTTGCCGGGCGGGGAGGTTCACGATCGGTTGAAAGGCGATGCTGATCTCGAAACCGAGGGCCTTCTCCTGGGCGCACGCACCGCAGTCGCGTCGGGTATCAAGGGTGTGACGGGACATGGCGAGATTGGGTGACTCCGTTAGCGAAAGCGAACGAGGGAATCCGGGGGTACGGGCCATTCAGACTCGATCCGAGCGGAGCGGAGGCGTCCCTCGCACTCCGCCCAGGCGCGTCATCGGGTGCCTCGGGAGGCTTATCCCCGGGTATTAGATACCCGGCGAGCGAAATGAATCCGATCGCGAGGCAGCCGGGGGCCTCGCGCGGCTGGCCGCGTGTTTTGATCGTAGCATGGCCGCGCGGGATCGGGTGAGGCGGGCGAGGGCGGTTGTCACCGGGGGAGGGGGTTGGCTCGGTTATCCGGCGTGGCTGGGTATGGGCCCCCGGCAGACGCTCGGCAGGAAGCGGTCCGGGAGCGCCCAAGCGGAATTGCTAGCCCCGCTGTGGCCCCGGCATGTCCAGTCGAATTGACCGTTTTGAACCGCCGTTATCGGGGGTGGGATGAGCCACAGGATGCGGCCATCCAGCATCGCGTTGGCCCCGCCGAACCAGACCTCGATGGCGTGGCGGCCGGCCGACCAGTTGACCTGCTGGATATTGACCTGAGCTGGCGTGGCGCTGACGAAATAATTCGTGTGGGATGATGGGAAGGCGCCGTGGTTCGCGACGTACTCGACCAGCCGGGCCTTATGGGCGCTCGCATGGGTCAGGGCCTCGGCGACGTGGGCCCGAGCCGCATAATCCCGGTACGCCGGGATGGCCAGGGCGCTCAAGATCCCAATGATCGCCACCACGATCATGAGTTCGATCAGGGTGAATCCACCGGATCGATGCATCATAAATACCTCCCCGAGGCGTATGGACACAAAGTACTGACCCCAGGGACAGCAAGACGCGGACCGAGTGATGGCCCGGGGCGAGACCGCGGCGGGCGCGGGGTTCGCCGCTTGGGTTCAGGCCGCCCGGAGGGGGGCGTCGCGACTGAAGTGTTCGTTTAAGACGATTTCTGTCGTTCCCGCCGAGGCGCCTGCGGATCGACGGGCCGGAGAGCCGAGCCCCCGAGTTTTGTCGGGTTGATTTTATGCTTTTGTTTTTACTGCATTTTTTTAATCAACCATCCTCGGCTCGGTCCAGATACTTGACTCTAAGCCGGTGTGTCTGATAAGAAAACTCGGAACGCGGAAACGCGTCAAGCGGGTTTGGATACAGGGATTGGCCAACATGTCGGCGCGACAGGCTCGGTGGGTACTGGGCCAACGCCGGACGAGCTCCCGTCGGCGCCCCGCGATCACGCGACGGAGCGGTGGCTCCCTCGCTTTCGGCACACGCCCAGTCGGGGCTGTTTGGCGGGTATCGAATGACTGATGTCGACCGCGATCGGGATACCTTGAGGGGGCGTGTCGCCCAAACCTTCGAACCCGACGGGCCGCTGGCCCGTTCGCTTCCCGCATTTCAAGCCCGTCCGGGGCAACAGGCCATGGCCGAGGCCGTTGCCGAGGCCCTCGCCGAGGGGGAGGTGCTGGTTTCCGAGGCGGCGACGGGGGTCGGTAAAACCTTCGCCTACCTTGTTCCCGTGGTGCTATCCGGGGCTAAGGTGGTCCTCTCCACCGGCACCAAAACCCTTCAGGATCAGATCTTCTACCGGGACCTACCGGCCGTCCTGCGGGCGCTGGGCGCGCGCCCGCAGGTCGCTCTCCTCAAGGGGCGTGGCAACTATCTCTGTCCCTACCGCCTGGCGCAGACCCGGGAATCCATCGCCGCCCTGGATGGCGAGCAACAACGTCTGCTGAATCGTGTCCAGGACTGGGCTCGAGCAACGCCGGACGGCGATCTGACGCGCTCCGGGCTGCTGCCGGATGATGCCTTACTCTGGCCGCGGATCACCTCGACGGTCGAGAACTGCCTCCGTAACGAGTGTCCAAACCTGTCTGGGTGTTTTGTCGCGAAGGCCCGGCGTACCGCCATCGAGGCGGATATCGTCGTGGTCAATCATCACCTGCTGTGTGCGGATATGGCGTTAAAAGAAGAGGGTTTCGGGGAGGTTCTGCCCGCCGCCCAGGCCGTGGTGATCGACGAGGCGCATCAGATGCCGGAGGTTGCGACCCGCTTTTTCGGGGCCAACCTCAGTTCTCGGCAATTGAACGAGCTTTGGCGGGACGGCTGGAAGGCCGATGCCGATGAGATCGGCGATGATCCGGCATTCCGCCGCCGGTTGGATCAGCTCGAGGAATCCCTGCAGAGGCTGATCGATCGATTCGGTGAGTTGCCGGTTCGGGAAACGCCCGCGGGATTGGCCGAGTGGCCATCGGTCGAAGCCGCCCTGGATCAGCTCGAGACGACGCTTGAGGGGTTCGCCGAAGGGGCCGAGGCCCAGGCCGAACGGGGTTCGGCGGTGCAGGCGGTGGCTCGGCGCGCACGGGATCAAGCCAGGCGCCTCGCCATGTTCCGTCGGCCACCGGGCGATTGGGTCGCGTGGTATGAGCGTCGCGGCCGGGGATTCGGTTTGAACACCGCCCCCCTTGAGGTGGGCTCCGCCTTCGCGGATCATCGAACCCGCTTTCCCGGAAGCTGGATCTTTACCTCCGCCACCCTCAACGCCGGTGATGCCTGCGCATTCTTTCGCGAGCGTCTCGGTCTGGGGGAGGCCGTCACGCGGGTCTATGAGACGGTCTTCGACTATTCCAAGCAGGCCTTGCTGTATCACCCCAGCGGGCTCCCCAACCCGAGCGCCCCCGACTACACGCGGCGGTTCGTCGAGGCGGTCCGCCCGCTGCTGCACGCCATCGGCGGCCGTGCCTTCTTGCTCTTTACCAGCCACCGCGCCCTCGGCGAGGCCGCGGAACGCCTCCGCGGAACCCCCGGCTTCGAGGTGTTGGTCCAGGGAACCCGATCCCGGGGGGAGCTGATCGAGCGGTTTCAGCAGGCCGATCAGGCCGTGCTGCTCGGCACGGGGACCTTTTGGGAGGGGGTCGATATTCGGGGTTCCGCCCTGTCCGTGGTCGCGATCGACCGGCTTCCCTTTGCCGCCCCGGGCGATCCGGTCCTGGCGGCACGGCTGGAGCGGCTGCGTGCCGCCGGACGCGACCCGTTCCGCGCCTTTCAGATCCCGCAGGCCGTGCTGACCTTAAAGCAGGGGTTCGGCCGGTTGATCCGCTCGGAGACCGATGTCGGTGTCTTCGTGCTCGGGGATCCGCGCCTGACCTCTAAGGGGTACGGGCGATATTTCCGGGATGCCTTGCCCGCCCTGCCGATGACCCGGCAGGTGGATGACGCCATCGAGTTCTTGACCCGTTGGGAGACCGCCTCGTGAATGACCCCCCGGTGATTCTGGCCCTCGAGACCTCCACGGAGGCCTGCTCCGTGGCCCTCGGGGTGGGTGAGCGGGAATGGCTCCGCCACGCGGTCGCCCCCCGCCAACACGCGCCCAATGTCCTCCCCTGGGCTGAGGCCCTCCTGAGCGAGGCGGGCATCGAACGCGGCGATCTGGACGCCGTTGCCTTTGGACGCGGCCCCGGATCCTTTACCGGGGTTCGTCTTGCGGCGAGCCTCGCTCAGGGGTTGGCCTACAGCTTGGATTGCCCGGCCCTGCCGGTGTCCACCCTCGAGGCCTTGGCCTGGGCCGCGAGCCGGGATCCAATGCCGGGGCTCGGCATCGTGGCCGCCCTCGATGCGCGGATGGGGGAGGTCTACGTCGGGACCTACGGGTGGGCGGCCGGTCCGGTGTTGACCCCGATCGGTAACGAGTCGGTCGGCCCCCCGGAGCAGGTCGCGCCCCTCCCCGCCGATCGGCTATGGCTCGCTGCCGGTACGGGGTGGGCGGCGCACAAGACCGCACTCACGGCGGCCGTCGGGGCCCCGGTTCGGCACAGTCCGGTGGAGTTGCCGGACGCGGCCGCAACGCTCGCCCTGGCCCGCGCCGCCTGGCACGCCCGCGCAACGGTGAGCGCACAGGCGATCCGGCCCGTCTATCTCCGGGATCGTGTGGCGGAACCGCGTCCATGACGCAGGGGCCTGTGCTTGAGACAGAACCGGACCTCCTCGGGCCACGCGCCTGGGGGGTGCCACCGATGCAGGGCCATTCCCGGGTCCGGCTCGAGGATTTCGGGGTCGAGGAGGTGTTGGGTTTCGAACCGGAAGGGGCGGGGCCCCACTGGTTGATCGAGATCGAGAAGCGCGACCAGAACACGGGCTGGGTGGCTCAGGCCCTGGCCCGTTGGGCGGGTGTCCCGCGCAAGGACGTGGGACATAGCGGCCTCAAGGATCGGCGCGCCGTGACCCGGCAATGGCTGAGTTTGCCCGCTGGCGAGGCGGAACCGAATTGGGCGGCTCTGAACCTTCCCGGGGTGCGAGTGCTACGTTGGGTACGCCATCGGCGCAAGCTTCGGCCGGGGAGTCACCACGCCAATCGATTCCGGCTGATCCTACGGGGGTTGCAGGGGGACTGGCCGGCTTGGGAGGCGCATCTCGATCGAGTCCGCCAGGCGGGTTTCCCCAATTATTTCGGGACGCAGCGTTTTGGACACGCGGGGGGAAACCTCCACGCAGCGCACCGATGGCTCTTCCCGGAGGCCGGCGATGGCCAGGCAGCGCCCCGGTCCCCGAGTCGTGAGAAGCGCAGCCTCTATCTCTCGGCGGTGCGCTCGTTGTTGTTCAATCGGGTGTTAGCCGCGCGGGTTGCGGATGGTTCCTGGCAATCTCCGTGGGTGGGTGAGCCCTTGATGTGGCCAGGGAGCCGAGGTTTTTTCGTCGTGACGACCGCCGACTGGGAGGAGGCCGCGGAGCGGGTCGCGGCTGGGGCGATTCATCCCTCCGGGCCATTGTGGGGGGGTGCGGACCGCCTCGCCCAGGCGGCGTGCCGTGCCTATGAAGACGCCGTCCTGGCCGCCGAGTCGGCCTGGTGTGAGCGACTCGAGGGCTTTGGTATGGAGGCTGAACGCCGAGCCTTGCGCGTGATCCCCGAGGACCTTCGCTGGGCGGTGGTCGGGCCCGCGGAGGCCCGAGTCGAGGTGACGCTGCCTCGGGGGGTCTTCGCGACGGCGCTTTTGCGGGAGGTGCTCCAGGAGTCACCGGATGCGTGATCCCGATCGTCGGGTCGAGGAACCGCCTCGACCCGATGGGAGCGACGGGCGCTAGTCGGTGTGTTGAGGCGCGCGCGCGGCGTCCCGTTCCAAGTAGGGATCGAGCAGTTCCACGACGTTGATCCGGGCGCCGAGGCGACCGCAAAGCAGATACAGGCCGGTCAGCTTGCGTTGGACGAACATGAGCTCTGGGATGGGGAGCTTGAGGAAACGCCGATCAAAGTCCATGCTCAGGAGCTGATCGCGCATTCGGGAACTCAGCCGCGCTCGGCCGAAGTCATACGGCGCGCGTTCGCGCATGGGTTCCGCGGCCATGCGGCCGAGCCGTTTGAATTCGCTGCGGTAGCGCCGGGCCTCATCGGGATCGAAGTAGCCGGCATCCACGGCCGCATCCACCATGCGCTCTTCGTCCTGGTCCCGGATAGCGCGGAACAGGGTCACGAGCCGATCGCGTAGCTCCGGCCCGTAGGAGCGCGTGGCACCGAAGTCCAAGAGGCCGATCTCCCCAGTCGCCGGGTCATAGCGGTAGTTGGCGAAGTTCGGATCCGTTTGAACCAGGCCCCATTCCAAAAGCTCCCGTAGACCGAGGTCGACCATCGCCGTCGCGACTCGGTTGCGCAGCTCGGCCGGGGCGGTTTCTACGTCTTCGATGGGGTGCCCATCCACATAGGTCATGGTGAGGACACGCTCCGTGGTCAATCCCTCGATGACCTCGGGCAGGCGAAAACCCGGGACATCGCGGATTCGGTCCTGGTAGGTCCGGAGCCAATCCGCTTCCTGGCGGTAATCCGCCTCGGCGTGTAACTGCTGCTTGGCCTCCTCGATCATGGGCGTGAGATCCATGTCCTCGGGAAAGACCTGAAACCAGCGCACCAGGCGGACGACGTTGTCCACGTCGCTGTCGATGCTCTCCCGAACCCCCGGGTATTGGACCTTGATCGCGACCTCGGGGCCGTCTTTGAGCTTCGCCTTGTGGACTTGACCGATGGAGGCAGCGGCCATCGGCGTGAACGGGAAATACTCGAAGTGATCGCGCCACTCGGGGCCCCAAGCCTGGTTCAAGCAATCGATCAACTGCCGGTAGGGCATATAATGGGCGTCTTCGCGCAGGCGATCGAGCACCTCCACGAACTCGCGGGGCAATACCTCGCCCGCCTCCATGGACAGGAGCTGCCCCATCTTCATAGCGGCCCCGCGCATCTCGGAAAGCTGCTGGGCCATGCGCCGGGCATTGTCCGGGGTGAGAAACAGATCCCGGGTCTCCGGGCGTTGGCCCGTACTGGACCACTGACGGGCCCCTTGAACTAGGACATCGCTGGCGACGCCGCCAGCCATGCGACCTAGGCGCCACAGGCGACTGCCCCGGGAGCGGGGTACGCGGCTTGAACGACTCATGAGGATTGGTTTAGCCCTTGCGTTTGAGAATCGGCAACAGGATTAGTCCTCGCGCGGGGGGCATTCATTCCCTGAATAGGCGCATGGATTAGGCGGTTTTGGTTCGCACGGCGTTCCCGATTTAATAACCCGGCGTCGACGGCGATTCGGGCCGGCGCTCACCCAATCCGGAGAGGCTCATGCAAGAGATCGATGTGCAAACCCTTGCCAAACAACGACGTGGCAGTTCACCGCCGCTGGTGCTCGACGTTCGAGAGCCCTGGGAGATCGGCATCGCGGCGCTGAATGACAGCCGGCATATTCCGATGCGGCAGATCCCCGAACGCGTCGACGAGCTCCCCCGTGACGCCCCGATCGTCGTGCTCTGCCATCACGGCGTGCGCAGCCGCGAAGTCACCCGCTTTCTGCACCAGGCGGGGTTCGACCAAGCCGTGAATCTGGCCGGGGGCATCGACGCCTGGTCCCGGGTCGTTGATCCCGGAATGCCGCGTTATTGAGCCGACGCCGGGCCGGGGCCAATCGCGTGGGAATCGAGCGTGATGGCCTCGACGCCCAGCAGGCGATCCCGCGGCACTGAACGCAGCCGGTCATGGATTCGCGCCATTCGCCAGCGCAGGGCGAGGTCATCGATGGCCGCCAGCCGGTGTCCGTAGATCCGCGGCGTGAGGGTAATGCACCGACGCTCGCGGGTTCCGCCCGCGGGCGAGTGATCGACGGGGCTTGCGCGCCCGGGGCTCGGGTTGGAAGGCGCCGGGAGCCGGACCTTGCGGTACTCGTAGACCGCGTTCAGGTGCTTCATCCGGTCGGCGATCCGTTGCGGCATATCCAGTAGCTGCAGCTCCAGATGATCGATGAGCGGCCAGGACGCCCCAGGCACTCGCTGCCCGAGGTAGCCGGAGATGCGTAATGCCCCCGGGAACTGGGTGTGGAGGGCGAGATCGGCCCGCCCCCGGGCCACCCATCGTTGGGCCGCGGCACCGTTGCCGAGGAACTCGATGTGCAACGGCTCGAGCCGGATGGTCATCGGAACCGTCGCGTCGGGGCCCGTCGGATGACGCAATCGATCGAGGTAGGCCGCCCAGAGGCTCCGGGCCGCGCCGGGGCGTCCGGCCAGATCCAGGCTGGCGCGAAGGAACTGCACGCCCGTGACCGCCCCGCCCGATACGGGGCTTGGCAAGGCGACCCGCAGCGGGTCGTCGATCGCCCCCCCCAATGTCTCCAGGAAGCCGTCCAGATCGGCGATTCGGAGCGTGGAGATCATGGGCGGGCCAAAGGGTTCCCGACGGGCCGACACCAGCAGCACCTCATGGAAGCCGTCGAGGGAGCGGATAGCGCTCAATGGGGCCGCTGCCTCGAGGCGCTCTACAACCCGCTGCGCATCGGGTTGGGCCACGGCGAGATGCGCTGGATGGCGGGTCACGCGAAGTAAGTTCAATACCGAACCGCTCGGCTCGCAGAAGCCGTATCCATAGTCTTCCAGGGCCTGGGCGATCCCGTTGCTGACGATGTCGTAGGGGGTGATCAATTCCGGGCCGCTACCGGAGGCCTGGATACAGCTTCTTGCCGAGTCCTTGGCGTGGACCAGATCAACCGCGTCGAAGCGCTCCAGGATCCGGGCCTCTTGCATCAGTTCCTCGGCGAAGAACTGCCCAACCCACAGGGCGTTGGTCCCCAGGAATGCGAGCCCGATCAACCAGAACTGGCGCTTCTGGCGGCGCAGTCGTAGCCGGTTTGCGCCCACCTCCAGCTCGAGCTCTTCGAGGTCTGCCATCAGGTCAGGGGGTATCGAGGTCGGGGCGTCTTCGGTGACCTCCGCCTTGACCCGTTGAAGATGCGCCAGGATGTCCTCCGGGCGGTCGGGTATCCGGCTTTTCGGCCGTCTTTTCGGCCACATGGGCTCGCCTCTCGGATGATACGAATTGGGGGGCTACGCTACCAGCATGCCCTGCGGTATCGGTTGAGCCGCGTCCTCCCCGGTCCGGGTACCCTTGTCCAGGGCGGGCGGGGGGACTAGACTGCCGAGGTTCAAAGCGATCGGAAGTCGAGAAACGTCGGGATGGGAGGCGATCGCGGCTCGGCTCCATGCGCTCGTCCGGCGATCGAGGCCGCTATGACGATCCATCATGCCCTGGTACTGAATTGCCATCAACCGACGGGGAACCTGGAGGAACTCCTGGCGCGCCCCAATCCGGAAGGCGAAGACGGCTGGGAGGCGAAGGAGATCCTCATGGCCCTGGATCGCATGCCACGGATGCTCTGGGGGTACGAGGAGATCGCGCGGGTCCACGTGGTGCTGTCCGGATTGCTGCTCGAGACCCTGGCCGATCCCGACTTCCAAGACCGGGTCTACGGCACGGTCAAATGCGGTGACCTCCTGTGGTACCTCCAGAATCGACGCCGCTTTCAGCTCTTGGGCACCGCTTACTACCATGCCATGCCCCCCCTGATCCCGCCGCGGGATTGGGTGCCCCAGCTGGAGCGCTGGCGAGAAATCGCCGCGCATCTATTCCCGGAGCAACCCGCCTCGGGTCTGTGGCCACCGGAGATGGGTTTCTCCATGGAGATGATACCCACGCTCAGGGATCTCGGTTATCGGTAGGTCCTCGTCGATAGCGAGAATGTCGAGCCGGTGACCCCCATAGCCCTGGCATGAGCTCCGGTATCGG
>CAYFWJ010000049.1:0-18354 GCA_964346755.1 uncultured Ectothiorhodospiraceae bacterium
ACCGTCACCGGCATCCCGGAGTTCACCGCGTGTCCCGACGGCGGTCTGCTGAAGGACAAGCTGAACGGTGCCTAGGGCGACCTCGCGATCGATGGCCACCCGCGCCTCTTCCCAATTAACCGTTCCTTGAAGTCGGCCTGGCTGGCCCGGCTTCCACGTCCCAGCGGCCAGGTGGACCCGCAGTCGCCCCCCGAGGGTTACGCCGGGGACCTCCGGGGTTACCCGGCTGATCGGAGACGCGGCGAAGGTATCCCGAACCCACCAGCCGCCCAGCAGGCTACGTCCGACGAGGCCGTCCACCTCTCCCGCGGGGCTCCGGGCGGCCAGTTGCAGGGCCAGATTTGCGGTCCACAGGCCGGCCCCGTGGAACCGCCAATCGAACGCCTCGAAGACGGGGGTCCGCGCGCCGATCTGAAGCCCGTGGGCCTGACCGTCGAGGATCCGACCCTCGACCCGGTGTGCCCGCAACTCCACGTTCGTCACTTGAGCCACCCAACCGGCCACGGGCTGGGCCGGAGCCAACAGCACCACCGTCACAAGGTAGCTCAAAAGGACCACGCCGAGGATTGGCAGGAGGCGCGTCATGAGCCGGACCCCTTCGAGCCACGCTGGAGGACGACGCGGGCCTGAACCCGACCCGGTGTGTCCTCGGCGTTGATGGTGAGATTGGTCGCCCGAATCCCGTGTTGACGACGGAGCTCGACGAGCCAACGCATCACGGTCTCGAAGCGCGCGTCACTCAAGGTCACGCGGACCGAGTCACCACTGTCGGGCTGGATGCGCCGAATCGCATCCCGCAGATCGACGGCCTTCGCTGTGCGGTCGACAAGGATCAGGGCCGAGCCCTCGGCCCCGGGGCGGGCGGGCTCCCCACCGCCGCGACGGGCCCGCAAGGCCTCAACCTCTCGCGCCGCCGAACGCATCCCGGCGACCTCCTCGCGGAGGGCATCCCGACGGTCCCGATCCGCTGCCACCGACTGGGCCAACGGATCCCAGACCGCCGCATAGCCCAACAGGACGACGACGATCGGGATCGCGATGATCAGGATACGCTGATCGCGGCTCCCCAATTGACGGTACCAACGGATGAGGGCCTTCATGAATCCGCCTCCTGGAGCCGTAAACGCCCTTGAACCTGATCCCCCTCGCTGGAGGCGGACTGCAGGGTTGCGGTGATGCCCTCGAGGGTGTCGATCCGCCCGGCCAATCCATCGAGGGTCTGGAGATCGTTGGCGCGAAGGTTGAGTTCGAGGCGACGGTTACGCCAATTCAGGTATTCCACACGGACCTGGGATTCCGTCATCAGCGGCTCACCCGCTCGCGCTAGGAGATCCAGGACCCCCGTTTCAACCGGGTCCGGACCCTGTCGCAGGGACTCGAGCCGATTACGCATCTGCACTCGGGGGTTGATGACCCGCTGGACATCCGGAAAGGTCTCTTGCAGGATGGCGGCCCGCTCCGCGCGGAGGGCCTCGATCTCACGCTGGACCTGAAGGCGTTCGAGGCTGAGATCGACCAGGCCCAGGGCGACGATCAACCCCGCCAGGACGGCCGTCGCCCGCCAAGGTCGCCACTGGTCAGCGACCTCGGAACGCGGCGCAAACTCCCCCTGGAGAAGCTCGAGGGGCGCGCCGGCGGCTTGGCCCCCGAACCAGGCCGTGATCGAGATCTCGGGAAGCGCCTCCCAGTGAAGCTCCGGCCCTTGAGCGGCCAACTCGGCGAGTTCCGGCACCGTCGCCTCGAGCCGGTGATAGAGGCGCACCGCCGCCGGCGGGGTCTCGGCTTGCTGGAGACCGAGCCCCAACAGCAGCGGGAGCTGATCGGCTTCCACCGCGAAACCACTGCCGAAGCCATCGCGGACCCGGGCGATCTCATCCTCGATCAGCACCGCCCACTCAGTGCCCTGCCAGGGCAAGGCCAGGGGTTCGGGGACCGCCGAGACGACATTCAGCCCATGGGCCATCCAGGCCTCACGTAGCTGCTCGAGCCGGTGACGCTCCATCACGGCCACCATCACGCCCTGGGCATCTCGCGGACCGAGCGCGAAGTGCAAGGCCTCGACCTCTTCCGCCAGGCGGTCTTCAAGGGCGTAGGGGACGGCCTGACGCAGTTGGCGCTCACTCCGGGCGCGAACCGCGGCGTGCATCAGGGTCACCCACGCCCCGGGGACCAGGAGCCTCACGGGTTGACGTCCGATCGCCGCAGCGGCAGCTGCGAGGTCGCCGTGGCCGGTGGTGGGTGCCTCGCCATCCGGTCGCCACCACTCGCAACGGACGGGATTCCCCGCACGGATTCGAATCAGGGCGTTGGCCATAAGACGTGGCTGTCGTGCTCCGAACGGTCGGATCCCCGACCGGGGATCATTGAACGCTGTGACTCTGGTAGAGGGGGGTGACACGACCCTCGGCCGAACGATGCACGAGGGTCGTCATGCGGCTGTAGGCCCGATCGATCCGGGCCCCGACATGAATGGCGAAATAGTCGCTCACCACACCAAGGCCCTCGGCCTCGAAATCGGGTCGCTCGGTGATGACGGGTTCGGCGAGGAACCCCTCGAGGGACTCATAAGGGGCTTCTTCCCGTTGGGTCACCAAGTCATCGATGCGCGTCTCCCGCACGTCGGCAACGAGCCCCCGCAACACCAGGGGCGGCGCCGTGTTGACATTGATGTCCGTGACCTCCGGAAGGGCGGTGATCGCCCCCTCGAGGGCCTCGTAGAGCTCCGCATCAAAGCCTTTGACCAGGCGCAGCTCCGAGGCGTCGATCATGCGGCGGTTGGGACAGCGGTAGGGCTCATCCAAGCCGAGATAATAGGTGTCTTCCGCACCGTTCGGGAGCTGCGGATCGATATCGGGATCGATCCAATCGACGACGCCCTGAACCAACGTCGGATCCGCCTCGACGGCCTGAAGCATGCGTTGGAAGCGTTGCACGGCCCGCTCGTTGGGTTGGCCGTCGGCATTGACGAGGTTGTTCAGATTGAATCGACCTTGACGGTCTTCGATATGGCCCCACACCTCACCGCCTTCGACAGGTGTCGGTGGCAACTCGATCGCCCACTGCTCGGTCCGGGCATCGTAGTCGGTGTTCATCGCGTCCCGCTGCAGCACGGTCTGGGCCCAACCAACACCACCGCGGGCTAGACGATCCGCCTGATCGCCGAAGATCAGATTCGTTGTGCGTCGCAACTGCAGATGGCCCTGGTCGATGAGGGCCACCGCTGCCGCGGAGGCGAGGGCGACGACGAGGAGCGCCATGAGCAGGGCAACGCCCCGCTGACGGCCACCTGTTGCGGGGCCGGTCATCGCGATCGCCCACCGGTCGGCTGACCGCGGGTCGGTTGCCCGAGCGGGTCCGAGCCCGGAGGACGCATCGGGCCGATGCGGAATACCCGCCGCAAGGTCCCCCAGCGGGGATGCTCCACCGTCACCTCAACCGCCCGGGGCAAGCCCACCGGGGATCCCCCGATCGGGGGCCAGTCTTCCTGCCAGCGCCCGGCGTCGGTATAAAACTGGAAATCAACCGAATCGACCTCCGCCAGTAACCGGCGCCCCAGATCGGGCTCATTGCTGGCCCGATCCGGACGACGCCAGACGTTCCGCAGCCATTCCCCATCGGCGTTCACCCCGTAGGCGATGCGAACCACCTGGCTGCGCCGCAGTTCCGCCGGATTGGGCCAACCGCCCCGGGTGAAGCGGAGCTCGCCCGTCGCCTCGACCCCGCCACTGAGCGCGGGCTGGGTATCCCCGAAGCCATCCCGAACGGGACGCGGCAGGGCCTGATCCAAGTCGCGCTGCAGCGTATCGAAGGCACGCTGGACCGCGGCTAAGGCCTCGGCTTGGTCGGCCAGGCGCGTCTGGACATTGAGCACCGTATCCAAGCCGCTGTAGGCGGTGATCCCGAGAAAGGCAAAGATCGTCAAGGCCACCAGTAGCTCGAGGAGCGTAAAGCCGTTACGTCCCATCGTCGGCATCCGGATTGATCGCGAACCCGCTAACTTCGGTCACCGGAAACTCCGCCTCGGGCTCGGTGAAAACCCGCATCCGCAGGCGCCGCACGTTCGCGTCGGCGGTCTCTTCAATCGTCAGCTCCCAGTGCCAAACGCGGCCGGCCATCTCGACCTCCCCGTCGCGGGTGCCCGTGCTCGGCCAAGTCGCCTCCAGCTGGAACCGGTTCAAGGCATTGGAGCCGACCCAGTGGGCCAGCGTCCGGGTCTGCAACTGATCGGCCTGTTGGGTCTGGCGGGTCGTCGTTTGGACGATCGCCCCCAACGCCAGGGCGACGACCGCGAGCGCCACCAACACTTCCAGCAGCGTGAACCCCCCGGCGGTGGCCCGGGCGGGGCGACGCGTCCGCCGGTCGCTCATCGGGGGCGTGGTGGCCGCTCGAGCTCCGGGCGCCCCATGGGACCGAGGGAGATCACGAAATCCCCGTTCAACGCCGGTCCGCCGAGCAACAGCTCGAACGACGGGAGGATCTCGCCGCTCGGAAGGATAAAGATCTGCGGGCGTTCGAGCTCGTCGGGCTCCTTCAACACCACCTCGGTGCCCTCGAGGATCAGCCGCGGCGCAAGGGCCTCGGGCAATTCCCGCGCCGTGAGCCAGCGATCCCCCTCGAACGGCTCCCAGGCGGGTGGCTCGACCCGCCGATCCAGGACATAGAACCGGTAGCCGCCCGCGTAGACGCCCAGTCCGATGGATTGCCCCCGAACCACCGCCTCCTCTTCGGCGATGCCCAATAGGGCGTGGAACCGCTCCGCTTGCTTGGCCAGGCGATCCCAGTCCCGCTCCGTCGGGAAGGCAATGACGGCCATGCTCGCGATGATGCCCATCAAAACGATGACCACCATCAGCTCGAGCAGCGTGAACCCGAGCACGCCCCGAGGGCCCGGCCCGAGGGCTCGGGGTGCGAAGGGGGGGATTCGCATGCGAATCGTCAGAGCTGCCAGTTGCCGATGTCCTGATCGACCCCTTCACCACCCAACTGGCCATCGGCTCCCAAGGAGTAGATATCGATGGTACCGTGTTCACCGGGTTTCAGGTATTGGTACTCATTGCCCCAGGGGTCCGTCGGCAAGCGTTCCAAGTAGGGCCCTTTCCAGTTTTCCGCGTCGCCCGAGGGGCGACTGACCAGGGCATTCAACCCCGCCTCGGTGTCCGGGTACCGGAAGTTGTCGAGCTTATAGAGGTTCAAGGAACTCTCGACGGCCCGGATGTCTTGACGCGCTTTGGTGATTCGGGCCTCGTCGGGGCGACTCATGATGCGTGGTACGACAATCGCGGCGAGGATGGAGAGTATGACGACTACCACCATCACCTCGATAAGGGTAAAACCCCGAACCCCTCGCGGGGTGGGTGTCCGCCGATTGATTCCGATTGGCACGTACGACCTCGCCTATTCCAGTTCGCGCTAGTTCTCGACATCCGATGCGCGTGGGGGATCGTCCGTTGCCCACCCCGGTTCATCGTCTTGGCTCACAGGCTTAGCGCTCGGATCGCCCTGTAGCCGCGGTCACTCGCTCCCTGATGATTCGATCCCGACGCATCGAGGTCCACGATGGTATCAGATCCCCTCGCTGGCGATAACGTCCCCGTGGGACCGCCGAATCCTCCGATCGGGACCGGCCGATTCGGCTGGATCGAGCTGGTGATCGCGGTCACCACCCTCGGGGCCCTTCAGCTTGGTTTTCAGTACGCCGACGCGCCCTTGCGTTTCGAACGCTCCGCCATCGCCGACGGCGAGCTATGGCGGCTTATCACCGGCCATTGGGTCCACCTCGGCTGGTCCCATTTTCTGCTGAATGTGGCGACCCTCGGGATCCTTTGGGGTTTCACCCGCGATCTGGTTCACCCCTTCTGGTGGGTACTGCTCTGGGGTGGCCTCTGCGTCAGCGGCGGCCTCTGGGTTTGGACACCCGGCCTCGACGGGTATGTCGGTCTGTCCGGGGCCCTCCACACGCTCTTCGTGGTCGGGACCCTGAAACTTGTCGCCCGCGGGGAACATCGCCTCGGGGTTGTACTGGGCCTGGCGATCGCCTTCAAGCTCGGCCACGAGCAGATCCACGGGGCCTTGCCCTCGAGCGAGTACCTCAGTGGCGGACCGGTCATCGTCGACGCCCATCTCTATGGCGCGATCGGGGGGCTGGTTTGGGCGCTGCTCGGGGGGGCACGCTGGGTCTTCAGGGGAAGGCGAGGCCCCCGCCGAAGGGGCGCGTAATCCGGATCCAGTAGCGTTGGTTGGCGCGAGTGCTCCCGAACAGGGTGTGGCCGTCCGAATCGGTATCGGACATCGCATAGAGGAAACGGAAACCGGCGAAGCGATGACGGATACCGAATTGCCAATCGGCGTATTGCTCAGGGGCATCGGCCCCGAAGACGGTTTCCTCGAACCGCGAATACCCGGCCCGGGCGAAGACCTCCGTCGGCTTCGCCGGCTGACCGGTCAGCTCGACGGCGGTATGCCAGCCGGTGCCGCCCTGACCCAGGGCATCGTCCGTGTACGCAACGGATAACTCGACGGGCCGATACGAACCGCTCAGGACAAGTTCGTAGTAGTCGTCCCGCAGGCCGTCGTCATCCGGGTAGTTGAACCCTTGCAGGCGCGCATCCCATCCCCAACCGGAGTCCACTTGGCCGGCGTATCCCAGGTATGGCCGAAGCTCGGCCGGGGGCCCGTCCTCGCCGCTGCCCCGCTCGGGAAAGTTGACGCTCGACCCCCACACCCCGATATACCCACCCCATTGCGGGCGATACGCCGCACCCCCCTGAGCTGCCACCGCCTCACTGGATCGCGACACCCCACGGAAGACGTATTCCGTGGCGAAGCCGAGTTCCGCACCGAACGGATCCGCGGCGACCCGAGCGGGCCCATAGACAACGCCGAGCGCCAGGATCGCGGCCAGAGCATGCCGCATGGGAAACCTCCATCGTTGGCCGGAAACGGCTCACCCGAGAGCCCTGGACTCAGCCACAATCGTAGTAATTTTGTAGACCGCCAAGATTATGCACGTCGCGGAATCCGAGGTTCAATAAGGCCATTTGCGCTTGGGCACTCCGGGCGCCACTGCGGCAGTAGAGGATGACGGGCCGTTGCGCATCGATCCGATCCGTTGCCCTGGCGATGTCCGCGAGTGGGATATTCACCGCACCCGGCAGGGCCCCGCCCGCGTACTCCCGCGGTGAACGAACATCGATGAGCTGGGCCTGGGACTCGTCAAGCAGTCGGCGGGCCTCGCGACAGGGGAGAAAACTGGGAAACATAAAGACTGACTCTCTCACTCAACTTTTGGTGCGCACCAACGGGGCTCGGTGCTTAGAGACAGTCTATATTAACGAGATCTGATGAGCCGGCCAAGCCGAAGATCACCCCAGGCGAATACCCGCGGAGCCTGCCCCGGGGTCCGATGTTCCCATCGCGACCGGTTTTCGAGCCCGGGGGCTCAATGGTGGTGGTGTGAGTGACCCCCATGTCCCTTCCCGGCCGGCGCCCGTTGAACGGGCAGCTCAACGGGCTGGGATTGGCCGTCGGCGAACTCCAGGCGCATCGGCACGGTTCCACCCGGGCGCAGCGGCTCCGCCGGGTCGATGAGCATAAGATGCAACCCCCCAGGGGCCAGGGACACGGTTTCGCCGGCCGGGAGTTGGATGGCCTCTTGAGGGATCATGCGGGCCATGCCGTCTTCGAGGACCGACCGATGAAGCTCGACGCGTGCGAAGCCCGGGGCCTCGGCCCCCACGAGTCGCCGGTCCTGTTCCGAGGCATTGGTCAGGTCCATGAAGGCAGCGGTCATGCCGGCCACCGGGGGCATCGCTCGTACCCAGCCCTCGGCAACATTCACCTTGGAATCGGCGACCGCGTTGGTGGACCCCAGCAGGGACGTAACGAGCACGAGACACGAACACAACAGCAAACGAGGCATGGTCGGCATTCTCCTCTCGGGACGAAACAAAGACGGTCACCCCAGGGCCCCACTCAGACGACTCAGCGGAGCATGAGACGACGCCGCGCGAAGATCACACTCAAGTAGTAGGCCACAGCGGCATAGAGCGCAAGGACCGCCACGTGCAGCAAAGGGGTCGTCAGGGCTTGGCCGAGGACCAGCGGTCGGATCAAATCCACGGCATGGCTGAGGGGCAGGAATTGGACGGCGACCCCGATGGCATCCGGCAGGGTTTCCGCGGGATAAAAGACCCCGGAGAGCAACAGTAAGGGCGTCAGGACCAGCGTGAAGTAATACTCGAAGAAATTGTAGCCCGGCGAGAGGGTCGCCATGATCAGGGCCGGACCGGCGAAACAGAGTCCCACCAGGATCAAAATCGGGATCACCCACAGGGCCTGCCAGCCGTTGGTAATACCAAGCGCCGCGGCGACGATGAGGATGGCCGTACCGCTGATCAGGCTCTTAGTGGCACACCACAGCATCTCCCCGGCGACGATATCATCGACGTCCAACGGGGTAATCAGGAGGGCATCGTAGGTCCGCTGAGGCACCATCCGCGTGTAGACCGAATACATTCCCTCGAACGAGGCGGTATTCATCGCCGAGGAGGCGATAATGCCCGAGGCCAGGAAGGCAATGTAGGAGGTCCCCTCCATCTCGCCGATGAATACCCCAAGCCCCAACCCCAAGGCCACCAGATAGAGGGTCGGCTCGCCGAAGTTCAGCACCAGCGAGGGGCCGAGCAAGCGACGCCAAACCCGGAGATTGCGGGCCCAGACGGTGAGTGCGATCGGGCGCAGCCGAGGAAGCGCGTGCAGGGTGGCGGTCATTCTCGCAGGCCTCGTCCCGTCAAGCGGAGGAAGACATCCTCGAGATTGGCGGGCCGATGCAGATAGGTCAGGTCCTGGCGGTACTCCAAGTGGTCCAACAGGGGCCGCGCCTCCTGGAGGTAACAGAAGCAACCGGTTCCCGTGTCCTCAAGCCGCCCTTCCAAACCCGCAGGCCACTCGCCACGGATATCGTCCGCATCCGCATTGC
This sequence comes from uncultured Ectothiorhodospiraceae bacterium, assembly GCA_964346755.1. Lineage (GTDB taxonomy): Bacteria > Pseudomonadota > Gammaproteobacteria > CAYFWJ01 > CAYFWJ01 > CAYFWJ01. The sequence continues at coordinate 8,978 of CAYFWJ010000049.1, forward strand.
GCACCTCAATCACCTCCGGTTCCACATGGCGCCAGATCAGCTCGCGGGGTGTACCGGCGTCCAGCCGATGGCCATGATCCATGATCACGATCCGATCGCACAGCCGTTCGGCCTCCTCCATGTAGTGTGTCGTGAGCAGCAAGGTCTTGCCCTGCTGCCGGAGCCCGTTGATGCGACTCCAGACCAAGTGGCGCACCTGCGGGTCGAGCCCGGTGCTGGGTTCATCGAGGATGATGAGCTCGGGGTCATTGATGAGCGCCCGAGCGATGGTCAAGCGCCGCCGCATGCCGCCGGAGAGCTTCTGGATGCCGAGGTTCGCTTGATCCGTGAGGGCGGCGAATTCCAGGAGTTTCGGGACGCGTTCCGCGAGCGCGGAGCCCGGGATCTGAAAGTACGAGCCGAAGATCCGGAGGTTCTCGGCGACGGTGAAGTCCGGATCCAGGTTATCGAACTGGGGGACCACGCCAATGCGCCGCCGAACCCGGCGTGCCGCCGCGGGCATCGCCTGACCCAACACCCATAACTCCCCCGCATCAAAGGGGGTCAGCCCGAGGATGAGGCGCAACGTCGTGGTCTTGCCCGCGCCGTTCGGACCGAGTAGCCCGAGACAGCGACCGGCCGCCGCGGTCAGGTCGATGCCATCGACCACGGGATCGGCCCCGAAATACTTCTGCAGCCCCCGGGCGAGGACGGGTGCGTCAAACGATGCCATGATGGCTCACCCAAGAATACTACGGAGTGGAAGCGTGCCGGAGGGACAATGCCACCCATGCGATGCCCTGATCAGGGCGTCGAGCCCGGGGGCGATGCGTCGGACTCCGCCGGGGGCTGCTCAATACGCCGCACAACCTCGGTCTCGAGTGTATCGAGCCCCAAGGCTTCATACGCCGCCGCTAGGACCTGGAGGGCCTCGTGACGCGGTGCGCTGTCCGGATAGTTCTCAATCAGGTACGTCGCCCGGCGAGCGGCAGCCAGGTAGGCCTCGCGGCGCATGTAGAAGTCCGCCACGTCGAGCTCGTGACGTGCCAGCTGATTGCGCAGATAATCCATGCGCGCCTCGGCATCATCGGCATACTGGCTGTCGGGGTAACGCCGGACCAGGGTTTGAAATGTTCCGAAGGCGTCGCGCAGCGGCGTTGGATCCCGCTCCGCGGGATCCCGCCGGGTCAGTCGATCGAGGAAACCGTGACCCCGGTAGAAATCCGCCAACCCCTTGATGTAATAAGCGTAATCGACATTCGGATGACGTGGATGTCGACGCAGGAAACGGTCGACCGCATCGATGGCGGAATCGGGTTCGCCGAACTTGTAATAGGCGTAAGCGATCTCGAGCTGCGCCTGGCGGGCGTACTCGCTAAAGGGATAGCGGGCCTCGAGGGTCTCGTAACGTTCGACCGCTGTGGTATACGCACGGCTCTCCAGAGAGGCCCGGGCCCGCTCGTAGAGGTCCTCGGCGTCCATGTCCCCGATCGGCGTGCCAGCACAACCCGCCAACCCAGCGGCGATCAACCCCCCGATCAACCCAACACGGAGTCGCTGCGCGCCCGCGTCGAGACGAGCGCGTGTCCCCCAGGCATTCGGCCATCGGCATGAAGCGCGTGGCACGTCCATCTACCCGGTCGCCGCCGAAACCGGTGCCGCCGGCGACCGGAGGCGGTTGGTCGCATCGAGATAGGCGACCTGGGGCTGATAGTCAGCCAGCTCATCGGCCTCGAAGCGGGCGTAGGCGCAGATGATGACCCGGTCGCCGGGTTGCCCTTTGTGGGCCGCCGCTCCGTTCAACGAGACGACCCGAGACCCGGACTCGGCGACGATCGCGTAGGTTGTGAACCGCTCGCCATTGGCCAGGTTGTAGATGTCCACCTGCTCATACGGCAGGATCCCCACCTGCTGGAGCAGGGCCTCATCGATCGCGCAGGACCCCTCGTACTCGAGTTCCGAATGGGTAACACGGGCTTGGTGTAACTTCGCCTTGAGCATCGTCAGCTGCATGGTGGGCTTCCTCGCAGAATGACAGCGCAGCGGTCGGCGCAATTTGGCGTGTAGGATACGCGGCCGAATGGCTTCTGGGTAGGGTCCGGTCCGTGATCGGGGCTCAAGCTGACGCCTCGCTGGGCAGCTCCGGCTCATCGATCGCGCCGTGTTCTAGGCGAGCGAGGACATTGTCAATGAGTCGGGCCTGCCCGAGCCAGGCGGCCCCGAGCACCACCCACGCCGATTCATCCCCCCGGCACGGGGCGAGGTCACCGGGGCGGCGGATGGCGACATAGTCGGGTTGCAGACCCGCGGCTCGGAGTTCGGTCTCGGCCTCCGCACACAACGGGCCGAGTGCCCGCTCCCCCGCGCCGAGCCGCTCCGCCAACCCCCGCAAGACCCCATACAAGGCCGGTGCCCGCGCGCGCTCCTCGGCGCTCAGATACTGGTTGCGCGAGGACAAGGCGAGACCGTCCGCTTCGCGAACCGTCGGCACCCCAAGGATCCGCACGGGCAGATGGAGATCCTGCACCAGCCGCTGGATGATGATGAGTTGCTGGTAATCCTTGCGACCGAAGACAGCGACCGTCGGTTGGACGATATTGAGGAGCATCGTGACGACGGTCGCGACACCCTCGAAATGCCCCGGGCGTGCAGCGCCACAGAGGACATCCGAGAGCTCGGGGACGCTAACCCGCGTCGTCGCCGCCTGTCCCCGGGGATACAAGACCTCGACCGTGGGTTGAAATACCGCGTCGACCCCACGGGCTTCAAGGGCGGCGCGGTCCTCTGCCGCACGGCGCGGATAACGCTGGTAGTCGTCGGCTCGATCGAATTGCAGCGGGTTCACGAAGAGACTGACGATGACCCGCTCGGCCTCCTGACGCGCCCGGTCCACAAGGGTTAGATGCCCGGCATGCAAGCCACCCATGGTGGGCACAAAGGCGATGGATTGCCCCGCGCCCCGCCACGCCGTGCGTTGTGAACGTAACAACGGGATCGTCTCGAAGACGTGCATCAGGCTCGTCCGAGTTCGTCGAGGCGATGGAGTCGATGAGGGGCGCCGCGCGAGCCCTTCAGGCCAGGCAGTGTTCGGCCCCCGGGAACCGGCCCGTTCGGACCGCCTCGACGTACGCGGCCAAGGCCCCCGGGATGCTCCCCGAGTCCGCCAGGAAATCCGCAACGAACCGAGGCCGCTGCTCCGGCGCGGTCAGCCCCAACATGTCATAGAGCACCAGCACCTGTCCATCACACTCGGGCCCGGCACCGATCCCGATCACCGGGATCCGGAGCCGACTCGTCACCCGTTCGGCCAAGGCACGCGGAACACACTCCAAAACCAAGAGATCGGCACCGCTATCCTGGAGCAGCCGGGCATCGCGTAGCAACTGCTCCGCCGTGGCCTCATCCCGAGCCTGCACCCGATAGCGCCCGAGCTTATGGATGGATTGCGGCGTCAACCCCAAATGGGCGCAAACGGGAATGCCCCAACGGCTCAAGCTCGTCACGGCTGTCGCCACCTCGGCCCCTCCCTCGAGTTTGACCATGGCCGCGCCTCCCTCGGCAAGGAGTCGCCCGGCGGCGGTAACGGCCGCCTCGGGCGTCGTATAGCTCAGGAAGGGCAGATCAGCGACCACGAGGGCCCGTTGCGTCCCCTGACAGACGGCCCGCGTATGATAGAGCATGGCCTCGAGGGTCACCGGCAGCGTCGTGGCATGGCCCTGGATCACATTCCCCAGGGAATCCCCGACGAGCACCACATCCACCCCCGCCGCATCCAACTGCCGAGCAAACGTGGCGTCATAGGCGGTAAGGCAGGCGATACGCTCCCCCGCGGCCTTGGCCGCGGCCAATCGGTCCACGGTGATCGCCCCCAGGGTTCGCAGGGAAGGGCGAGTGGGGGCCATCAGGGTCGCCCCCCGACGGCCCGATCCCGGGGTCCACCGTCCGATCCGGAGATCGGCGTCACCTCGGCCACAGCGCCGGCCGGCAGGCGTGCCAGGAGCTCACCGAGTCGACCGTGGCCGGGAATGGCGAGATCCCGTGGGGCGATATCCGCCAGGGGGACGAGCACAAACGCCCGCTCCGCCATCCGCGGATGCGGTAGGGTCAGTTCAGGGGTCTCGCATCGGCTCGCCCCGTAGATCAATAGATCCAGATCCAACGTGCGCGGACCCCAGCGCATCCCGTCCCGACGCCGGCCTCGATCCTGCTCGATGGCCAACAATCGACGCAGCAACCCAGCCGGCCCACCGTCCGTTTCGAACCCCACCAGCGCGTTGATGAAGCGAGGTTGCTGACGATAGCCAACCGGGGCCGTCGAGTACAACCGCGAGACCTGCAGTTCCCCCGGGGCGGCCAGGGCTGCGAGGGCCTCGATCGCCTGCTGCACCTGGCGTACCGGCCCGTCGAGGTTGCTACCGACACCGATGTACGCGGGTACGCTCATGGTTGCTCCAGGTGTTCGCTGTCGCCGGTGGCCTCCTCGGTGGAGGAATTCCGGGATTTGCCCCGTCGACGGCGGGATTTACCCTTGGGATACAGGGCGCGCTTCTGTGCCGCGCCGCCTTTCTCCTGCAGGGCCGTCCACCACTGACAGTCTGCTTCGACGTCCTCCCCGGCCCGCGCCCGGAGACACAGGAAATCATAGGCGGCACGGAAGCGGGGATGACCGAGGAGTCGTTCCGCCCGCTTGCCCGCGCGATGACGAAAGCGGGGTTGCAGCCCCCAGATCTCGCGCATGGGCAGACTGAAACGCTTCGGCAGGGCCGTGTGTCGGGCCTGGCGCACCATGATCTCGTGGGAGGCGATCTGGAACGCCTCGTGAGCCCCGACCTGTTGTTCGTTCTGAACCTGGGCCGCGCGCTCGCGAACCGGGTCCCACAACAAGGCCGCGAACAGGAACGAGGGCGTCACGGATTTGCCTTCGGTCACCCGGGTATCCGTATCGGCCAAGGCGTGGTGGATGAGCTGCCGCGGGAAATGATCGCTCTCCCGGGTCAGGCTCTCCTCGGTGGCGGGAAACAGATGCTCGAACACGTGTTGGCGCCGGAGCTCTTCGAAGGAGCTCAACCCGTGACCGTTCATGAAGAGCTTCAGGGTCTCTTCGAAGAGCCGCGCCGGGGGTACGTGGGCGAGCCGGTGGGCGTGCTCCAGGATCGGTGCCTCGGTCTCGGGGGCGAGACGGAAGCCGAGCTTGGCCGCAAACCGGATCGCCCGGACCATGCGCACCGGGTCTTCCCGGTAGCGCCGGGCCGGATCGCCAATGGTCCGGATGAGACCGGCGCGGAGATCCGGCAGACCGTGGACGAAATCGCGGACACTGAAGTCGGCAACCGTGTAATACAGGGCGTTGATCGTGAAATCACGACGGCACGCGTCCTCCTCGAGGGTCCCGAAGACGTTATCGCGGAGGAGGTGGCCCTGCTCGGCATCGACCCGGAGATCCCCCTCGGAATCGGCCTCGGGCGTGTCGCCCCGGAAGGTGGCGACCTCGATGATCTCCGGGCCAAAGTAGACGTGGGCGAGGCGAAAACGCCGACCGATGAGGCGGCAGTTCCGGAAGACCTCTTTGACCTGCTCCGGTCGGGCGTCGGTCGCGACATCGAAGTCTTTCGGTTCGCGGCCGAGGAGCAGGTCGCGGACCCCGCCGCCGACGAGATACGCCTCGAAACCGGCGTCCTGGAGACGATACAGGACCTTGAGGGCCTTATCGCTGATGTTCGCACGGGAAATGCCGTGCTCGGAGCGGGGGATGATGATGGGTTGCGAATCCTCGACGGTCGAGGGCGATTCGCTGACGTCGTTTACATCCAAGGGCAAATCCGTTGAGCCGTTGCGCCCGTGACCCGAGGCGTTAAGCCGATCATCCGGCGCCTCGCCTCCGGATACATCGGTCAATCGGGCCGGGGTCAATGGGTTGATAGGCGACATCCTAGCACACCCGGAAACACCGCGCCCGCTAGGCTATATCTGGAGTCGAGAGATGTCGGCGACGGCGGCAAAGAGCTCATTCAGCTCCCGCAAGAGGGCGAGCCGGTTGCGGCGAACCCCGGCGTCCTCGGCCATCACCAACACCCCGTCGAAGAAGGCGTCGACGGGCTCGCGAAGTCCGGCCAACCGGCGCAGACCCGTCTCGTACGCCCCGGTCTCGAACAACGGACGGACCGCCTCACGCTGCGCCTCAATGGCGGCTGCCAGGGCTTGTTCCGCCGGCTGATCCAGTCGGCTCCGCTCGGCGCTGGCCGGCAATGCCTCCTCGCTCTTACGCAGGATATTCCGGATCCGCTTATCCGCCGCCGCCAGGGCCTGGGCCTCCGGCAAGGTACGGAAGAGCTGCACCGCGCGGACGCGATCGTCGAAGTCGAGCGGCCGGGTCGGCCGACGCGCCGAGACCGCCTCGAAGGTATCGGCGGCCACGCCCTGGTCCGTGTAGTACCTCCGGAGCCGCTCCATGATGAACTCGAAGGTGTCCCCGACGGCGGATTCGGCATTGAGCTCGGACGGGAATCGTCGCGCCGCCGCCGTCAGGGCCTCCTCGAGATCCACGGGCTGCCGGGCCTCGATCAGGAGGCGGACCACCCCGAGGGCGGCACGACGCAGACCGAAGGGATCCTTGACGCCGGTTGGCCGCTGACCGCTGGCGAAGATACCGACCAAGGTATCCAACCGATCCGCAAGGGCCAGGGCCTGGCTGACCGGCCCCGCGGGGATCGCATCCCCGGCGAATCGGGGCCGGTAGTGATCGGCGATGGCCTGGGCAACCCCCTCGATCTCCCCATCGTGGCGGGCGTAATGAGCCCCCATGATCCCCTGGAGTTCGGGGAACTCCCCCACCATCTCGGTGAGCAGGTCGCATTTCGCCAGCTGCGTGGCCCGATCCAGCGCGGACGGATCGGCACCCATTACCTCGGCGAGCTGACCCCCGAGGCCGCGCAGGCGTTCGGTCTTGTCGGCCAGGGTACCGAGCCGGGCCGTAAAGACGACCTGGGCGAGATCCGCTGCGCGGTGGCTCAACGCCCGTTTCCGATCCTGATCCCAGAAGAACTGGGCGTCGGCAAAACGCGGCCGGATCACCCGCTCGTTGCCGATGCGCACCGCCGTCGGATCCCGACTGGCCAGGTTGGCCACCGCGATGAACCGGGGCAGGAGCCGATCCTCGGCATCCACCAGGGGGAAATACCGCTGATGGTCCTGCATGGCCGAGATCAAGACCTCCGGGGGGACCTCGAGGAACGCCGGATCGAAGCTGCCGGCAATCGCGACCGGCCACTCCACCAGACCGGTCACCTCCTCGAGCAGATCCGGATCGATGACCGCGCGGCCGCCGACATGACGCGCGGCCGCCGTAACATCGGCTTCGATCCGCTGCCGACGCGCCGCAAAGTCGGCGACCACATAGGCGCCCTCAAGGGCCTCGGCGTACTCACCGGGCTCCCGCAGGGTCAGTGGTCTCGGGGCGTGGAACCGATGGCCTCGAGTCGCCCGTTGCCCCGTCTGCCCGAACAGGCTGGCCGGCACCGATTCGGTCCCGTGGAGCACGACCAACCAGTGCACGGGCCGGGCGAAGGCCGCCTCCCCGCGCCCCCAACGCATCGCCCGCGGGACCGGTAAGGCGGCTGCCGCCTCGCGCAGGATCTCGGGGAGGAGCTCCCGGGCCCCTTGCCCTGGCTGCTCGCGCCGGTAGACGAGCCAACGGCCTTTGGCGGTCTCAAGCCGCTCCAGCGCTTCGACCGCGACACCGCAGGAGCGGGCGAAGCCTTCAGCCGCCTGGGTCGGCCGGCCCTCGGCGTCGAAGGCCGCTGTCAGGGCCGGACCACGGCGCTCGATCTGCTGATCGGGCTGCTGCACCGGTACCGCATCCAGGTAGGCCGCAATCCGACGGGGCGTGGCAAACCAGCGCCCGCCGGCCGGCGTGAGCTCCCGTTCGGTGAGCCGTTCCCGGAGCCGGGCGAGCAACGCCTCGCCGAGGGGGCGAATCGCGCGGGTCGGTAGCTCCTCTGTCCCGATCTCGACGAGTAGCGGGGCCATCGTGCCGTCCGGATCAGGCATCGCGGTCTCCTTCAGCGCCAGCCAAAAGGGGGAAACCGAGGGCCTCTCGGGCCTGGTAATAGGCCTCGGCCACCGCCCGGGAGAGATCGCGAACCCGGAGGATGTAACGCTGGCGCTCGGTCACCGAGATCGCGTGCCGCGCATCCAGCAGGTTGAAGGTATGCGAGGCCTTGAGCACGAATTCATAGGCGGGGAGGGGGAGACCCAGCTCGATGAGGCGCTGGCTCTCCCGTTCACAGGTCGCGAACCACTCGAATAGCGCGGCGGTGTCGGCGTGCTCGAAGTTGTAGGCGGATTGTTCCACCTCGTTCTGGTGAAACACGTCCCGGTAGGTCACGGGGCCCTCGGGGCCATGGGTCCACACCAGGTCGTAGACGCTCTCAACGCCCTGCAGGACCATGGCGATGCGCTCCAGACCGTAGGTCAGCTCCCCGGAGACGGGCCGGCAATCGAGTCCTCCTACTTGCTGGAAATACGTGAACTGGGTGATCTCCATCCCGTTCAGCCAGACCTCCCAGCCCAGGCCCCACGCGCCGAGTGTGGGGGACTCCCAGTTGTCCTCCACAAAACGGATGTCGTGGGTCAACGGATCGATGCCGAGCACCTCAAGGGACCCGATAAAATCGTCCTGGATACTGAGCGGCGAGGGCTTGAGCAAAACCTGGAATTGATAGTAATGCTGCAAACGGTTCGGATTCTGACCGTACCGTCCGTCGGTTGGCCGACGCGAGGGCTGGACGTAGGCGGTGCGCCACGGCTCCGGCCCGAGGGAGCGCAGGAAGGTTGCCGGGTGGAAGGTACCGGCACCTACCTCCATATCCAAGGGCTGGAGCAACACGCACCCGAGCCGGGACCAGTAGTCCTGGAGGGCAAGGATAAGCCCCTGAAAGGTATCGGTTGCGGTCGAGGCGGTGGTCGAGGCAGTGGCGTCAGGCATCGGCTCGCATCGCGGCTGAGAAGACTCGGCGGGCGGCAAGCCGCCCGCGCACAGAGCCGTTACTCTAACCGCATTGAGGGGCCCGGGCCAAGCCACCGACCATCGACCAGCACCGACCTTCGATCATCCCCGAGCGGCTCGTCGAACCGCCCCTGACCCCGGACTTCGGCGCTGGCCGACACCTGTTCGAATCGCGGCCCAACGCGGTCGGCCGAGCCTACTCCAGCAGCTCGGCGGCCTCGCTCGCACCGGCGTCCTCGGCTGGTTCCACCCTGGCTGCATCCGCACCCGAACCCGAGGTCTCCTCGGGCGCCACCTCGCCGGCGGGACGGCCATCGTCCGGGGTCGAGGGCTGGGCGGTCGCCTCATCCGAGGTATCCGTTGCCGGGGATTCTGTCGGCTCGGGGGATTCCGT
>CAYFWJ010000050.1:0-18277 GCA_964346755.1 uncultured Ectothiorhodospiraceae bacterium
CTCCCCAACCGCGACCTACTGCTCCTGTACCTGCTGCCGTATCTGGCCTATGTCGGGCTGGCGGCGGTCCTCGTCGAGCCTGTCCCAGTGGCCGTGGACTACGGGATCCGGCTCGTCCTGGTCGGGCTCCTGTTGGTCGGGGCATGGCGGTGGTACGCACCGCTTGCGGGCCCGCGGTCGCGGTCCGGTTCGGTGCTCGCCGGCATCGGGGTGGGGGCCCTTGGATGTGCCGTCTGGGTGGGCCTGCTCCTGCCCTTCACGGATCCCGCCGGCGACCCCCTCGATCCCGCGGCCTTTGTGCTGCGGGTCCTCGTCACCGCGCTGGTGGTGCCGCTCTTCGAGGAGCTGTTCATCCGGGGCTACGTCTTTCGACTGGTCCTGCAGTGGCAGGCGGCGCGGCGGGCCGGCGATCCCGACGCCCTGATGACGGCCCTGGACCGCTCGTCGATCCACACGGTGCGCCCCGGGCAATGGAGCGTGGCGGCGATCGCCATCTCCACGGTCTTCTTCAGCCTCGGCCACGAACCCGCCGCGTGGTTGGCTTGCGTCGCCTATAGCCTGCTGCTCTGCGGTCTGTGGGTGGTTCGCCAGGACCTACTCGCGCTCATCGTCGCCCACGGTGTAACCAACCTGGCTCTGGCCCTGTACATCGCCTATACGGGGCAATGGGGTCTGTGGTGAGTCACGCTCGGCCCCGTTCCGTTCCCGAGGCTCAACTCCAGACCTTGCGTATCGGCGTCTCCGGGGTGTAGTGATAGCGGGCTTGGGCGAGCCAGAGCTCCGCGCAGGCGATCGCGTCCGTGAGCGCATGGTGGGCCTTGTATCGGGGAAGGCCGTAGACCCGCCGGGTATCATCCAGACGCAGCGAATGCTGGTTCTGCCCCTCCGGCAAGGGGCCCCGATGCAAGAGCCAGCGTCGCTCCACCCGTAGGGTATCGATCACCGGGAACACCCACCGTCCCATCCCAAGCCCCTGCAGGCAGGCATTCAGGAAGCCTCGCTCGATGGGGGCATGATGGACGATCCCCACTCGACCTCGAAGGGCGGTCAAGAGCTCCCGCAGGGCATATTCCAGCACCCACCCGTGGCGGGCGAGGGTGTCGTGGGTGAGCCCGTGGATCGGAACCGTGGACTCCGACCATCCCTCGCCGTTCTCGATCAAATGATACCGCGCGCTCTGACACGCGATCCCGGCGAGGGAGAGCTCGACCCAACCGATGCTCAAGACTCGATCCCGACGCGGATCGAGCCCAGAGGTCTCAAGATCTAAGGCCAGAAAGGGTGTCTCGGCGAGCGGGGTATGGCTCGGAACCGGGCCGGTCGCATAGTAGGCACGTAGCTCCGCATCCCGGGTCCGACGGGCCTCGCGGGCGAAACGGCGTGCCCAGCGAGTGCGCCCGGGCAGCCAACCGATCATCCCTTGAGGGCTTTGCTGTAGCGGTAGTGCAGGAAATCTTGCATACGCGCGATCAGGAGAAAGGCATCTCGAAGCCGTCGACGGCTGTGGTTGGGTAGCCCTGCCGGTCGAAGGTAGTTGTCCAGGGGCCGGTTCTGGCGAATCAACTCGGCCTGGGCGTCGATTCGGATGTAGCTGATGTATTCCAGCGCGCCAATCATGTCACGGCCCATGGCCGCTGTGACCATCCGCTCCGCGACCGCCGCATCGATGCGCCGCTTGGTGTTGACCGAGCGCGACCCCGCCGCCAGCCCATGCACGCGGGCGATGTCGGTGATCGGCGCCGTCCCGCGGCCCTTGAGATCGATGGCATCCCGATGTTGCCCGCTCTTTTCGACGATAAACTGCCGAAAGAAACCGATCGGTGGCTTGCGCCGGACCGCATTACGGGCGAGGTAGCTAAAGAAACGCTGTTTCCCCAGCGCCAACTCCCGCACATAACCATGCAGCTGCTCCGCGAGCCGATCGTCCCCATGGATCGGGCGAAAATCGAAGAAGATCGAGGCGTTCAGTAGGGCCCGAGCGGTCGGGTGATTGACCCATTGCTCGAAGTAGCCTTGCCAGGTCGGTAAGTCGACACGCCACTGGGGATTGGAGCACATGATCCCCCCTTTACAATAGGGGTAACCGCACTGGGCCAACCCGTCGCTCAACCGCTGCGCAAAGGCCTCGAAGTACTCCGCGTCGCGCTCCGCCCGGTAATCCGGGCCTAGAATGATCCCATGATCCTGATCGGCTAGGATCAATTGCTCCTCCCGGGCGAGCGACCCCATGACCAACAGGCAATAGCTCGCCGGGGGCGGTCCGAGCTCTGCCTCGACGAGTTCCGCGACCCGCCGATGGACCGCCTCCGAGATACTCGACAGCAAACGCATCAGGGCGAGGGCCGCGATCTCCGAATCCCGCAGGTGAACCAGCGTCTGGCGCATCTGGCGGGCGATGCCGGCTAACCCCTCGAGGGTCTTTTGCTTCTCGATGTCACTGATCAGGTAGATGCTGCCGTGGCTCTCGAATTGAACGAGATCACTGACGCTGATGACCCCACGGATCCGGTCTTCCTCGACGATCGGTAGCTGATGCACGTTGTTCTTCATCATCATCAACATGGCCTCAAAGGCCCGGCTGTCGGCATTCAGCGTATGGGGGTGGGTGGTCATGATCTCCGCGACGGGGGTCTCATACGGGCGCCCCGCGGCGATGAGCCGGGAACGCAAATCCTTGTCGTTCACAATGCCGGCCAGTTGACCGTTTTGCGTGACAAGCAGGATGGAAACCTCCTCGGCACACATGAGATCGGCGGCTTCCTTAGCGGTGTGTTCGATGTCCAGGGTGACGGGCTCCCGGTGGACAAGCTGCATCACGGAAGCCGAGATCAGCGAGTTATAGGCCGGACGCTGACGTTCGAACAACGCGGCTCGGCGCAACCGTCGACTCCCGGGCTGCTCGAAGTACAGATCCGCGGCCGGATAGCTGGCGACGAGGTGGCGCAACCACGCCGCAGGCAAGGCGTAACACAACGTATCCTCGACGGCCGTTACCTGGTAGCGATTGACTTCCCCCGCACGGAGACTCCCAAAACCGAAGTGCTCCCCCTCGCCCGCGCGAGCGAGGAGTTGATCGCCCGCGCGAATCTCCACCGCACCCGAGCGGACCATATAGAACTCATCGGTGCGAATCCCGGGACTCAGGATCTCCGTCTCGCTTCGGAAGTAACGGATGACCACCGCCTGGGCCAGCTCGTTCAGGGCCTCGCTGTCCAACCCCGTATAGGGGTCGTGTTCGGCGAGGAAGTCTCGAATCTCGGCAAGCTCGATTTCCATGGATCAATACCTTCAACGCCAAGCGGTCGATGGGAGCGACGATCAAGGCGACCGGCTCAGTCGCCGAATCGTCGGTGATGCGACGGGCATGCCGCAGGTGCCCGGTACGCGCGTGTAGGCCAACCCGACACGGGCGGGGCCCTCGCCTCACGGGGTTGTCCGGTTCGCCCCGATGACTCGACGCGAACGGTCATTGGTCCTGAGGGGTCACTCTAGACTCGGATCGTGCCCCAATGGGTTCCTGGGCGGGCGCGTGTAAGGCGCCCCACGAGGCTGCTTGTGGCGCCGAGATCCCCCCTTAGCCCCTGCGCCCGAACGCCTCCTTGTCCCGGACGTCTGGGCAAGATTCAACCCACGATTGGACTCTGCGAAAGGCCTCTTTGCCATGACAAGAACATCATCCCCGAGCGTTGACGGCACAGCCGCCAAGGTGCTCGATCGCCTCGGCCGACGCCTGGGCAAGGACCGCGTGCAGACCGGTTACGGGGCGCGTTGGACCTACGGCTATGACAACAGCCGACGCCAAGGGCTGGCCGACGGCGTGGTCTTCGCCGCCGCCGAGTCCGAGGTTCAACGGGTGTTGGCCGAGGCCAATGCGGCCGGCGTTCCGGTGATCGCCCGAGGTCGCGGGACGGGGACCACCGGGGCGACGGTGCCGGTGAGCGGCGGAATCGTGCTGTCCTTGGAGCGCATGAATCGCATCCGAGCGGTGGATCCCGCCAATCGCCTGATCGTGGCGGAGCCCGGCGTGACCAATGGCGAGGTGCAGGCCGCCGCTGGCGCGCATGGCTTCTTCTGGCCCCCGGATCCCACCAGCGGCGGCTACTCGACCCTCGGCGGCAACCTCGCCTACAACGCCGCCGGCCCCCGGGCGGTGAAGTATGGCACCCCCCGGGACAATACGCTCGGGTTGCGGGCCGTGTCCGCCGACGGACGGGCGTTCACGACCGGGGTGAAGACCACCAAGGGGGTGGTGGGGTATGACCTGACCCGTTTGCTGATCGGCTCCGAGGGGACCCTCGCGGTCATCACCGAGGCGACCCTCCGATTGACGCCGCAGCCCGAGGCCAAGCGCACGCTGCGCGCCATCTACCGGGATGTGGAATCGGCTGCCGAGGCCGTGGTTCGGCTCATGGGCCAACCCGTGACCCCGTGTGCCCTGGAGTTCATGGATCATCGAGCGATCGAGATGATCCGCGACTACCCGGAGGCGGCCGCCTTGCCGACGGATGCCGGGGCCCTGTTGATGATCGAGGTGGACGGACCCGCGGCCTACCTCGAGGCGGCCGAGGCAGCGGTTCGGGAAGCGGCGGGGGGTCACGGGCTCCTGCGGGTCGAGTCGGCCTCGGATCCGGCGGAGGTCAAGGCCCTATGGGCGACCCGCAAGGCCCTGTCACCGGCCTTGCGGCACGTGGCACCCAAGAAGATCAACGAGGATGTCGCCGTGCCGGTCGCGAATATCCCGGCCCTGGTGCGGGCCCTGGAGGGGCTTGCAACCCGCTACGGCATCACCATCGTCAACTTCGGCCACGCCGGCAACGGGAACCTGCACGTGAATCTGCTCATCGACCCCGAGGATCCCCGTCAGGCCGAAGCCGCCCAGGGCTGCCTCAGCGAGGTCTTCGACCAGGTGCTGGCCCTCGAGGGCACGCTCTCGGGCGAGCACGGGGTCGGGTTGGAGAAGCGAGACTACGTGGACCGGGAACTCGACCCCGTGGCCTTGGAGATGATGCATCGGCTCAAGGCCACGTTCGATCCCCGGGGGATCCTCAACCCCGGTAAAGGCCTACCCGATCCGCACCCCGCCCCGAGTCCATCCTAGACGGCGCGCACTGCCTCGAGCCATCGGCCATGCATCGTCGCCTGGCTCGCGGCAACGACGGAGCGGCGCTCGCGACTTGCGCGGAACACGGCCTCCCCGTCCAGGGTGCTGCTCGTACCTCCCGCCTCGGCCAGCAACAGGCAGCCGGCGGCAAAGTCCCAGAGGCGTTGTCCGCCGTGCAAATAGATCTGCCCGCGGCCAGCCGCCAGCCAGGCCCATTCCAGGGCACAGGTGCCGATGTTGCGTTGCGAGGCGAACAGGGACTCATCCAGGAGGTGGTAGGCCAACGGCCGCTTCAAGCGCTTGAAATCCACAAGGGCGACGCAATCGCGGAGCGGGAGATCGGGGGTGGCATCGAGGCGAAGGGGTTCCCCATTGACCTGGGCGCCCTCACCCCGACGGGCCGTGAAGCATTCGTCCCGGATGGGGTCATAGGTGACCGCCAGGGTGGGCTGCCCCGCCTCCATACGCACCAGCGAAACGGCGAAGAGCGGCACACCCCGGGTGAAATTGGTGGTGCCGTCGAGGGGGTCGAGACACCAGAAGGTCGGGGCCTCGTCCAACACGGCCTGCTGCTCCGCGACATCGCTCTCCTCACCGAGGAAGGCGGTCCCGGGATCCAGAGGTTCCAAGCCGGAGCGGATGACCTGTTGCACGGCCAGGTCCGCCTCCGTAATGAGGCTGCCGTCGGCCTTGCGGCGGGCCTTGACCACCTCGGTAAAGCGCGGGATCAATTCGGCGATGGCGGCGTCTTTGACGAGTCGGACGATGGCGTCGAGCACCGGCGGCTCCTCCGGTTGGCAAGCGGTGAACACGGGGCGTCGTCAAGACCGTAGGCCCCCGGGGCAACGGCGGTTCGCCTCGGTTAGGCGTAACCGCACGGGGACGCGCGCGGCGCGAGCCCACCTCATCCCGAGCCTTCCGACCCGGGATGATCCACGTGCCGCGGCGATGCGGGCGCCCTGCATCGGGCGGATCAACCGACCCAGGCGTGGTCGACGACGTCCAGGCGGATGGTTTGCGTGAAGGTCTGACCACTCCCCTCGACGACGAGCTCCCCGATGCGCACGCCGGGCGTGGGAAACGAGAAGCGGCACTCGAAGGTGCCGGGGCGCTCGACGGTGGTATCGCAGCGGGGCTCACCCTCGACGAGGAAGCGGCAATGGGCGCTCCCCTCGCCCCCGAGCAGCGCCTGGATGCGGAAGTCCTGGTTCGGCGTGACCCGATAGATCTCCACGTTGTGCTGCGGGTTGTACTGGAGGTTATTCACCTTGACGAGTTTGACGAGCTTCATGGTCGCCTCGAATCCTGAGTGTTTTCGTAGAATTTAGCGGATAGACTTGGCATCATACCCCATCTTTCGGGGATGGGGCAGCCGGGGCGAGCGCCCGTCCAAACCCGGGCCATCCCCGCATCCGACCAGTGCTGGAGTCGCTCATGAAGAAGTTCATCAACCGCCTGCGCGGCGTGGAGCGGGACATCCTCCAACCCCCGGACGCCGAGGGCGCCCCCTACTACGCCCCCCAGGGCCGTGAGGTGGAGCTGTTCACCGCCGCTTATGAGAAGCGCTTCCCGGTCATGCTCAAGGGCCCCACCGGCTGTGGCAAGACCCGCTTCCTCGAGCATATGGCCCATCGCCTAGGGCGTCCCCTGATCACCGTCGCCTGCCACGAGGACCTGACCAGCTCGGATCTGGTCGGGCGCTTCCTGCTCGAGGGCGATGAGACCGTGTGGCAGGAGGGGCCGCTCACCCGGGCGGTCAAGGAGGGCGCAATCTGCTACCTCGACGAGATCGTCGAGGCGCGCACGGATACCACGGTGGTCATCCATCCGCTCACGGATCATCGCCGCCAGCTGCCCCTGGAAAAGAAGGGACAGGCCATCGATGCCCACGAGGACTTCATGCTGGTCATCTCCTACAATCCGGGCTACCAGACCGTCCTCAAGGACCTCAAGCCCTCCACCAAACAGCGTTTTGTGAGCCTGACCTTCGACTACCCGAGCGAGGCCGTGGAGCGGAAGATCGTCGCGGAGGAGGCCGGCGGCCTGAGCGAGGACACCGTCTCCGCCCTGGTCGCCGCCGGCCGCAAGGCCCGTGGACTCAAGGATCACGGGCTCGATGAGGTGGCCTCGACCCGCACGCTGGTCTACGCGGGGGGGCTGATCCATGCGGGCCTGGGTCCCCAGGATGCCTGCCGGGCCGCCATGATCGACCCGATCACCGATGACGCGGAGCTCGTCGCGGCCATGGACGAGATCGTCTGCGCCCATTTTCCCACCGCCGCGGCCTGATGCGAGCAGCGACCATGAGCGACGACGCCTCAGCGGCCGATCTCACCGCCATCGAGGAGATCCTGCAACACCTGGAGGCGGTGAGCTATGTCGCCCAGCGCGATGCTCGGGCCGTGTTGCCCGCCTTAGCACCCTACGGAACAGCCGCCCAGCGCCGTTGGCTCGAGGCGGCCCGCAGCTGCTTCTTCCACGACCGCGATGCGGGCAAGGCGGTCATGCGGGGCACCACTGACCTCCTCGAGGTGTTCGATGGGCTGGATCCGTGGCTCGATCAGGCCCTTGCCTTCACCCGATGGCGCGGCTCGGATCGGGCCCTCGAGGGGTTCATGGATCAGGTGGGCACCGTGTATCGGGACTGGGGGGCGGCCGGCGAGCAGGCCTGGTTCGAGCGAGGACTCGCCTGGTTCGATGATGACCGCGATAACGCCACCACCTATTTTACCCGTGACTACCGCGACCTGGCCGCCGGCGGCGCCCTCGCGGATTTCCAGGCCGTTCAGGAGACGGCCGCCGCCTTGTGCGGCGAGCGACGTCTGCCTTTGGACTTGTACCTGGACGGCGCCCGTCGGGTGCGCCCTGTGGTGGGCACCGAGGGCCTGCTGAGCTGGGCCCGGCACGGGGCGGACCAGCTCGCGGCGGGTCGCCAGCGGGGCGAGGCCTATTTCAAGCTCGAATCGCCGGAGAGCCGCCAGCTCCTGTTGGAGGCGACCGACGGGCTACGCACGCGGGGGATTCAGCGCTTGCTCCAGATCCTCGTCGAGGTCTGGTTGAACCAACGCCCGACCCTGGGGCAGAGCGAGTGGCTGCCCGGGGCAGAACCACCGCAGGTGGAGACGGACGGGCGCACGCTGTTCCTGCCGGCGGTCTTCCCGAGTCGGGAGCAGGCCATCCTCGCGGTCCTGCACGCGGGGGGCCATCTCGCCTTCGACACCTATGCCGAGTCGGCCATCCACGCCCTATTCCAGGCCGCGGGCGAGACCCATCCGCCCCTGGATGCGGATCAGCGGATCACCTGGCGGCCCCTGTTCGCCCGCTACGGCGAGGCTATGTTCCGCTTCCAGGTGCTGTTCGATCTCGCCGAGGATCTGCGGGTGGACGCGCGGATCCGGAACCACGTGCCGGGCTACCTGGACCGGGCCGTGGCCCTCGCCCAGGCGACGCCAGTGCCGCCGGAGCCGGCCGGCACCTATTGGCGCCTGGCCCGGGCCACCCTCGAACAACTCGCGGCGGGACGGATCGAGGATCCGGATCTGGCCCCCCTGGCCGAACCGGAGGCCACCCTGCTGGATGCCTTCCACGTGGCCGAGCGCTGGTTGGCCGAGGACCGCGTCCCGTCGCTGTCGATCGCCGAGCGGGGCGCCGCCTATCTGCCCCATCGCGGGCGCAACGCCGCTCGCCCGGTTTATCCGCGACGCCGCGGCGAGGACGAAGAGGCAGGGCCGGAGGAGGCCACGGACGGGCGCCCGAGCGATCCGGAACGGCGCCGAGACGATCCGAGCCGGGTCCCCAAGGACGCCGCCGGGGATGATCCCGACATGGAGATCCCGCCGGAGGAGACCGCCGGCAGTGGCGGGCGCGTCGGCGTCGGCATCCCGGTCCCCCATAGTGGGGGTTCAGGCCGCACGGCCGGGCGGACGGAGCGCCACGATGGGTGGCCCTACGCCGAGTGGGACTATCGGGAGCAGCGCTACATCCCGGATTGGGCTCGGGTCCATCCCCGCCCCATCACCGAGGGGGACGCGGCCCGGGCCGAGGCCATCCTCGCCGAGCACCGACGGGTCCTCAAGCGGCTGCGCCAGGCCCTGCAGCGGCAAAAGCCCCAACGCATGGCGGTGCAACGCTACCAGCTCGAGGGCGACGAGCTCGATCTCGAGGCCACCGTCGGCTACATCGCCGAGAAGCGGGGCGGCCTCGCCCCCAAGCCCTTCGTCTACAAGCGGCGCCTCCCGAGCCGCCGGGATACCTCGGTGTTGCTGCTCGCCGATCTCTCCACGTCGATCATGGCCAAGCTCAAGGGGGGCGGGGGCAAGGTGATCGATCGCCTGCGGGCCGGACTCATGGTCTTCGCCGAGGCCCTGGAGACCGTCGGCGACCCCTACGCCATCGCCGGCTTCTCCTCCAAGTTCCACGACGGGGTCAATTATTACCACCTGAAGGACTTCGATACCCGGTTGAATCCGTCGATCCGCGCGGCGCTCGCCGGGGTAAGCGGGCGCCTCGCGAGCCGCATGGGGGCTGCTATCCGCCACGCCTGTGTCGAGTTCGCCGAGGCACCGGCCTCGCGACGGCTGCTGCTCGTCTTGTCCGACGGTCGCCCGGCGGACTACGATGACCCGGATGGGCACTATCTCCGTGAAGACACCCGGATGGCCTTCAAAGAGGCCGTCGACCAGGGGATCCACCCCTTTTGCATCACCCTCGACCCGCGGGGCGGCGAGTACCTGCCCCACATCTTCGGCCAAGGTCACTATCTGGTCATCGACGACATCCATGCCCTGCCGGCCCGACTCCCCGAGGTCTACCTGCGCCTACGTCGCTAGCCATGCCCGCCGATCCCGCTGACCCAGCGGCGGCCACGCGCGCCGCCATCGTCTATGGGGCCGACCGTTACCGTCGGCCCACCTACGGCGCCAATCACCCGCTCGGGATCCCCCGGGTCTCGCTCACCCTGGATCTCATTCGGGCGTACGGGGCCCTCGACGAGGCGCAGGAGTACCGCGACTCCCGGGCGGTGACCGAGGCCGAGGTCACCGGCTTTCACGCCCCGGACTACCTGGCCGCCATCCGCGAATGTGAGGAACGCGGCAAGGTCCGACACGTCTACCGGGAGCAGTACAACTTCGGCAACTTCGAGAACCCCTATTTCCCGGCCTTCTACACCACCCCGGCGGTGGCGGCCGGGGCGAGCGTGCAAGGGGCGGAGGCGGTCCTGGCCGGGCACATCGCCTTCAACCCCGCCGGCGGGATGCATCACGCCCGACCGGCGGCGGCCCGCGGCTTCTGTTTCATCAACGACCCCGTACTCGCCATCCAACGGCTACGGCGGGCAGGGCAACGGGTCGTCTACCTGGACGTGGACGCCCACCATGCCGACGGGGTCGAGGCGGCCTTTACCGAGGATCCCGCGGTGGTCACCGTGTCGCTGCATATGGACACCGGCTACGCCTATCCCTTTGCGGGCGGCTCGCTGGACCACGCAGGCCCCCTCGGCAACGCGATCAACCTGCCGTTGCCCGCCGGGACGGACGACGCGGCCTATCGTGGGGCGGTCGACCGGCTTTGGCCGGCGATCGTGGAGACCGTCCGGCCCGATGTCGTCGTCCTCCAAGCGGGCACGGACGCCCTCTGGGCGGACCCCCTGGGACGGTTTCAGTTGTCGACGGGTGGTTTCCTCGGCATCATCGAGCGGGTCCTTACGAGGGTTCCTCGCCACGACGACGGAACCCCGCGCCTGTTGGTCCTCGGCGGCGGCGGATATCATCCCCTATTGCTGGCGCGCTGCTGGACGGGCCTCTGGGCCCTGTTATCGGGCCGACAACTGCCCCGAGCCCTGCCGCCCGCCGGGACCGCGCTATTGGAGGCGGTCGACTGGGATCTGGACGAGGACGCCGAGTACTTCCCCGCCTTGTTCGAGGAACGCCTGGAGGCGCCGGGCATCGTCGGCACCGCGGAGCCCGCCGTGGTCGAGGCCGTGGCACAGCGGGTCGAGCACCTGCTGCGGCACCATCCATTGTTGCGGCCCGCCTAACCTGTCGGTTCAACGGGGCCGGGGTGGGTGGCGATCCCGGGGCAGGCGCCCGGTTGGCGGCTTGGAGCTGGGCGGGTCGCGGCGCGGGCCGAGTCGGTGCGCCATCACCCCGGCTTGAGGCGGTTCACGATCCCCCGACCCACGCGATGGGCGCGCGGTGATCCGGTTTTTCCTTGGCGGGGGCAGGGGTCAAGCCCGCGGGCGTCCCGGGGTTCTCGGCACACGACCCAGACCGGTTTGCCCGGTTTCCTCCATCGACGACAAGCCCTTGAGCGACGAGCGAGACGAGCCATGGCGAATGAATCCCGTATCCCTGGGGCGGCGACGGCCCAGGCCACCCGCGCCTACGCCGAGCAACAGGGGGCTTCCCTGCCGGAGAGCCATTTCAGCGATTTCCTGAAGACCCGGATCCGTTTGAGCTCCCTCGGCATCGGCACCTTCCCCGGTACCCCGGACACCGCGACCGATGCCCGGGTAGCGGCCCTCATCGCCCGGGGGCTCAACCACGGGATCAACGTGATCGATACCGCGGCCCATTACCGCTACGGGCGGGCCCTGGCCGCCGTCGGCGCCGGTATCCAACAGGCCATCACCGACGGGGTCCCCCGCGAGGCCATGTACCTCATCTCCAAAGGGGGGTTCGTGACCTTCTGGGACGGTCGCCCCGAGTCGCCGCGGGATTGGATCCGCGCCCAGATCCTCGAGAAGGGACTGGCCCAACCGGCGGACCTCGCCAACGACGCCCATCTCCTCGCGCCCGACTACATCGAGCAGCAGCTCGCGTGGTCCCTGGAAGGGCTCGGGGTCGAGACCCTGGATGCCTTCCTCGTCGATCAGCCGGAGGTGCACATCCCGGTCATCGGCAAGGAGCGGGTCAATCAGAAGCTCCGGGCGATCTTCGAGGTCTTGGAGCGGGCGGTATCGGACGGCCGACTCAAAAACTATGGCATCGCCACCTTCGAGGGCTGTCGCGTCGAGACTGACGCCAAGCTCTTCCAGTCCCTCACCTCCATGCAGGGGCTGGCCGAAAAGGCGGCCCAGGAAGCGACGGGCGACAGCGGCGCCAGCCATCACTTCAAGCTGGTCTCGCTGCCCTATAACCAGGCGATGCTCGAGGGATTTACCCGGTTCAACCAGGCCACGGGCCAGGGCAACGTCGCCTCCACCCTCCAGGGTGCCCATCAGCTCGGGGTCTATATGCTCGGTTCCCACGGCCTGCTCAAGGGACGGTTAGCGGAGCTCGAAGCCGACGTGACCCAACAGACCCTGGGCGATCTCGCCAACCCGGCCCAGCGGGCCCTCCAATTCAACCGATCGACCCCCGGACTGGGGACTACGTTGGTGGGCCTGAGCACCCCTGAGCATCTCGACGATGTCCTCGCGGTCGCAAGCCACGAACCCGTCGATCGCCGCACCTTCCTCGGCATGTTTCAGAAGGCCTAGCCATTCGGACCGACGGTGCCGAAGCCGCCGGTTTCCCGGCCGTCGTTCGACGACGACAGCTAGTACAACGCAGCCGGCAGCCGAATGAGGCCGCTCGTCCGGTCTTTGCCTACGTTGATCGGATGAAGGTCCGACACGAAACGCCGCTCGCGCGTCTCACCCGGCGCGTGCGACCCCGAAGCATGCGGCGCGGCTGGGACTGTGGCCGAGGTCAATGCAAACGCATCGGTGTTAATACGGATGTAACGCTTGGTTGTTACGCTGCTCGCATTCTTTTTATATATCCTATTGATATAGGCGGTTAGTATGGCGACCAACGATGAACAGCGCTCGCGGCTCGTGGATGCCTTATGGAAATTGAAGCAGTCCATCAACCGCAGTGGTGGGCAAATGTATGTCCACTTCAGTATGCTGCTCAACGATTCCAACTATCGCTCCGAGATCATCTCCCAAGGCCTCGAGTCCGAGGATCCTGCCGTCCGCGAACTCGCGCAGGAGGCCCATTCCCTGAACATGGACGGGAAACTCGTCTCCCCGCCCAGCTATCCGAGCACCACCGGCGAGGCGGCGGCACCCGCGGGTCGGGCGGCGAGTGCAGCGGCCGGTGGTAACGCTCCGGCGTCCCAGATCCCGCCACCGGGCACGGCCGGCTCCGCACCCGATCAAGGGCGGTCCGCCTCCGCCGAAGCCGCGACCGGCTCCCGAGGGAGCCGACCGATCGTCGGGATCGTCGTACTCGCCGTTTTGGTGATTCTTCTCGGCGGTGGCCTCGGCTACCTGGCCAGTAGCGGCAACCTCGCCCGCCTCTTCACCAGCGAGGTCCGCGTCAGTGGATCGATCCTGGAAAACACCCGCTGGACAGCAGACAAGAACTACGTGCTGGAAGACTTCATTTTCGTGGAGGCCGGCGCCCGCCTGACCATCGAGCCAGGCACGCGGATCCGCGGCGAACCCGGTTCCGCCCTCATCGTGACGCGGGACGGGAGTCTGTTCGCCCGGGGCAAACGCGACGAACCGATCGTATTCACCAGTAACCAACCCGAGGGGCAACGCGCCGCCGGGGATTGGGGCGGTCTGGTCCTGCTGGGGAACGCCCCGGTCAACCTAGCCAACCCCCACATCGAGGGGATCCCAACGAGCGACCCCCGGGGTGGGTTCGGCGGCAACAACGTCAGTCACACCTGCGGGGTCTTGGAGTTCGTCCGAGTCGAGTTCGCCGGCTTCGAGATTGGTGCCAATAACGAGTTGAACGGGATCACCTTCGGTGGTTGCGGCACCGGCACGATCGCCCGCTATTTGCAGAGTCACATGGGCCTCGACGATGGCATCGAGATGTATGGCGGAACAGCCGATCTCCAGCACATCGTCGTGACCGGGGCCGCCGACGACTCGTTCGACTGGGAGATGGGCTGGCAAGGGCGCGTCCAATTCATGGTCGTGCAGCAGCATGCGGACTATGGCGATAACGGCTTCGAGGCGGACAACTGGAAAGGCCAACCGGATGCCGAACCGCGCTCCAACCCCACCCTTTATAACGTGACCATGGTCGGATCCGGTAATCCGGACGCGGATCAGCGCACGATGACCCTGCGTCGCGGGACCGGCGGAACCCTTCGTAACTTCATCGTGACCGGCTTCCCCCTGGAGACGATCGACATCGGGGACGCGGCGACCGCCGCCCTGCTCGAGTCGGGTGAGCTGTCCTTGACGGACTTCATCGTCTTTGACATCGGTGCGGATGGTCAGACCTTCTTCGAGGATGAACGCATCCCCGGGGACGACGGCGGCTTGGTGGAGGCGGATTACTTCGCTCGGCCGGACCTGGATTTTCGCTTCGGCGTTAGCCCACTCCTCCCGGTGGAGGCCTCGGATCCCGAGTCGCCACGGTTCATCCCGGATGCCTCCTCGCCCGCCGCGAACGGGGCTGCCCCCCTGCCCACGGCCGATGCCACATCCCCTTCGGAGTTCGAATTCTGGGATGAGGCCTCGAATTACCTGGGCGCCCTTCGCCCCGGCGCCACGGAAAGCTGGCTCGACAGCTGGACTGCCTTCCCGCCCAACTGAGGGGACCGAGGCCCTGGGGTCCGGGTCGTCTGCCGCGACTCGGACCCGCGGGGAATCCGCCCGCGAGCCCACCCAAGCCGGTGCCAACCGGCTTTTTTTATGGGCGCGCGGTCGAGGCAGCGACCGAGGCTGATTTGCGTTGAGGGAGTCGATTGGGTACGGTTATCAGTCTTTCACGCCCCGCAACGCGACCCGATGATGGGATCGTAGGCTTGTCATTCAGGTGGTTCGATGGAGGCCGATCACAAACCCCTCGATTTCGACGCGATCCGTCGACTCGTCGAACAGTTCGTCGCAACGCCCTTCGGCGCCGACGCGGCTCGGGAGCTCAGTCCAGCCCCAACGCTCAGCCAAGCACGCCAACTCCAGGCCGCGGTAACCACCGCGCGGGGGCTTTGTGATGCCCATCAGGCGCCTCAGATCGAGCGTATCCCCGATGTTCGACCCGCGTTGCGCCAGGCAGCGAGTCCCGCGGCGTCCCTCAGCGGCAACGCCCTCGCCAATCTCACCCGATTCCTGCAGTTGGGTCGGACCCTAGAGGCCGTCGTGCGAACACATCCCGGGCTCTACCCCGGTCCGCCCGAGGACCTGCAACCGCCGGAAGCGGTGGTCGCACAACTCGAACAGACGATCCACCCAGGCGGCAGTCTACGGGAGGAC
This sequence comes from uncultured Ectothiorhodospiraceae bacterium, assembly GCA_964346755.1. GTDB lineage: Bacteria > Pseudomonadota > Gammaproteobacteria > CAYFWJ01 > CAYFWJ01 > CAYFWJ01. The sequence goes on from CAYFWJ010000050.1 coordinate 15,306, forward strand.
GCCTCCGAGACACTGAAGCATTTACACGGGGAACGGCGACGGCTCCGCGAGGAGGCTGCCGCCAAGGTGCGGGAACGCCTGCGGGATCGCGCAATCGCCGCGATCATCAAGGATACCGATACGGTGCATTGGAGCGGTGACCGCGCCGTGCTGGCAATCCACGCCAAGGAGAGCGGCCGTATACGCGGGGTGCGGCGCGGCAGTCAGATGGGCGGACGGGATGCGCTCATGGAGCCGATGGAAGTCGTACCGCTGAACAACCAGGTCGAAGCGACCGTCACCCAGCTCTCCACCGAGGAGCAGCAGGTGCTCCGCCAGGCAACCGCGGTGGTCGCCGAGCACCGCGATGCCCTGGATCGACTCCTCACGGCGATCACCTGGGTCGATCTCGCACTCGCCGCGGGGCAGCTATCGGCGGTGATGAACGCCCACCCGCCGGAGCTCGTCGAGGAGGCGACGATGCACCTGGAGCAGGCCTATCACCCGGTGCTGCTGGTGCAATACGCGGAGGGACGGGGACCCCTGCCGGTCCCGCTCACCGTCTCATTGAGCCCATCCCAACGCATCCTGTTGATCACCGGCCCGAATACAGGCGGCAAGACGGTGGCCCTGAAGACCGTCGGTCTATTGACGGTCATGGCCCACTGCGGACTCCACATCCCCGCCGAACGGGATTGCCGCATTGGGCGCTATGATCGGGTCCTGGTCGATGTCGGCGATCGTCAGAGCCTGTTTCACCACCTCTCCACCTTTGCCGGCCATGTGGAGGTCCTCAAGCGGATCCTCGGCCAGGCCGGTTCCGGCTCGTTGGTCCTCCTGGACGAGCTCGGGACGGGGACGGATCCGGAAGAGGGCGCCGCACTCGCCATGGCGGTCCTCGACGAACTCACCGCGCGCGGCGTCCAGGGGATCGTCAACACCCATCTCGCCCCCCTCAAGGACTACGCGGAACACCGCGAGGGGATCACCAACGCCTGTATGCGTTTTGATCAGGAGCAGTTGCGCCCGACCTATGAGTTGCTCATCGGCGAACCCGGGGGGTCCCTCGGTTTGCTCATTGCGGCCCAGTACGGCATGGGCGAGGCCCTCATCGGGCGGGCGCGTTCGCATCTGGAGGCGATCCGAGGGGAGACCTAGCCACGGCATGACCTGCGCCGACCGGAATCGCAGCGATCGCCCCACCGGGCACGTCTCCCCGATTCGACCCCACATCCCTCGCCAATGGAATCAGGCGCAATGATTGCAAGGGAGGGCGCTGCCGCCGCACGGCGATGGACGTGGGATTGCCCCGAGCCGATCGCCCGATGACGGGCGGACCATCGGGGGGTTTCCACCCTGGGGGTGGTGCAGCAACCCGGCTCAGCGGCACTGCGGCTCCACCACGAAATCCTGTCTGAGGAGTTTTCTATGGCCGATACATATGCGACCGATTATCAGGTGGGCCAGGACAATATCCAACGATTCGGCATGGATGTCCACCATCCGGTCTTTCTCACTGCAACCATCCTGGTGCTCATCTTCGTTGTCGGTACCTTGCTGGTACCGGAAGGGGCCAAAGGGATCTTCGAGTCATCCAAAGGCTGGTCCATCGATAACTTCGATTGGCTCTTCATGGTGGCCGGCAACATCTTCGTTATCTTCTGTCTCGCCCTCATCGTCTTGCCAGTAGGCAACGTGCGCCTCGGGGGACAAGACGCCAAGCCGGAATTCTCCCTGCTATCGTGGTTCGCCATGCTGTTCGCGGCGGGCATGGGGATCGGCCTGATGTTCTGGTCCGTCGCCGAGCCGGCGGCCTATTACACGGGCTGGTACGGCACCCCCCTCGGGGTGGAGGAACGCACACCGGAGGCTGTGGACAAGGCGATGGGGGCGGCGATGTTCCATTGGGGGCTACACCCCTGGGCCATCTATGGCGTGGTCGCCTTATCCCTGGCCTTCTTCGCGTACAACAAGGGCTTGCCCTTGACCATCCGCTCCGCCTTTTACCCCTTGCTCAAGGATCACAGTTGGGGGCCGTTCGGCAATGTGATCGATGTGGTGGCTGTGCTCGCCACCATCTTCGGGTTGGCCACCTCCCTCGGGTTCGGGGCCCAGCAGGCGGCCAGCGGCTTGCACTTCCTGTTCGAGGGCATCGACAACAACCTCACGACCCAGCTCGCCATCATCTTCGGCGTCACCTCGGTTGCCATCATCTCCGTGGTCCGGGGACTCGACGGGGGCGTCAAGGTCCTCTCGAACATCAATATGAGCCTAGCGGCCGTGCTCTTGCTCTTCATCATCGTGGTGGGACCGACCCTGGTGATCCTCACCGGCATCGGCACGACCGCCATGGCCTATGCCCAGAATGTGATCCCACTCAGCAACTGGATCGGGCGTGAGGACGAGACCTTCTACCACGGCTGGACCGTGTTCTACTGGGCCTGGTGGATCTCCTGGTCACCCTTTGTCGGCATGTTCATCGCCCGGGTCTCCCGGGGTCGCACCGTTCGGCAGTTCATCACCGCCGTGCTCTTGGTCCCCACCCTCGTGACGATCGTCTGGATGGCCACCTTCGGCGGGACGGCCCTGGAACAAATCCAGAACAACGTGGGTGAGCTGGCCGACGGGGTCGGTGAGGTCTCTTTGGCGATGTTCCAGATGCTGGCCAACCTGCCCCTGACCGCCCTGACCTCGGCCATCGCCATCTTCTTGGTGTTGGTTTTCTTTATCACCTCCTCGGATTCCGGCTCCCTGGTGATCGATAGCATCACCGCCGGCGGCAAACTGGATGCCCCGGTCCCGCAGCGGATCTTCTGGGCGACGATGGAAGGTGTCATCGCGGGCGTCCTGCTGTTCGTCGGGGGAGAAGCGGCCTTGGGCGCCCTGCAGGCCGCCTCGATCACCGTCGGCCTACCCTTTACGCTGATCTTGCTCACCATGTGCGTGACCCTCTACATGGGCTTGAGTCACGAGAAGCGCGTGGTGATGAACGG
>CAYFWJ010000051.1:0-17504 GCA_964346755.1 uncultured Ectothiorhodospiraceae bacterium
GTGGTGGACGTCCGGGAATCCGCCGTTGGGCCCATTTTGACCGACCCTGCGGGTCGTACCCTGTACACCTACAAGCTCGACGTCCGAGGGCTCTCGACCTGTGTCGGCCCCTGCGCCGAGGGTTGGCCGCCGTTCACCCCCGCCGAGGCGGGTCTGGAGCCCGCGGCGCCGCTCAGTCTGATCGAGCGCTCCGATGGTCGGTCGCAGTGGGCCCTCAAGGGACGCCCCCTGTATCGCTACAGTGGCGATGAGGAGCCTGGAGCGGTCCAGGGCGATCGCTTCGCCCCCTGGTCCGTGGCGCGACCAGGGCTCGCTGAATAACCCGTTCCCCGGCGGGGACGGGCCGCCCGCTAGTCGCGGAAGCGCAACCGGAAGGGCCAACGGCGTTTGCGGCCGTGGTCCAGGCGGGTCTCGCCGGTGCCCGCTGCCTCGTTGTCGAACGCCGTGGTGGTCTCGGGGGTATCGGGTAGCGCGGAGCGCTCGGACGCCGGCACCGTTGCCGTCTCGGTCTCCGCCGTTGCGGCCTCGGCCCCCGCGGCGGTGTCCGGGGTCTCCGGGGCCTCGGAGGACTCCTGGAGGATCTCACGCACCGCCTCGTGGCGCACCAGAGTGAGGAGCTGCGGGCGAACCGTCAGCCATTTATCCGGCGCATCGAAATCCTCGTCGTTGAGCTCGACCTTGACGACCCGAAGCTGGCGCAGCCGCCGATACAGGGCCAGACGATCCTGCTGGGCGGTGGGCGGCTCGCGGTTGAGCAGGCTGCGTATCGCCGTGTAGATGGCCTCGAACTGCAGCTCGATCTCCCCCGCCTCGTTCTGCCCGCCTTCCGCCCAGGCCTTGTCGTACAGGAATCGAAGCACCAGCAATAGGGCGGTCTCGTTCGCGCTGAGCTGGACCCGCATGCCCGGATGCAGCCCCTCGAAGTCGGCGGAGACCGCCCGACCGGGCACCTCGGCCCCCGGCGGGAAGAGTTGGATGTACCGGTACGGCTCTTCATGGTGGAGACGACAGCCCAAGACCTGGAAGTAATCCTCCAAGAGTGGGAACATCGTCAGGGCCCGCTGGTAGAGCTCCCCTTCGATCTTGCTGTCTTGGGCGACCAGAAAGCCCCCTTCCAACAGCCGGACGGCGACCTGTTGGAAGTCTTCCACGGTGAGATCGAGGCGTTTGAGTTCGCGGCCGAGTTGTTCCTTGAGGTCATCCATTGGGGTCGGGCTCGTCGGGGCGGAGGCGGATGATGAAGTCGTCGCTCTCGAAATAGGGCGTTCGATAGGTCGTCGGCAGGGGCTCGACCTCGAAATAGGGGGCCCCCATCGGCTCGAGGCTGGTTGCCGCGAGTTCAACGGCGTGTAGGGCGGTCAGCACCTCGTGGACCGCCTCGCAGGGAAGCTCCGAGAGGCGGATCTCGGTCCGTTCCCCCACGTACGCGAGCACCCGGGCCCGGATGTCGGCGATGGAGATGACAAAGGCCCGCTCCTCGGCGTTGCGCCGGGCCGCCTCGAGCCAGTCCTCCTCGGAGGGCTCATAGGCCACACTCGCCACCTCGGCGCGTTTGCGCTCGCCGGTCTTCCGCGGCCGGACACGCGCCGGATCCGGCAGGCGCACTTGAACCGCATCCAAATGGTGGGCGATGCGCCGCAGCATGGCGTCCGTGTCCTCATCCTCACGGACCGCCTCGAAGAGCTCCTCCAGGCGGTCCTCGTCGCGGCTGGCCACCATGGCCGTGGCCTGCTTGATGATCAGGCCCGCCCGGCGGAAATACCCCTCCAGGGCATCCCGGAGCCGCGGTAGGGCCTCCTCGGCCGCGTGGGTGATATGCCGGTGGATGAGGTACAGCAGGGTGATGGCGACGGGCTCGCCACTGCGTTGCAGGCGCCCCGCCAGCGGCGTCAGGCGATCGTCCAAGGCGTAGAGTTCCGCCTCGGGCCAGGCCCCGACCGCCGTGATCATCTGGCGGATGTCGTTGCTGTGCCGTTCGACATTGTCCGCCGACATGCGCAGCGAGACATCCGGGGCGAAGGTGTTCTCCAAGTAGTCGAGGAACCCGTCGAGGGTCTCGCGACTGGCCTCGGCCGCCGCCGCGTGGAAGAGATCCAGCTTGCGCTCCTCCAGCTGCTCGATATCCGCCTGAATGTCCTGGACGACTCGCCGGGAGTAGTCGGTCGCATCGATCAGGTCGTAGGGGTCGCGTCGTGCGATGAATGCCGCCAACGCGTTGCGCACGTTGCGCACGTTGCGTTGCCGGGTGCGCAGCTGGCGTTGATTGAGCTCCACCAGCCGCTCGGTGAGTTGCTTGCCGATCCGGGTGAAGCGGAAGGCACTGCGCATGCTGCCACTGTCCCGATACTCCTCGATCCACCCTTCCTCGTCGAGCAGTCGCACCATGCTCCCTGCCGCGATGGGTTCGGCGGTCTCGTCGTCGGGCGGGGCGTCCTGGATCGCCGCGTGGAAGAGCTGACGCAGCCGCGGGCGGTCGAAGCGGGTATCGAGGTCCGCTTCCGGACCGTGCAGTCGATGATAGAAGGCGCGGAGGCAGGCGAGCACCGCCTCCCGGTGACGTCCGGCCAGGGGACGGAACAAGTGGGTCCGTTCCCCGGTGAAGAATCGGGGACGCTGGCACAGGGGATCGGCATCCGGCATCGCGGACTCCGTCGTCGTGTGTCCTTAGCCGGACGGTTGGGCGTCGAGCCGTTCTCGGCCGGCCTGATCGCGGGCGAACTGATGGGCGATGCGGCCGTTGCGTCCGCCGCGTAACTGAGCAAAACGCAGCGCGGCTTGGCGGAGCTCGACCTCCCGAGTCCCCCGATGACTGCCAAGGCGGGCGAGCCAATGGTCCACGAGGGCGAGATACGCCGGTTCGTCGAAGCCGTAGAACGACAGCCACAAACCAAAGCGCTCCGCCAAGGAGATCTTCTCCTCGATGGCCTCGCGCCCATGGATCTCGAGATCCTGGTTCTCTGCGGTGTATTCCGGCATCAGATGCCGGCGATTCGAGGTGGCGTAGATCAACACGTTATCCGGTTGCCCGGTCAGGGCCCCGTCGAGCGTCGCCTTGAGTCCCGTGTAGTGGGTCTCACCCGTGGCGAAGGAGAGGTCATCACTGAACAGGATGAATCGCTCGGTGCGACCGCGCAGCTGCCCGGCGAGGGTCGGCAGATCCCCGAGGTCGTCCCGGGGCACCTCGACAAGCCGGAGTCCATCCGGGGCATAGGCCCCGAGCAAGGCCCGCACCAAACTGGACTTTCCGGTCCCGCGGCTGCCCCAAAGCAGGGCATTATTGGCCGGGGCCCCCAGGAGGAACTGCCGGGTGTTGCGAACCAGCGCCGCCTTCTGGTCGTCGATATGGAGCAGGCTGTCCAAGTCCGGACAATCCGGCTCCGGGATCGGCTCGAGGTAACCTGCGGCGGACCCGCCGCGCCATCGATAGGCCCAGGCCGTCCCATCCGGCGCCGAGCGATGCCCGGGATGCGCCGGATCGAGTCGTTCCAACACGGCCTCAGCCCGCGCCAGGAGGGCGTCCAAGCGGGTCATCCACGCCGCTTCCGTCATCCCGGCTGCCCCTAGACCAGACGCTTGTGTTTGACCCGGTGCGGCTGTTCCGCCGCCTCCCCGAGCCGGGCCCGGCGGTTCTCCTCGTACTCCTGATAGGTCCCCTGGAACCAGGTGACGCTGCCGTCCTCCTCGAAGGCGAGGATGTGTGTGACGATCCGGTCCAGGAACCAGCGGTCGTGGGAGATCACCAGGGCGCTGCCGGGAAAGTTCAACAAGGCCTCCTCGAGGGCCCGTAGGGTCTCCACGTCGAGGTCATTGGTCGGCTCGTCCAGGAGCAGCAGGTTACCGCCGCGCTGCAGGAGCTTGGCGAGGTTGACCCGGTTGCGCTCTCCGCCGGAGAGGTCCTTGAGTCGCTTCTGTTGATCGCTTCCCTTGAAGTTGAAACGCCCGACGTAGGCCCGGGATTGGACCTGGTAATGGCCGACGGTGATCAGATCCTGGCCGCCGGAGATCTCCTCCCAGACCGTCTTGTCCCCATCTAAGGTCTCGCGGGTTTGGTCCACGTAGGCCGGCTGGACGCTCTCGCCGAGCCGCACCGTACCGCGATCCGGCTGCTCGATGCCCATGATCATGCGGAACAAGGTCGTCTTGCCCGCCCCGTTCGGGCCGATGATGCCGGCGATGCCCCCGGGGGGCAGGCTGAAGCTCAGATCGTCGTAGAGGAGCTGGTCGCCATAGGACTTGGCCAGGCCATCGGCCTCGACCACCACATCGCCGAGTCGCGGGCCCGGCGGGATGTAGATCTCGTTGGTCTCGCTGCGCTTTTGATGCTCCTGGGAGGCCAACTCCTCGTAGCGCTGCAGGCGGGACTTGTTCTTGCTCTGACGACCCTTGGGGTTGCTACGGACCCACTCCAGCTCGGCGGTGATGGCCTTTTGTCGCGCCTTCTCGGCGCGCTCCTCCTGGGCGAGCCGCTTCTCCTTCTGTTCCAACCAGGATGAGTAGTTACCCTGCCAGGGGATGCCTTGGCCTCGATCCAATTCCAGGATCCAACCCGCGACGTTGTCCAGGAAGTAGCGATCGTGGGTGACCGCCACGACCGTCCCGGCGAAGCCTTGGAGGAAGTTCTCCAACCAGGCGACGGACTCCGCATCCAGGTGGTTGGTCGGCTCGTCGAGGATGAGCATGTCCGGGTGTGAGAGCAGCAATCGGCACAGGGCGACCCGCCGGCGCTCACCGCCCGAGAGCCGGTCGACGGGCGCGTCCCACGGGGGCAGCCGCAGCGCGTCAGCGGCCACCTCGAGCTTGCGGTCAAGCTCCCAGGCATCCGCCGCGTCGATCTTGTCCTGCAGCGAGGCCTGCTCCGCCATGAGCGTCTCGAAATCCGCATCGGGCTCGGCCATCGCCTGACTGACCCCGTCGAAGCGTTCGACCAGGGCCTTGAGATCGGCGATGCCCTCCTCGACGTTGCCGCGCACATCCTGGGTCTCATCAAGCTGCGGTTCCTGGGGGAGATACCCGATCTGGGTGCCGGGTTGCGGGCGGGCCTCGCCCAGGTATTCCTGATCGACCCCGGCCATGATCCGCAACAAGGTCGACTTCCCGGCCCCGTTATAGCCGAGCACCCCGATCTTGGCGCCGGGGAAGAAGTTGAGGTTGATGTTCTTAAGAACTTCGTTCTTCGGGGGGACGACCTTGCCCACCCCGTTCATGGTAAAGACGTATTGGGCCATGAGCGATAATCGATCTCGGTGTTCAGGGCTCGCATGCTGCGGGATAGTATCCGACTCCGTGGCCGACATGCCAACCGTTCGCTCAGAGACGCCTGAGCCCACGGTTTGCGACCCGAAGGGCCCAGACGACTGACGGTCGGCTCACCCGCTCGTTGCGTCGCCGGCGGGCCGCGCCAATCGCTAGCCGGAGGGATGCGGGTGTTGTCCTATGATGACACGCCCAGCGCGTCGCGTCGCATCCGGCCACGCCGGCGCCCGGGACGCGGCGCCCCGGCGCGAGTGCGTTGTGTGGGGTCACTCGCTCGATGCGTCCGGTTGACGGCGCGGTTCCCGGATCACCCAGGTACCGGCGGCGAGGTCCTGCCAGGTCCGCCCTTCCGGCTCGCGCAGCGACCACCAGTAGCCGAGACCGAGGGGAATCCACGAGAGGCAGGCGACGACGAAGCGGATCGCGGCCCGCCGCCAGCCGATCGGCTGGCCCTCGGGCCCGACCAAGCGAATCCGCCAGGCAATCATCCCAAGGGTCTGGCCGCCGTGGTTCCAAAAGGCGCCGATGAACAGGAACGTCAGGACGAGCAGATACAGCTGCACGATCCAGGGGGCGAGCGCCTCACCCTGGTTGAAGGGCAGGATGAGGAACAGGGCGACGATCCAGACTGCCAGGAGCACGAGGAAGTCGTACAGCATGGCCGCCAAACGGCGTAGTAGGCCGGGGAGGCCGGTCACAGGGACAGGCGTTGGCATAGGGATGGGCTCCGTTGCGGTTCGGGGACCGGATGTCGGCGTGGATATGCCGGTTGCAAAGAGTGACCCGATTGGCTACAACAGACTCAGGGTCGCGGATCATCGCATGCGGGGCGCCTGCCCCACACCTCATCGATTCAGGATCAGGAGCGGAGATGTCATTGATCGAAGATCTAGCCAACCGGCGCGGGGTGGTCGCTGCCGGAAATTACGCCTACCGCGGCGATCAGTACGCCTACGCGGGTCGCCTGAGTAACCACCAGGCCAGATCCGCCTCGGTCATGTGCCGCGCCCACTCCCAAGCGGTGTCTCGGGAACTGGAGATGCTCGAGATGGTGTGTGAGCGCTGCGGCCTGAATCCCTGGCAAGGGTGGTTCGTGCGCGGGCCGCGCATAACCGTGTGTGTCATCGCCAACGTCTTTTGCTTCATGGACAATGAGACCGCGGATATCAATGGGACCATCGGCATGATGCGGGAACGGCTCGCCGATGCCCGCAACGAACTCGTCTAAGGGCAAGCCACGCGGTATCCCGATCTCAACCGTTATAACGTCAGGGGGTTTGTTGAAATGGCCAATCTAGCCGAGCTCATGTCCTTGCCCGGCGCCGTTGCCGCCTTCGAGTTCAGCGATCAGGGCGAGCTTGTATCCCATCAGATCGCCGAGGGCGAAGAGGTCGATCCGAACGTCCTCACCATGCTGAGCCACGTCTGTGTGGCCAACCGCTCGATCGCCTCGATGCAGGCCCGGGGTTGGGAGACCATGACCGGTGAGCAAGGGTTCTATCCCATCGAAGGCGTCGGGTTGATCGGTCTCGAATGGTCCGCCATCGTCAAGGGCCAGACCGGCATCGTTATCGCCAACCCCGATGCCAATTATCAGGCCGTCTTCGACCGCCTGGCGGCGCAGGATTAAGGGGGACACCCATGCTCAAGCGTGTCTTGGCGCAAGACGGGGTCGTGGCGGTCGTTCGCTTCCGGGACAACGGCACCGTGGAAGAGGGGGTGGGTGAGCTCACCCCCGAGATCATGAACCGGTTCGCCCAGTTCGGTGTGCGCTACACGCACATGATGCAGGGGAATGCCGATCAGTTGGCGATGTTCACCCCACAGCCGGGCTGGACCCCGATCCAGGGGTGGTTCGTTCGTTCCCAGTGGTTCACCGTGTGTTCCGTTGGCAACGTGGTCTGCCTGATGCAGAACGACGCCGGGAACTTCTCCGAGGTGTTTCGGGAGCTCACGGAGGTCGCCCACCTCTGAACGATCCGGGTCGCCGTTCCCTCCAATTCGGCGGGGTCGGCGGCTAGTCCGCCCCCGCCCCCTCACCGGCCACCCGTGGGCTCGATCCGTCTCCGAGGCGCCGCCCCAGATGCCGGGCCGCCCCTTCGAACAGCCGTTTGGTCAAGGCCTTGCGTCGCTCATAGGCGAGTTTGATGACAGCGCATTGAGTGGCCGCCTCGACCAGGTAGTCGTCGCTGGTCTGGATGGCATCGATCAAATGGAGCTCCAGGGCCTGGTTGCCGTACCAGAACTCCCCCGTCGCGACGCGATCGATATCCAGATCCGGGCGATGACGCTCGACAAACGCCTTGAACAGCCCGTGGGTGGCGTCGAGATCCGCCTGGAACTTACGACGGGCCTCCTCGGTGTTCTCGCCGAACACGGTCAAGGTGCGTTTGAACGCCCCCGCTTGATGGTGCTCGACGTCGATATCCCGGGCCTTGAGATAACGGTGTAAATTGGGAAGCTGGGCGACCACGCCGATCGACCCCACGACGGCAAAGGGAGCCGCATGGATGCGATCGCCCACCACCGCCATCAGATAGCCGCCGCTCGCGGCGATTCGATCGACGAATACGGTGACCCGGATGTGCCGCGCGCGCAAGCGTTCCAACTGCGCCGCCGCCAAACCGTAGTGCGGCACCAATCCGCCGCCGCTCTCGAGGCGGACCACGACCTCGTCCTCAGGGCGAGCCGTAGCAACGATCGCGTTGACCTCTTCGCGCAGGCTGGTCACGGCGGAGGCCCAGAGATCCCCGTCGAAATCCACGACGAACACCCGCCGCCGGGTGTCGACCGCTTCGCCCCCGCGATCGCCCCGTCGCCAGGGTCGCCAGCGGCCCGATCCCGTGGGCGTCGAATCCCGCGCTGCCGCCCGCTCTTTAGCCCGTTGCTGCGCCTCCCGCGGTGGGAGAAGGGTCGATTCCACGGCCCCCTGCAGGGAGTCGAAGTGTTCGTTCAGCCGGGTCACGGTGAGCCGCCCCGGTGGTGGCGAGGCCGGGCGGCGCGTTCGGGCGAGGGCCAGGGTCGCGCCGATGATAACGGCGAATACCGCGAGGATCACGGTCACCGTTTGGCTGACAAACAAGAGGTAGTCGTTAAAAAAGGCGTTCACAGTGGATCCTTATGACGGTTTGAAAGCGAAAGGATCCGTTCCGGTCTCCGCTGGGGGGAACGGTCCTGTCGAGTTGGTCGCCTCGGGGTCTGTCTCGATGCGTGTGTTGGGATCGGTCCGGGGCCGGTGGACGGGTTAACGGTCGGCGAGCTCGAGGGACTGGGCCGCCCAGGTCGCCATCAACTCGCCGGCCTCCCGTGCCTGCGCCGGATCACTCAGCAGATGGTCCGCACCCTCCAGGGCGATGAATCCCTTCGGCTCCCGCGCCGCCTGGAACAGGCGCCGGCCGTGGTCGATCGGCACCGTCGCGTCCTCGGGGGCGTGCATGATCAGAACCGGCCGTGCAAGCCCTTGGAGGATCGCCTCCGGTCGGATCGTGTCCAATGACTGGAGGAAGCGCCGGGTGATTCGAAAGGTCCGGCCGGCCAGTGTGACCGTCGCCTCACCCTGGCGCTCGATGGTGGCGAGCTGATCCGCCAATTGGCGTGTGACGTGCTTGGCCTCCGACGGGGTCCCGAGCAGGACAACGGCCCGAACGGTGGGTAGCTGGCTCGCCGCTTGCAAAGCAGCCAAGCCACCCAAGGAATGACCGACCAGGAGGCTGGGTTTTGCCCCGTGGTGCTCAAGGGCTGCGATCGCGTCTTGGATGTCGGCCACGTAGGAGCCAAAATCGGTCTCTGCAAAATCCCCCGCGCTGGCCCCCAGCCCGGTCGGGTCGAAACGTAATACGGTGAGGCCGGTGTCGCTTAAGGCACGCGCCATGTGAACGAGCCCACGGAGGTGACGATTGCACGTAAAACAGGGGGCAACAACGGCGCCGATCGAGGGTTCCGCCGCGTCCGGTCGATCGAGGTTTCCCGCTAGGGCTTGCCCTTGGCGATTGAAAAATCCAATCCGTTTAGACCGCATAAAACCCCCGAAACCGGCCGAATTCGCGTTATTCTAGGTCTTATCGCATGGCGAAACCATCCGTTTGCTGTTATGGAGCCGTGCAACCGAGTGGAACGTGCATTGGTCCAACCGAGGGTCGCATCGCAATGTCCCGCAAACGCCCGCTGGACGCGTTCTTCCCCACCGTCTCCCTCCAGACTGATTCAGCACCATAATTGGATGGTGCGGAGGTTTATAACGAATGAGCATTTTCGATCACTTCCGGACGCGCTACGAGGCGCGCAAGGAAGAGGAGCTCACCCTGCAGGATTACCTCGAGCTCTGCCGGGAGGACCCGATGGCTTACGCCTCACCGGGCGAACGCATGCTCGCGGCGATCGGTGAGCCCGAGCGCATCGATACCCGCTCGGACCCGCGCCTCAGCCGCTTGTTCTCCAACAAGGTGATTCGCCGTTATCCCGCCTTCAAGGAATTCTACGGCATGGAGGAGGCCATTGAGCAGATCGTCTCCTACTTTCGTCATGCGGCTCAGGGACTCGAAGAGCGCAAGCAGATCCTCTATCTGCTCGGGCCGGTCGGTGGTGGTAAGTCATCGCTGGCGGAGAAGCTCAAAGAGCTCATGCAGTACGTCCCGTTCTATGCGATCAAGGGTTCTCCGGTGAACGAATCACCGCTGGCGTTGTTCTCCCCCGAAGAGGACGGTCCGATCCTTGAGCAGGAGTATGGGATCCCACGGCGGTATCTCAACAGCATCCTCTCGCCGTGGGCGGTCAAGCGATTACACGAATACAACGGCGACATCACCCGCTTCCGCGTGGTGCGGATGCGGCCCTCGGTCCTCGATCAGCGCGCGATTGCCAAGACCGAACCCGGTGACGAGAACAACCAGGACATCTCGTCGCTCGTGGGCAAGGTCGATATCCGCAAGCTCGAGCACTTCTCCCAGGATGATGCCGACGCCTACAGCTACTCCGGCGGGTTGTGTCTGGCCAATCGCGGTCTCATGGAATTCGTGGAGATGTTCAAGGCGCCGATCAAGGTGCTCCATCCGCTCCTGACGGCCACCCAAGAGGGCAACTATAAGGGGACCGAAGGCCTGTCGGCCATCCCCTTCGAGGGGATTATCCTCGCCCACTCGAACGAATCCGAATGGCAGCAATTCCGTAATAACAAGAACAACGAGGCCTTCCTGGACCGGGTCTACATCGTCAAAGTGCCCTACTGCCTGCGGGTGAGCGAGGAGGTGCACATCTACGATAAGCTCCTTCGGGAGAGTTCACTAAACGCCGCCCCCTGTGCCCCCCACACCCTGGAGATGATGGCCCAGTTCTCGGTCTTGACCCGTCTGAAGGAGCCCCAGAATTCCAGCATCTACTCGAAGATGCGGGTCTACGACGGGGAGAATCTCAAGGAGACTGATCCGAAGGCCAAGAGTTACCAGGAGTACCGGGACTACGCCGGCGTCGACGAGGGGATGGACGGGATCTCCACCCGGTTCGCCTTCAAGATCCTCTCGCAGGTCTTCAACTTCGACCACAGTGAGGTGGCGGCGAATCCGGTGCACCTGCTCTACGTCCTCGAGCAGCAGCTCGAGCGCGAGCAACTCCCCCAGGAGGTCCACGAGCGCTACCTCGGGTTCATCAAGGAGTTCTTGACGCCCCACTACGTGGAGTTCATCGGCAACGAGATCCAGAAGGCCTACCTCGAATCCTACTCCGAGTACGGTCAGAACCTCTTCGATCGCTACGTGACCTACGCCGACTACTGGATTCAGGATCAGGAGTACCGCGACCCGGACACCGGCGAGATCTGCGATCGCAAGGCGCTGAATGCCGAACTGGAAAAGATCGAGAAACCCGCCGGGATCAGCAATCCGAAGGACTTTCGCAACGAGGTCGTCAACTTCGTCCTGCGGGCACGGGCCAACAATCAGGGCAACAATCCTCGCTGGACCGAGTACGAGAAACTGCGTAACGTCATCGAGCGAAAGATGTTCGCGAACACCGAGGAGCTCATCCCGGTCATCTCGTTCAATGCCAAGGCCTCGACGGACGAGCAGAAAAAGCACGAGGACTTCGTCGACCGTATGGTCGCCAAAGGCTATACGCCCAAACAGGTGCGTCTGCTGTCCGAGTGGTATCTACGGGTTCGCAAGGCCTCCTAACGGAGGCCTTCGGCCGGGAGTGTGTTTCCGTGAGTTATGTCGTCGATCGCCGCCTCAATCAAAAGCGAAAGAGCACGGTCAACCGCCAACGTTTCATCCAACGCTATCGGCGTCAGTTGAAGCAGGCCGTATCCAAGGCGGTTTCCGAACGATCCATCAAGGATATGGAGAATGGCGAGGAGGTGAATCTCCCGGCTCGAGACATCTCCGAGCCCACCTTCGGTCATGGAACCGGGGGGAAGCGCGAGATCGTGCATCCCGGCAACAAGGAGTTCGTGACCGGCGATCGCATCCGGCGACCCCAGGGGGGGGAGTCGGGCGGTAGCGGAGGCAATCAGGCCAGCAACGAAGGGGAGGAGACCGAGGACTTCGCCTTTCAGCTCTCGCGCGATGAGTTCATGGATTTGTTCTTCGATGACCTGGAGCTGCCGAACCTGGTCAAGACCCAGTTGGGCAAGGAGCCCACCTACAAACCCGTCCGTGCCGGGTATACCACGGACGGGATGCCGTCCAATATCAATGTCGTGCGCTCGATGCGGGAGGCCGTCGCCCGCCGGGCCGCCCTCCAGACGCCGTATCAACGGGAATTCAAGGAACTGGAGAAGGCCCTACTCGAGGTCGAGGCCCGGGGCGAGGCCGATAGCCCCGAGGCCAAGCGGCTGCGCCGCGAGATGGAAGAGTTGGAGCAGCGGATCCGACGGGTACCGTTCATCGATACCTTCGACTTGCGCTACAACAACCGAGTCCAACAGCCGCAGCCAACCAGTCAGGCCGTCATGTTCTGCGTCATGGACGTATCCGGTTCTATGGACGAGGTAAAGAAGGATCTCGCCAAGCGCTTTTTCGTCCTCCTGTATCTCTTTCTGACGCGTAACTACAAGCGCACGGAGGTGGTCTTCGTCCGCCATCATACCGTCGCCTCGGAGGTGGACGAAGAGACCTTTTTCTACTCGCGGGAAACCGGCGGGACGGTGGTCTCCAGTGCCCTGCGGCTCGTTCAGGAGATCATTCGAGATCGGTACGTGACGTCCGATTGGAATGTCTACGTTGCCCAGGCCTCCGATGGCGACAACTGGCCAGAGGACTCGCCGATCTGCCAGGAGGTCCTGTTGCAGGAGCTGATGCCGCTCGTCCAGTACTTCGCCTACGTGGAGATCTCCCCCGAACGGCATCAAGGACTGTGGTACGCCTACCAAGAGGTGGCCAAGCGACTGGACCACTTCACCATGCGACAGATCTACCAAGCGGGGGATATCTACCCCGTCTTTCGCGATCTGTTTAAACGTCAAAACGCCTCATGAGGCCTTTTTCACCCGGGGGTGAACGCCTATGACGCGCCGTCCCCTGTCCGAAGATTCCGAGTGGACCTTCGAGCGGTTGCAACGTTACGACGAGGCGATCGCCGAGCTGGCGCTCGGCTATTACGGGCTGGACACCTATCCGAACCAGCTCGAAGTCGTGAATTCGGAACAGATGATGGATGCCTACGCCTCCGTCGGCATGCCGATCGGCTATAACCACTGGTCCTTCGGCAAGCAGTTCGTCGGGGTCGAGCAGAGCTATCAGCGAGGCCAAATGGGTCTGGCTTACGAGTTGGTCATCAACTCGAATCCGACCATCGCCTACCTCATGGAAGAGAACACGATGACCATGCAGGCCACGGTCATCGCCCACGCCTGCTATGGCCATAACTCCTTTTTCAAGAACAACTACCTGTTTCGGACCTGGACGGACGCCGACGGCATCATCGACTATCTGGTCTTTGCCAAGCGCTACATCTCGGAGTGTGAAGAACGCTACGGCGTGGAGGCAGTGGAGAATACCTTGGACTCCTGCCACGCGCTCATGAATTACGGGGTCGATCGCTATCAACGGCCACCACCGCTGACCGCGGAAGAGGCCGAACTCCGGCTCCGCGAGCGCGAACGCTACAAGCAGTTCCAATACAACGACATCTGGCGGACCCTGCCTGAGAAAGCCGCGGATGAAGCCCCGGAGGAGGTCGAGCGGTTCCCCGCCGAACCTCACGAGAACGTCCTGTACTTCGTGGAGAAGCACGCCCCGCTGCTCGAACCCTGGCAGCGGGAGCTCGTGCGTATCGTGCGCAAGTTGGCGCAGTACTTCTATCCGCAGCGCCAAACCAAGGTCATGAACGAGGGTTGGGCCACATTTTGGCACTATACCCTGATCCACGATCTCTATGACCGGGGCTTGGTCACCGACGCCTTCATGTTGGAATTCCTCCAGGCCCACACGGGCGTGATCTTGCAACCGGATTTCGATAGCCCCTATTACTCGGGGATCAACCCCTACGCCCTCGGCTTCGCGATCTTCTCGGATCTACGGCGCATGTCCGAGGAGCCCACCGAGGAGGATCACGAGTGGTTCCCCTCCATCGCCGGGAAGGATTGGCTACCGACCTTGGACTTCGCGATGCGCAACTTTAAGGACGAGAGCTTCATCAGCCAGTATCTCTCCCCACGGGTGATTCGGGACTTTCGGCTGTTCAGTGTCATGGATGACGATCAACGCAAGGAACTCGAGATCTCGGGGATCCACGACGAGCGTGGCTATCGCTACGTACGCCAATCCCTATCGGCTCAGTTCAACCTGGGAAGCCAGGAGCCGAATATCCAGGTCTATGACTTCAACTACCGGGGTGACCGCTCACTGACCCTGCGGCATTTCCAACACAACCGCCGCCCCCTCCAGGAGGCCACGGCCAAGCAGGTGCTGAAGCACCTGTATCGCCTGTGGGGTTTTCCGGTCCGCCTCGAGAGTGTGGACGAAGACGGCCGGGTGCGCTGGGCCCACAAATGCGGCGAGGGAGAGACCGCGCTACGGCGGCGGCGACCCTGAGCCCCCCTAACACCGCGGGTCTATGGCCCGCGCCAACCGGAGAACCCCGATTCGATGAGCTTCGAACGTCCTCGTTTCGGCCTCGCGTTGGGCTCCGGGGCGGCCCGGGGTTGGGCCCACATCGGGGTTATACGCGCCCTAAAAGCCCAGGGCATCGAGCCGGATATCGTCTGCGGGACCTCGGCCGGGGCCTTGGTCGGGGCGGCCTTCGCGACGGGGCATCTCGACCCGCTGGAGGCCTGGATCCGGACCCTCGCCTGGAAGGATGTGGTGGGGTTTCTGGACATCCGGCTCAGCGGCGGCCTCATCGGCGGGCGGCGGCTGTTCGAGCGGATCAAAGAAGAGGCGGCATCGGATGGCGCAGTCGAGTCCCTCCCCATCCCGTTTACCAGCATCGCCACGGATCTCGAGACCGGTAACGAGGTGTGGCTGCGGACCGGCCCCGTGGTCGAGGCGGTACGTGCCAGTACCGCCCTACCCGGCCTATTCCCACCGGTTCGCCGGGAGGGTCGGTGGCTCGTGGACGGCGGGTTGGTCAATCCCGTTCCCATCGCCGCCTGCCGGGCCCTCGGCGCCGATGTGACCATCGCCGTGGACCTTAACACCGATCTGCTCAATCGCTGGGTCGCGGAACCGGCCGATGAGGGTTCGACGGGCGAAGGGGATCCGCCGGGGGATGAGGGAGCCGACGGCTTTGGCCTACCCGGGCTCGGGCTGAGTCGCTTCCTGCCCTGGAATGGCCCCCAGCCGGAGGAGCCCGATCCGCCGCCGCTTCACGAGGTGATCAACCGCAGCATCAACATCATGTCGGTGCGGATCACCCGCAGCCGCATGGCCGGGGATCCCCCGGACATCCTGCTGAGCCCGTCGCTCGCCGATATCGGGCTAATGGAATTCCACCGGGCCGCGGAGGCGATCGCCGTCGGCCATCGAACGGTCGAACGCTCCGCCGAAATCGATCGCCTCGCGCGACGCCTTCGGACTTCGACTCGCTGATCGCTGGAATCGATTCGAACTCGACTCCCCTCGCGCCGACCCGCCCCGCAGCGGGATGCGCCATGATCGCGCACACGCCGGGAATTGACGCCACGCATGTCAACTCAGCTTGCCATCGGGTAGGATCACCCCGACGCTACCGCCCCAATCCTGCCCCCCGGCCCCATCGATGACGCACCGGGATCGGGCCCAGGGCGTTTGAGCCCCATACGCCAGAGGTTGCTCCTTATGCTCGATACCGCACCCAGCTCCGCGCCCCGGGCCATTGTCATCGGCTCGGGCTTTGGTGGGCTCGCCGCAGCCGTCCGGCTCGGCGCCCGTGGTTACCAGGTCCTCGTCCTGGAACAGATGAACGCCCCGGGTGGTCGGGCCTATGTCTATAAGAAGGACGGCTTCACCTTCGACGGCGGACCGACCATCATCACGGCCCCCTATCTGCTCCATGAACTCTGGGAACTGGCCGGGCGGCGGCTCGAAGACGATCTCGACATTCGGCCCATCGATCCGTTCTATCAGATCCGCTACGACGACGGCGAGATCCTGAACTACAGCGGGTCGATCGATCGGACGCGCGAAGAGGTTCGTCGGATCGCGCCAGAGGATGTGGAGGGCTTTGATCGCTACCTCCAGAAGAGCGGCGAGATCTATCAGGTGGCGTACGAAGAACTCGCCGACCAGCCCTTCCACAAGGTCTCGACGTTGCTCCGGACCTTCCCGGACCTCATCCGCTTGGGCGGGTTCAACACGGTGTACCGGATGGTGTGCCGATACTTCAAGAGCCCCAAGATGCGGGTCGCCATGAGCTTTCACCCGCTCCTGGTGGGCGGCAACCCCCTGACCACGACCTCCTATTACTGCCTGATCTCACATCTCGAACGCACCTATGGGGTGCACTACGCGATGGGGGGCACCGGGGCGGTCGTCAAAGGCCTCGAAGGGCTCATCGAACGCCAAGGGGGCGAGATCCGCTACAACACCCCCGTGACCCAGATCACGGTGGATCGGGGACGGGCCAACGGGGTGCGTCTCGCCTCGGGCGAACACCTGCCCGCCTCGCTCGTGGTCTCCAATGCCGATTCCGCCACCACCTACACCCAGCTCCTCTCGGAACACCCCCGCCGCCACTGGACGGATCGTAGGATCGAACGGACCCGTTTCTCCATGAGCCTGTTCGTGTGGTACTTCGGGACCAACACGCGCTACGAGGATGTCTATCATCACATGATCCTGATGGGACCCCGCTACGAGGAGCTCCTAAAGGACATCTTCCAGCGCAAGATCCTGGCGGAAGACTTCAGCCTTTACCTGCATCGGCCGACCGCCAGCGACCCCGACCTGGCCCCGCCGGGCTGCGACACCTTCTATGTCTTGTCCCCGGTCCCGCATCTGCAAAGCGGGGTGGATTGGACCGTGCAGGCCGAACCCTATCGTGCCGCGATCCAGAAGTACTTGGAAGACACCGTCCTGCCCGGGCTCGGCGAGTCCATCGTGACCTCCTTCATGCTCACGCCCCTGGACTTCCGGGATCGGCTGTCCTCGGTCAACGGCGCCGCGTTCTCCCTCGAGCCCCAGCTCTTCCAGAGTGCCTGGTTCCGCCCGCATAACGTCAGCGAAGAGGTGGAACGGCTCTACCTTGTCGGGGCGGGGACGCATCCCGGGGCCGGCCTGCCCGGGGTGATCAATTCGGCTCGCTTGATCGACCGGGTCATCCCCGAACCGACCCAGCTCGTCTAGCCTCGGGCTCACGCCCGGCCGGGATGCATCGACGCGCATCGGACCGACGCCTCGTCGCCGCGATGCCTCGCCCGAATCCGACGGGGTGGCGCGGGGGCATCCCGCGCGTCGACCCCCTCCGTGCGAAGCCAGGGCCTATCGATGGTCGCCGAACGCCCGATTGCAGCCCCAAACCCCCATTAGGAGCCGATCCCGATGAAGCGCGATCCACTTGGGTTGCTTGCCTTTTTGCTTCCACTCGCCGGCTGTGCCACCGTCGATCTCGGCGAGGATTTCGATCTTGAGGTCTTCGAGGAGCGTGTCGCAGTCGGTGAAACCCGCCGCACCGAGGTCCGGCGCTGGCTCGGCGAATCCATGAGCACTGGCCAAATGGTCAACTCCGACGGAATCCGACTCGAGGAATGGACCTACTACCACGCCACGGGGCGTCTGCCGGGTCTCAAAAACGCCCAGCTCAAATACCTCGAGGTGCGATTCCGGCCCGAAGGCACCGTCGAC
>CAYFWJ010000052.1:0-17491 GCA_964346755.1 uncultured Ectothiorhodospiraceae bacterium
GTCGGGTAGAGCGCTTGGCGCGAGATGCCGTTCAGACGCCGCCTAGGCCGTACCGCTTCCTGAAAATGGTTGAAAAAGCTCGGTAATCAGATAAGACTTTTATTATGCTAAAACGGATCAAGATATCCGGCTACAAATCGCTCAGAAACGTTGAGGTGGAGCTGCAGCCGCTCTCTGTTTTGTTTGGTCCCAACGGCGCAGGCAAAAGCAACTTTCTTGATGCGCTGCAATTGCTATCGAAGCTGGCGACGTCCAGAACCCTGAAAGACGCTTTTGAGCCGCCCTATCGCGGCAAGCCATTGGAGTCTTTTTCCTTCGGTCCGGAAGGAGTGAAGGGGCTCCTTGGTACGGAGCGGCAGAGCTTCAGTATTGAAGTGGATGTTGAGCTTTCTTTGGCCGTCATCGATGCCGTCAATCGGCAGATCCGGGAAATGAAGCGCACCTCACCCGAGGATGATAAAAGGGATGCCTCATCGTCCAAGAAACTCGCTAAGGTAACAGAGAAATCGCTTCGTTACCGGATTGAAGTTGAAATTCTTCCCAAGAGTGGCCTCTTGCGCGTATCCGACGAATATCTGACTGCGCTCAACCGCAAAGGCGAGCCCACTGGTAAGCGCAAACCTTTTCTTGAGCAGGTCGGAAAACGGCTGTATTTGCGCATGGAAGGCCAGGCGCATCCAACCTATTACGAGCGGCATCTGGATCACAGCATTTTATCTCTGCCGAACTATCCGCCTCACTATCCCCACCTGGTGGCCATGCGGCGGGAGCTGGAGAGCTGGTTTTTCTTCTACTTCGAGCCGAGAGAACGCATGCGGGCGGCTGGCCCGGTAAAGGAGGTCCGACATATTGGCCTGATGGGTGAGGAGCTGGCGGCGTTTCTCAATACGCTCAAGGCGGTGGATCCGCCCCAGTTCAAGGCTGTGGAGAAAGCCCTGCGGACCATTCTCCCCAACGTCGAGGGCATCGATATTGAGGTCGATGAACTTGGGGAAGTGGAGTTAAAGCTTCGGGAAAACGGTGTGCCGATTCCAGCACGGCTGCTTTCCGAGGGGACCTTGCGGGTACTGGGCTTGCTGGCGCTGGCAGGCGCCAAGGAGCAGCCTTCGTTGATCGGTTTTGAAGAGCCGGAAAATGGCGTTCATCCCCGCCGCATTCAGTTGGTGGCGGAATTGCTCAAGACCCGGGCCACGCTCGGCGAGACGCAATACATCGTGACCACGCATTCCCCGCTGCTACCGGACCTCATGCCGGATGATTCCCTGTTCGTGTGCAAGCGATCATCCGAGGGTGAAACGACGATCGAGCCATTCTCCGTGTGGGGGCCGCTCGGCAAGAAGGCCAAGGTCGATAGCTCGCTGATGGAAGAAGATGAGGAAGGTCTTACGGTCTCCGAGCGGCTGTTGCGGGGCGACTTCGATGCGTAGGATCGCTTTGTTCGTTGAGGACTATGCCCATCAGCAGTTTCTTGGCGCACTGCTTCAGCGGATGGCGGAGGATAACGGCGTCGCGATAAAGCCTGATTGGCGCAATGCCCGGGGCGGGCATGGTGCGGTGGTCAAGGAGTTCAAGCAATACCTACGTGATGTTCAGATACAGGGCGATGAACAGCTCGATCTGATTGTTGCCGCCACCGACGCCAACTGCAAAGGACTGCGGGAACGGACGACGGCTTTGAGTGGTGTCGCGCAGCATACCGATTTGCGCATCGTGTTTGCCGTGCCAGACCCACATATCGAGCGTTGGCTGCTGATTGACTCGGGTGCTTTTAAGAAAGCTGTCGGCCGTGGTTGCAATGCGCCGGATCAGAAGTGCGAGCGGGCTCGGTACAAGAAGGCGCTGATTGACGCCATCCGGGAGAGCGGCGTCACGCCCAGCTTCGGTGGTATCGAATATGCAGAGGATATCGTGAAGGAAATGGACCTCGATCAGGCAGCGCGTAACGATGCTTCTCTGAAGCGGTTGCTTGAAGACCTCAATGCGGTGTTTCAGGAGTGGCGGCAATGAACGATAAAGAACTCGAAACCCGCATTCGCGATCTGATTCTCGCCGTCTGTCGGAAGACGGCAGCACGATCGGCAATGTCAGTCTGTTCCGCGAGGTGCAGCAGGTATTTTCGGTGGGATGACTCGGGAGGGGGCGGGTGATCGACCGGGGTAGGCGTAATTATTTATCAGGGCATCGAATTATTTGATTACGCGCGGAGGGTGCGCGGTTGATCCCGAGCCACTACATGGTGTAAACGGTGAGCTTTGCCGGTAGTCGGCTGGATTCGTGTCGATTTCTTTGGATCAGGACATAGCCGCTTTAGGGTTGGAGGAGGTTCTCCTAGTCCGATGGACTGATGCTTGACCCAAGTGTACGTGGGGCAATCTCGTGTCCGAACAAAAGCCGTCAATTCCCGTGTCGTGTCTCTCGACCGAAGCGCTCGGAAGCGAGGCGGGTTTCGAGTTATGGCAGGAAAGCGTTGCGGATTGGTTTCATTGCGCCATCGATGATGAGGCGTCTCCCGAATCATTCCGAATCCGCGTCGAGGCGTATGATCTCGGCCAAATGGTCGTCGCCTACAGTGAGTCGTCGCCGCAGCGGTTCCATCGAGGTAAGGGGTCGGGTCCGTCGCATAGTCGCGACCACGTGTTGATTCAAGCCTACCGAACGGCGGGCTTTCGAGGGGAGTATGCCCATGGACCCATCGACGTGGAACCGGGCGATATCAATCTGCTGGATATGATGTATGGGCTTGAGACCCATACGAAAGGAAGGGATTTCGCCTGTTACACCCTGGTTTTGCCGCGTCCTCTGTTGTTGGCGTGTTTGGGCACCTCGGTGACGACGAGGCGCTACGCCGTGCTGTCCCGACGCGCAACACCGGTTCGTCTGTTGCGGCATTACATCGTGGGCCTGTTTGAGACCCTGCCGACGACCGCCCCTCACGAGATCCCTGGGGTTATCGACGGACTCCTTGGGGTTTTGTCCGGGACACTGAACGGGTATCAACAGCAGGACGGTGACGTCTCAGAGCTCTTCGATTCGCCAGCGCTCGATCTCATCAAGCACTTTATCGATTGCCATCTCCAGAATCCGGAACTGGGTCCGGAGATGATCGGCGCGGAGTTTCGCTGTTCGCGCAGCTATCTTTACCGGCTCTTTCGGGCGGAGGGGGGCATCAAAGGCTATATCCGAGCGCGACGGCTGGACCGGTGTTGGTCCGCGTTGGTCTGCCCCGGTCATCCGGCGCGCTCGATCAGTGAGGTCGCTTATCAGTGGGGTTTTAATAACCACAGCCACTTCAGTCGGATGTTTCGAGAACGCTTCGGGATGTCGCCACGGGAGTTGGTGGGCGGAAGCCACGTGCGAGTATCCACCGGCGACGGCACGGCCTCGCGCACGCGCCCCCCACCCGCCGTGTCGTTCTCACCGGATGCAATCCGCGCGGATGGACGGCTGCCGGCCTATCGGCAATGGATCCTGTCGCTCAAGTAGCTTCGGTGGTTTGGGGGCAAGCGGAGACGGCGCGTCATGGGATGGCGATGCAGGCCGCGTGTGAGGTGAGTGCGGTGGTGGTCCCCAGCCATCGCGCGTGACGATCCCTTCTGGGGGTGCTCGGGGCCATCGACGAGACCGTTGATCGAATCGATGGCCGCTCGATTCGATGACGTCGACCGCCTCGAGGGGAGGTCGATGGAACGGTTGATCGGCATCGCGAGTCACCGCCCTGATACCGACCTCTCACAACGCCCCGACCCTCACGCCCTGTGTTGAATCCTTGTTGCGGCCATCAGGGCCCCGACTCGAGCGCATCGTGATCGACGACGGATCGATGGGGGGCCGGAGGGCATCGGCATCGCTCCCTTCCTGGCACGTTCCACGGTGTTTGGGTTCGAGACACTCGGGGCTCATGGCGGTCTTCCGGCAATCCGTCATCGGGGACGTGTTCTGGCTCGCGGATCGATCATCGCGCTCATGGATGCCGATAGAGGCCCCCGCGGATTGGCTCGGGCCGGGGCGATGTCGCGGGTGGACCGGGTCGCGTGCCCGCCGATGCCCGTCCCTAATCCGATGGGGCCCCGCGCCACGCTTCTTGATGGACGCGCCAGAGCTGGTGCGACGGGGTCGCGAGCTCGACCGGTTCGAATAATCCGGCCTCGGAGCCCATGTGGCGCAGGAAGAGCCGATTGAAAAGCGATTCCGCGAGGGTTTCATCCATCAAGGCGCCAAAGGTCCCCCCCTGCATCATCTCGAATCGTAATCCCGTCTTTCGATACGGCTCCCGCTGGAAGCCGCCCCGAACACGGATCCACAGCTCCGCGAGCGGGATGGCCTGGGTTCCCACCTCGATCCGTCCTGTGCGCAGGTTCAAACGTAGCCCATCGGCCGAAACCAGGTAGCCGTCACTGCGCTGGATCGATGTGTAGCCCTGGTAAACCCCGTGCTGCCCCTCGCGCTCGGCGATGTCCCAGGTACCGAACCAATGCCACCAGTAGCTCTTGTCGATGAGCCCGTGATCGATGAAGAGATACACCGGACGGGTCGGGGTGGGGAAGAGGAAGGCGAGCCAGTCGTCGACGTGCCGGCGTGGGGCAACCGGTTTCAGTTCGGCGCCGGCGAGGGGGCGCGCTGCCGCCTCGGGGCCTCGCTGGAAGACCTCCCTCAGCAATTGGAGGGCGGCGTCATGGTCGCCGTCGAGTGCCTCGACGAGCTCGGTGATGCCACGCCGACCCTGCGTGACGTAGAAATGCATGAAGTGGGCGGCTTCCCGCGGGTCGGTCATCGCCAATGGCCGCGCCGTGTAGACGGCCCGCTCACCCCCGTGTTCCGCTCCGTCGGCCATCGTTCCCCGCTCGGCGAAGTATTGGATGGCATAGCCGTTATCCCACCAAGACCAGATCACGGCCCGCGGTTCCGTGCGCGTCTGCAGGCTCTTCAACGCCGCGACCTGGCTGGCGGATTGGCGTGGCCAAAGGGTCAGGTCCTGGCTCGCTTGGACCAGGGGCCAGGCCATGCCAGCGAGCACGACGACGGGTAGGGCGCGGGCGGCAAGGGGGTAGCGACGGATCGACGCCTGCAGCAGGACCAACGCGTAGCCGGTCCCGAGGGCGAGCAAGGGGACGAAGAAGATCAGGAACCGATTGGCGAAATACGAGCCCGCGGCGAGGACGACCAGTGAGGCCAAGAAGAGGCCATCCCGCGGGCGTCGGATGAACAACGCCGCCAGGCCGAGGGCTGCCAACACCAGGGGGAACGGCTCCTGGGTGGTGGCATTCAGCAGGGTCTCGAGTTCGAGGTTGTTCTGCTCGCTGATGCTAACGCCGATGCTCGGGAAGGGACCGTCAGCCGACGGTGAGTGGACGATGTAATCGAACTTTTGCCACAGCCCGCGCCCGACATCCAGGACCCCGGTGGGCCCCAGGTAGGCCGCCGCACCAAGGCCAGCGGCCCCGAGCCCGCCATAGAAGATCATCCCCTCCCGGCGGCCGGGCCGATAGAAGAACACCAGGGCAACGGCCAAGGGGAGGAGGGTGATCGCAGTGACCGCCTCGGGGGCCTGATCCCACCACCAGAGGAACAGCCCGTAGACCAGCAGACCTCCGGCGAGATACCCGTAGCGGGCCGCCCCCGAGGCTCGGCCGAAACGCAGAAACAGGTAGGCCGCCGTCACCGTCCAGGTCACATTCAGGACATCCGTGTCGAACCACCCGAGCCCGCTCCGCGCGAGATAGGCCGGATAGAGACT
This sequence comes from uncultured Ectothiorhodospiraceae bacterium, assembly GCA_964346755.1. Taxonomy (GTDB): domain Bacteria; phylum Pseudomonadota; class Gammaproteobacteria; order CAYFWJ01; family CAYFWJ01; genus CAYFWJ01. Next base: position 5,735 of record CAYFWJ010000052.1, read on the forward strand.
GGCGAACAACGCCGCCGTTATGCCCATCAGCGGGCCCCCGTAGAGGCGACCGAGGAGATACATCGGGACCACCAACAGGGACCCGAGGACCGCCGGTAGGATGGCCCCGACCCAATCCAGGGAGAATGGCGTCAGGGCGACGAGCCCCGCCGCGAGGGCCGAGAGCAGGGGCGGGGGGGTTGGCCGGGGCCGACCTTCCGGGACGACGCGGTCCGTATCCATGGTCTGATACGTCCCGTTGAGGAGATCCTGTGCCAGCCCGAGATAATAGCCGGCGTCATAGCCGGTGGGAATCGGCTCGCCTGCGTGAAAGGCTTGTTCCGGTTGCGCAGTCCAGGCGGCAAGATCCGCCAGGCGAAACCCCAGGGCGATGCCGATCAGAAGCCAGACGACCAGGAACTCAACCAGGCGACCGCGACCGCGGGACCGGGGGGGCTTGGCGGGCGTGGGTTGGCTGGACGGGGCGGCCGAGGCAGGCGAGGGGGGGGTCGGCTGCGTTAAGCGATCAGGCCCTAGGATGAGGCGAATCGGGTCCCCGTGTCGAGCGGATGCCGGGTGACTTCAGCCCGGGCTGCGTGGAACCCGAGCCTCAAATGATACGCGGTACCAACCCTGGGGCCCGGGGGCGCGGCGTGGGCCTCGGATCCGCGGCGGATGCCGCCAATCCTCGGTTCGAGGAGCCCGGAGACATGTGGAACAATCGGTAGACGCATTCAGAACAACCCGCCCCCCCAGTTCTTGATATCGTCCGCCTATGGCCGAGTGTGTCCTTCGCGCGACGTGCTCCGGTGACCTCACGAGGCGGTTGCGGTCCGTCCCCCGGCCCCTCGAGTCATGGTCGCGCGTGGGCACGTAAGGTGCCGATTCATCCTCGATCGAAGGTATTTGTTCATGACGACTCCCATGGTGTATCGGCTCATCGTGTTCGGTGCGGCGCTCGTCGTGTGCCTGAGCGGCTGTGATGAGGCGGCGGTCGACCGAGAACCGACCGATCCAGGGACTTCAGCGCCGGGGGCGTCCACCCCGGATCCGGGGGCATCCGCGCCGATGCCCTTGGACGGTCCCCCCCTAGCCATCCCCGCCGGCGTGCGTGCCGCCCCGGCACCGGAGGCGGTGACCCTGCATTGGGATGCGGTCGCGGGGGCCGAGGCCTACCGGGTCTATTGGAGCGAGCGCGCCATCGTCTCAGCCGATGATCGCTGGTTGGCGGTCGACGGGGCGAGCCCACGGGTGACCCATCGACCGCTGCGTGCCGGGCAAACCTATACCTACCGGATCGCCGCCCGCCGAGGCGAGCGGGACGGACCGCTCTCGGCGCCTGTGCGCGTCCAACTGCCTCCAGCCCGGGCCACCAAGGTCCTCGCGGACGGGGCACCGTGATCCCTTCACGTTCGCCGATTGTGAATTGCCAGAGGTTCCCATGCGTGATTCATCGACACCCGGAACCGGGTCGACCGACGTCGAACCCGCCCCCGAGAATGCCCATGCTGAGCCGGATGCCCTCGATCGCGAGCGCCGTGCCGCGATTCGCCGACTCGGCGCCTACGGGGCCACACTCCCCGTCGCCATGCAGGCCCTACTGACCCCCGAGACCGCCCGCGCGCAGGGGGGGTCCGAGTTCGGCGGCTCCGATGCCGCGCCGTAGGTGGGTCTTCGGGGGGCTTCACAAACGGCGGGCCCGCCGAGGCGTTCACACTTGTCATCGACACCTGCTCCGGGTTTCTGCGTTCGAGGCGAATACGCTCATGAGACGAATCCATCCCGTTCCACCTCAGCGCCGCTGGGGCCTGCGCGTCGGCTTCCTCGGTTTGCTGATCGGCGGTTGGCTGACGGGTCTGGCCGCGGCCGCGGACCTGGGGATCGACCCGCGCATCGTCTACTTCCCGACTCCGGCCGATGACGGCACGGCGACCCCGTCGCAGACCGTATCGATCACCCAGCATGGGCCCGACTCGACCCGGATCACCGACGTGCAGCTCGTCGGTCCCCACCCCGCGGACTACCGGCTGATCAACGACGCGTGCGGGGGGCAAACCCTGGAGACGGGGGCGAGCTGCGCCATCGAAGTCGCCTTTGAGCCCGCCGTGGCCGGCCCACCGCGGGCGGCCAATCTGCTGGCGCGCACCGATCGCGCCCAGGTCCCTGAGCTCGTGGCCTTTCTGTCCAACACCGAAGGCACGGTCAACGAGGCCCGACGGCGGCTGCCCCCGGTGGTAACGGCCATCGGCCTGCGGGACGAGACCAGCGCCGTGGAACTGGATCTTGCGAACGCCCCGATGCTCGTGCGGGGCAATACCTATACGATCCGCTGGACCCTGACCGGATATCACCCCACCTACCGGGTGACCGTGGCGGCCTTTCAATGCGGGCCGACGGAGCTCGGCTGCGGGTCGAGCTACACCAATCCGGATCGAGTCGCCGAGGCCATCGGCCTGACACCGCAGGCCACCGCCCCTGGCGCCTGGCGTTTCAATGGGGTGCAGACCACCGAATTCCGTTACGAATACCGGTTTAGCCCCGATGCGGCCACCTTCGCGCACGGGGATCGGGTGATCTTGCGGCTGTATCAGAAGACCGGGCGGGATGCCGAGGCGGGCCGCTCGAGCCTGTCCACCCTGGTCCCTGGCGGGTTGCTCCCGGAGGCCAACTACTACGATCCGAGCGGTCGGCGGCTGGTCTTCCCGGTGCAGTAAGGGTCGGGCGCCGCGACGGCTGCGGCGGCTCGAGTGGGCATGCGGTGGCCTGACGACACACCATCGTGACGAGATACAAACGTGAGGGGGCGAAGCGGGAGATGACGATGCGTCGATATCGGTTCGGAGCGATTCTCAACGGCTGGGTCCGGGGCATCGGGCTCGGGGGCTTGCTGGTGCTCGGCGGATCCGGAGGGCTCGGGGCGGCGGGACTGGAGGTCACCCCGAGCAGCCACGCCTTCGGACCCGGCGCGGCGGGCACGCCGAGCGCCCCGGTGACAGTCACCGTGAGCAACCCCACGGCGACGGCCATCCCCCTGGGTACCGCCCGGCTTCGCGACCCGGCCGGCGGGCCCGCCGAGGCCTTCACGCGCGTCACCGACACCGACACCTGCTCCGGGGCCACGCTCGATGCCGACGCCACCTGCACCCTGACGGTCCAATACACCCCAGCGGCCGGCCAGCCCCTGGCCCAGGCCAACCTCATCCTCCCCTACACGGGCGCCGAGGGCGCCGCCGAGCGCACCGTCTTCCTCTACACCGGAGCCACGGACCGCAGCCAGGCGGAGCAACGCCTGCCGCCCATCCTGCGGGCGCTGCGCCTACCCGAGGCGCTGCGGGTGGGCCAACCGGCCACCTTCGAGTGGACCCTCAGCGGCTACGACCCCACCTACCGCGTCCGGCTCGTGCTCTTCGAGTGCGCCGAGGACGCCACCAACTGCGGGGCCAGCTACGCCGATCACGCCTGGGACTCGGGGCTGCTTGACCCGGTGGCGGTGCGCCCCGGCGACTGGTCCTACCGCTCCGCCCGCTCCTACGCGCTCGACTACACCTACACCTTCACCCCCTCGGCGGAGGCCTTCGCCGCCGAAGGGGGTGAACTGGTGGTGCGTTTCTTCCACAAGAGCCAGGCCGACGCGGCGGCCGAGCGGAACAGCCTCTCGCTGCTCGCCCCCGGCGGGGTGCTCGACGAGGCCTTCGACTACGCCGACACCGCCGGGCGGCGGCTCGCGACCCCGCTGATCGGCGCCGCCCCGCGCACGACCGACCCCGCCGCGCGGCTCGTCGGTACGGCCGAGCCGCTCACCCTCGAGCTCGAGGCGCTCGGTGCCCCCGCCGACCCGACCAACGGGCTGCAGCTCACGGCGGTGAACGCCACCCCGACCGCCCTGCCCGAGACCCGCACCCTCGCCTCCGGGGCCACCCTCACCCTCGGCGCCCACGGCCAGCTCAGCTACACCCCGGAGGCGGCCACGCTCACCGCCCTCGGCGCCGGTCAAACGCGCACGGAAACCCTCACCTACACCCTCACCGAGACCGGGGTTGGAGTCAGCACCACCGGCACCCTCACGATCACCCTCGAGGGGGTCAACGACCCGCCGCAGGCCACGGGGGGCGGGGTCACCACCGACGAAGACAGCCCGCGGGTCATCCCCCCCGGGGTGCTCGGCACCGATCCCGACACCGGCGACGTCCTGGTGCCCATCCGCCTGGCCGGTCAGGCCCTCGGGGCGGCCGGCGACAACGCCACGCTTGCCTCCGGGGCGCGGGTCACCCGCCGCGCCGACGGCGGGCTCGACTACCATCCCCATGGCGCCTTCGAGGCCCTGGGCGACGGCGAGCAGCGGATCGAACGGCTCGACTACACCCTCGCCGACTCGGCCGGGGCCACCGACAACGCCACCCTCGAGGTGACCGTCACCGGGGTCAACGACGCCCCCGTGGGCGGGACGATCCGCCGGACGCTCGCCTTCCCCGGGGCGGGTCTCGCCTACCAGGCCCAGGCCATCGACGGCATCGACTCGGTCAGCGCCCTCGACCCCGCGGCGCCCATCGACGGCTACACCGAGACCCCCAGTCCGGCGGTACGGCCCCGGGCGCAGGACTTCGGGCTGCGCTTCAGTGGCTACCTGGACATCGACCGGGCGGGCGACTACACCTTCTACCTCACCTCCAAGGACGGCAGCCGGCTGCGCATCGACGGGGCCACCGTCGTCGACAACGACGGCGTCCAGGGGCGCACCGAGGCGAGCGGCACCGTCCGGCTCGAGCGGGGGCTCCACCCCCTCGCGCTCAGCTACTTCCACACCGAAGGCTCGCCCGAGCTCACCCTCGAGCTGGCCGGTCCGGGGCTCGCGCGCCGAACGATTCAGGCCCACCGCTTCCTGCGGGCCCGGCCCACGCACACCTTCGACGCCCTCGCCGCGGTCACCGACGCCGAAGGCGGCGGGGCGGGCAACCTCACGGTCACCGCGGTCGACGGTGACCCGGCCCAGGTGGGCCAGCCCCTCACCCTCCCCGGCGGGGTGGAGCTGACCGTCACTGCCGCGGGCAACGCCACGTTCGCCGGCAACGGCGCCTTCTGGCCCGCCTACGACGCGGCGAGCGCAGGCTTTGGCGCGTTCGAGCCGGGGCTCGGCTACCGGGTGCACGCCCCCGGCACCGACACCGCCCCGGAACTGGAGGTCACCCAGGCGCAAGCCCTGGCGGCGGGGACCCCGGCCATCTACACCGTGCGCCACCGCGCCGGCCCGCGGGACGGCAACCACCGCTGGCGGCTGCAGGTGGGGCTCGAGCGCACCGAGGCGCTCGCCCTGAGTGCCTCGCCGGCGCGGCTCGAGGCGGCCCTGGAGGCCCTGCCCAACCTCGCCGGGCGGTTCGACGTTGCGGTCACCGGTGACTTCGCCAACGGGGGCTATGAGGTGCGTTTCACGCGGCTCGGGGCGGGGTTGCTGCGGGTGCAGAAGGTCTCGAGTTACGCCCAGGAGGACCCGACGGATCCCCAGTCCGAGGTGACGGCTTTCCCCGAATGGCAGGTCAAGATACCGGAGGGGGTGATTGCCCCGCAGGATCCGAGCCGCGCCTACACCTTGGCCTTCGATGATACCCCCTTGGCGCCGCTCGCCTACGCGGCCTCCCGGGGCACCATCAAGGCCGCCGTCGAGGCCCACCCGGGCATCGAGCAGGCCGACATTAAGGGTGCTCCGTTGCCTGACCGGGAGCTAAACGGTGTTGTGGACGCAAGGGGTGAGACCTTCTACAGTGAGGGTTATACCATTCGCCTCAAAGACCCCTTACCACCGACCGTCAGCGCCCTCCAGCTCATCGACAACCTCCCGCGGGAGCGGCTCGGCGTCTTCGATAACGCCACCCTCACCCCGGTGATCGCCCGGGTCGAGGACGCCTTTGCCCTGGCGGTGACCCGGGAGCGGGCCGGCGATCCGGAGGCGGGGCGCGGGCCCCGCTGGCGGGTCGAGCCGGCGGCGGGGGTCGTCCCCCCCGCGGATCCGGCCGAGCGGCGCTACCGCCTGGCCTTCCAGGACCCCCTGCCCGCGCGCGCCCCCCCGCCGAGGGCGCTCGCCTACAACGCCGCCTCGGCCACCATCGAGGCGGCCCTCGAGGCCCGGCCCGGGGTGGACGACGTGGCGGTGACCGGCAGCCTACCCGGGGGGGGCTACGAGGTGGAGTGGCTCGCGCCGATCCCCTCCGGCGACGCGGATCTCCGGGTGGCCGCGGGCCTCGGCGGCTCGGCCCTGCGCTACGATGCCCACGGCCGGGTCGACCCCGGCGGCTCCTTCAGCCGCTATCGGGCGGACGGGCAGGAGGGCCCTGACACCCTGCCCGTGTCGCTCGAGGTCACCGACCGTGGCGGGCGCACGACCACCGCGCAGGTGGCCGCGCGGGCCGCGCCGGCGTACTACGAGGCGGGGGTGGCGCTCACGGCCCGTTGCTCGACCCAAGCGCGGAGCGCCTTTGAGCTTGCGAGCCGCTACCTTCCGGTGCACCGGGCGGTGGGCGACAACAGCACCCGCCGTTCGGTGCAGATCCCGCGGGGCGAGCCCCTCGCCTTCACCCAGCCCCACGGGGCCACGGTGAGCACCTCCGTGGCCGATCGGCTCACGCAGCGCGTCTCGGCCGAGGTGGGCCGCTTGTGCCCGGCATTCCAGGAGCGGATCGCGCTCACGGGGATCTGTCCCAACGGGGCCAGCGCGCGGTATCAGGTGGCCAACGAGACCACCGAGGCCCTCGATGTGACCACGGACACCGGCGGATCGGCGCGCATCGGCGCCGGGCGGGTGGAGACGGTCGACGTCCCCCTCGCCTCGGCGATCGACTTCTTCGTCCGCGGCGCCCCCCACAGTACGCAGCCGGCGCCCGACGCGCCGGCCTGTGCCGAGCTCGCGGGGGGGCTGGCGGTGGATGCCGCGTGCTCCACCCCCACCGGCACGGCTATCCAGCTGGTCAACGATCTCCCGCACGAGGTCCCGGTCAAGCTGGCGATTGGCGAGTTCAACGGCACGGCGCAGCTCGGGGACATCGATCGTCTCCTCGCGGCGAACTCGGAGACGACCGTCACCACCGAGGTAATCACTAACGAGCGGTTTGGGAATATCGATTTGTTCTTCGTCGCCGAGGATGCGGCCCTCGGGGGGTTGGAGTTCGTCGACACGACGAGTTCGAACGCCATCGAATCCTGTTTCGCCGATGACCTGACACTGACCAGCGTGTGCTCCAACTACGAGACGAGTCGGTTTACGTTGACCAATCGCAATCCCGTGGCCGTGGATTACCAGCTCAGTACCCGCTCGTCCCTCGACAGCGGCACCATCGAGGCCAATCAGACCCAAACGATCACGCAGCCCTACGACGAGCGGGTGCGTTTGCTCCTCAACGGCCTCTCGGTGAGCAGCGTGCCGGCCAACATCGGCATCCTGTGTGAGGACTTCAGGGACAAGCTCCCGATCCGCGGGGTTTGTAAACCGGACGCTGACACTTCCCGATTCGAGGTGGCGAACGCCAACGGGGAATTCGTCGAGTTGACGATTGCACCGGAACCCAAGAAGATTCCCGTTAAGGCCAACGAAACCAAGACCTTCGATGTCACGTTCGAGCCGCGGATCTCGGTGTTCATCCGGGAGGCGAATTACGGCCTCGTCGAGAGCAACACGGGATCCTGTCCAACGACCTTCGATTTGGCGGTCGCGGATGGGTGCGTTTTGAGCGGTAGTGTTTCGAATGCGAGGGCCTTTGTGCCGGTGGAGAATAATGACAGCGAGGCGGTTCGGGTTAAGGTGCAATCCCTCGAGAATCAGTCCGTTCAGACGGACTTTCAGAGGATTGGGGCCAACGATGAGGGGGTGTTTGAGTTGTTTTTGGAGTCTGTATCCCCGGGGACCGAGGCCCGGTTGATTATCGAGCTCGAGGATGGCGATACCGTCGAGGGTCCGACCTTTAATCTGCCCACGCGGTCTTGCGGTGTTTAAGCCACGCAATCCGGCGGGGGACGTTGTCGGGTGAAGTCCTGTGCCGGGCTTGCCGGGGGCGTCCACGCGGGGCCTGACGCATGCCGCCTCGGAGTTGAACCATGAACCCAGATGACCCAACGCCACCCATGCCACCGACGCGCGATCCCGATCCGTTCGAGGCCCCCGAAGACCGGGGGGCCGGGTCCGACGCGCCGGATCCGCGCCGCCGCGCCCTCATCCAGCGCTTCGGCGCCTACGGGGCGACCTTGCCGGTCTCGCTGACGGCCCTGATCGCCCCCCAGCACGCGCGGGCCCAGGGGGGATCCGACGCGGCGCCCTGAGCGCTCGCCCCGGGGCTGCGCGCATGGCGGGATCCCAGTGGGCCTGTCGGTTGTTCCCGGACGGCGAGGAGGCCTTGCTCTTCCACCCGGGGGAACAGGCGCTGTACGCCTTGGACGGCGCCGGGGCCGCCGTGGCCGAGGCCCTGGCGGCGGGGTTGTCGCCGGCGGCGATCCTGGCCAGCCTGGGCTACACCCCCGCCACGGCGCCTCCGGGATGGACCGACCTGTTGCAGTGGTTGACCGCCCCGCCGCCTCCGGACCCCCTGCCCCTGGCCTACCCGAACGATCTGGTGGATTTCCCGCCGATCCCCGGGGGGGGCCACGGCGCCGGGCCCCGGGCGTTCCAGCTCCTCGGGGCGTCGTTCACGGTCGGCGGGGCGGACTATCCCGGCGCGCGCTGGTTGGCCTCGGTCCTGGCGGCCCTGCCGGCGGCCGCCCAGGCCGAGTTCGCCGTCACCGTGGCGCGCCCGGCGCGAGGCACCTACCGTATCGCGGTGAACGGCCGGGCCTTTGCCCAGCCCCGTCACCCCCTTCAGGTGGTGCCCTTCCTGATCAATACCCTGCGGCGGCTTGCCTATCAGCGCCATCCCTTTTTGCTGGCGGTGCATGGGGCGGTGCTCCGCTGGCGTGGCCAGGGTTGGTTGGTGCCCGGGGTCTCCGGGACCGGCAAGAGCACGTTGGCCATGGCCCTGGCCGGGGCCGGAGCCGCGGTGTTGACCGATGAGACGGCGGTCTTGCGCGAGGCTGGCCTCAGCTGTCCGGCGATCCCCTTGCCGGTGGGCCTCAAGGCGGGGAGCTGGGCGGTGGTCGCCGCGGACTTCCCCGGCCTGTTCGAGCAGCCGGTCTTCGCGCGCGGCGATGGCCAGCGGTTGCGGTATCTGAGCCTGCCGCCGGCCCCGGCGGCGACGCCGATCCAGCAGCTCGTGTTCCCGGTGTATCGGCCGGGGGAACCCCCGGGGTGTCAGGCCCTGACCCCCGTGGGCTGTTTCCGGGGCTTGGCCGAGGCGGGCTACCACGTGCATCGGACCCTGGATGGGGCCAAGGCGGCGCGGTTGGTGGCGTGGCTGCGCGGGGTTCGGGGCTGGCGCGTGCAGTATCCCGATTCCGCGGCGGCCGTCGGGCAACTCGAACGACTCGCGGAGTGGGCACCGTGCCCCCCCTCGATGTCTTGACGACCCTGGGGCAGTGGCTGAGTCCGTGGGCGCGGCGCCTGCCGGCCTTGCCCGAGGCGGGGGCGTGGCCGGCGTTACTGGCGCAGGCCAATCGCCAGCTGGTCTTCCCGGCCCTCAAGCCGGAACTGGCGGCCAAGGGGCTCGATGGGACGGCGCATGATGCCTGGACGGCCGTCGCGCTCGAGGCCCCCGAGGCGGCGGCCTATCTGGGGTCGGTTCACGCGGTCAATGACGCACGCAACGCGGTCTTCGTGGCGGAGCTGCAGGGGCTGGTGGGGGCCTTGAACCGAGCGGGCATCGAGCCCGTGTTGCTCAAGGGGGCGGCGGATTGGGTCCTCGGGGTGTATCCAGCGATCGGGGCGCGGTGGCTGGCGGATTGGGATTTGTGGGTGCCGCCGGCGTCACTGGAACGGGCCCAGACCGTGCTGGAGGCGGAACGGGGGTATCGGCAGGACGCGGTGAACCCCCCGGCGGCCCATCAACACCTCGCCCCCCATCACCGCCCCGGGACGCCGGTGGTGGTGGAGCTGCACCGCTCCCTGTTGAACCCGGGGCTCGGTCCGGTCGCGGCGGACCTGGAGGCGGGCGCGCGGCATCGCCCCGTGCGGTTGCCGGATGGCGGCCGAGCCTGGGCCCTGGCGCCGACCGATCACCTCGCCCATGCCTTCCTCCACGCGGCGATCGCGCACCGGGCCGATCGGGCCCACCGGCTGGATCTGCGCCGGCGATACGCCGTCGCTCGGTTGACGCATCACCAGGCCGAGGCGGTGGATTGGGAGGCCCTGGATGCGTGGTTGGCGGGACACGGGCTGCGCGCGGCGTTTCGTCGCTACCTGCTCACGCAAGGGCGGCTGTTCGGCCAGCCCTGGCCCTTGATGCGCCCCCCCACGGCCTCGGAGCGGCGGTACTGGGCTGTGCTCACGCGTCCTGAGCGGTTGCCGCGCCCCGCGGCCAACGGCCTGCGCGTGGCCCGGTATCTCGGCGGGTTGCTCGCGCCGGAGGCGCTGGCCCAGGACGGGGCGTTGCCGGGGTCTGGGGGGCTCACGCGGGCGCGGCTGGCTCGCGTGGCGGGGTTGGCGCGGCGTTACGGCCTCGGAGGGCGGCTCCGTCGGCGTTTGTTGGCCTTGGGCCTGATCGAACCCCGGCGATGATCCCGGGCGAGGGCGCGGCGTTCAGGGCTCGGGGCCTTGGCCGGGGCCTTGGGGGCTCACCCCGAAGGCCTTGCCATAGTGCCAGCGCAGGCGGCGGAGGGTGCGAGGCAGGCGTCCGCTGAGCCCGTGTTTGCCCAGGAGATGGCCGATGTACCGAGCACGGTACCAGCCCAACGCCAACGGCCCCCGAATCGTGACCCGGTAGCGTCGCTCGAGATGGGCTTGGGCCAGGATCCGGCCCAGATGCCGCCGGAGGACGAATCGCGTCCAGGCCTCCGTCGTCTCGATGCGATACGCCGCGAGGCGCCGGTTCAGGGCCTGTTGTTCGGGGGCGCCGGGGGCCGTGGCGAGGGGCCAGGGTTGCCCGAACACGCGCTGGTTGAGATAGAGATAGGCCCGGAAGGTCGGCTCCAGCTCCCGTTGGCGTAGCCAATGGGTCAGGCCCTGCCAGTCGATACGGGCGGCGTCGCGGGCACTGAGGCGGGTGAAATGGTAGGCGTGACGCAGGTTGAGTACGCCGTGTTCGGCCCCCCGATGGCCGATCTCGGCATGCAGGAAGGCGTGGGCCAGGTGCCAGGTCGGGGTGAATCGCCAGGCGATCCCGTTCCATTCGCTGGGCCAACGGATCCGTTCGTATTCGGCGACCACCTCGAAGGCCTCATTCAACCCGGGCGGGCGGCGATGCAGGGGCGTGCGATGGAGCTCGATCTTGACCGGGTGATCGGGATGATGGTGAGGGGCGAGCTGGTGGTTGAGCGCGCCGGCGGGCGCCTCATCGGGGCTCGCCGGCGGCTGGGCGTAACCGAGCTCGTCTTCGAGGATCCGGCAGGCGGTGGCGAGCTGCGATGCCGGGACCTGGAGATCCCAATCGGCGAGCCAGCGCGCCCCGGCGCTCGGGTAGATCCCCTCGGCGAGTTCGGCGGCCCCTTTGAGCAGGAGCGGTTCGATGCCCGCCCGGTTGAATGCGCCGGTGATGGCGATCAGTTGGTCCCAGAAGACGGTGTTGCGTCGGGCGTTCAAGGCGTGGATGCGGTCGAGATAGCTGGCCGCCGCCGGGTCCTCGCTCACGAGACGATCCCAGGCGGTGCCCGTCCCGACATCTTTGCTGCGCAGGGTCGGGGCGAGGGCCGGGGTGAGCCCCTGGCGATTGGCCC
>CAYFWJ010000053.1:0-3964 GCA_964346755.1 uncultured Ectothiorhodospiraceae bacterium
CGCCGCGGGGTTCCGGGTGACCTACGTTCGCGCATTTCCCCGGTCACCCGCAAATTCGATACCAATCGCGGGGCCATGGCACGGTGGGGTGCTTGGGCTCTGCAAGTCGGCGTCGGGAGTAGCGGGTCCCGTTGGCTTCAGCCCGTCCACAGGGCGATCCGTCGGCCGCGGATCATGCGTTGCGGGGCCCGGGCTGTCCTGTCCTTTGGATGTGCGACTCCCGACACGGGTGGCCGGGGCCGGGGCGGATTGTCGTCAACGCGACAGGTGTCGACACGGGTTTCTGAGTGGCGCGATCGGGCATTCCGTTGGGAGGGAGAGCCCCTCGAGGCCCGTCGGGCGAGCGGCTGATGCCCCGAGACCGCGGGCCCAGACGCCGGTTGCGATCGCTCGCACAGCGACTCGTTGCGCGTCTGGGGCGTGCCGTGACCGATTGGCGCTGGGCGGAACGGTTGTTGCTAACTGACAGGTATGCCTCCGGCCCCCGAGGCTTCGGGGGTCCCCGGATCGACCCAAACCCCCACGGTTGGAGCCCTACGCGTGCGTGAGCAGCTACTGAGTGACCCGACCATGCGGAGTCCCCGGGACATCTTGACCGATTTCCTGGCCGCTCCGCCGAGCTCGACGCCAACCGAGGTACTCGACCTTCTGCGGGGCCTGGTCGGACCCGAGACCCCAGTCCTACCCCACCATCTCTACACCGAGGCGGTGGAGCAGTCGCCGGTGGCGATCTCCATCACCGATACCCGCGCGACCATCCTCTACGTCAACCGCGCCTTCGAGACGCTGACGGGGTACACGCGGGATCAAGTCCTCGGCGAGAACGAGTCCATCCTCTCGAGCCGGGCGACCCCGAGTGCGGTGTATCGCCAACTGTGGCGGACGATCCAGAGCCGTCGAACCTGGTCCGGCGACGTGATCAACCGCACCCGAGGGGGCGTGGATTACATCGCCTCCCTGACGGTCTCGCCCGTGATCGACGGACACGGACGGATTGCCTACTTCCTGGCCATCCATCGGGATGTCAGCCGCGAGCACGAGCTTGAATCCCAGCTGCGGAAACAGAAGCACCGGGTGGAAACCGTTCTGGATTCCGCTCCAGTTGCCATGGTCTTGATGGACGAATCCGGCCGGGTCCTCCTGGACAACCACGAGTACAAGAAGATGCTCGGGGATCTTCGCGGGCAGGAGCCCATCGAGGTCCTGCGGGCTGCCCTGAAAGGACAAGCGGGCATTGATGTAACGGGAGAGGCCGCGTGGACGGACGGTTTTGCGGATGTGGAGGTGAGTGTGGAATTCCCGGGCAGACAGGGACCGCGTTGGTATGCCTGTTCCGGCTCGCGGGTGGCGGAGACCGATGATCGCGTGCAGAATTTCTTCGGCGGTCTCGGGGCGACTGAGAAGAATCGTTTGTTGTTCCTGGCCAATGACATCACGGCCCGTAAACAGGAGGTCGAACGGGCCTTTCTCGAAAGCCTGCGGGCGCGCATGGCGGAACAACAACGGGACCACGGACTACGGGAGGCGCTGGACGCGGCCATGTATCAGCTGCAGGGCCCGCTGAATCTCATCCAGGCGGCCGTCGGCATGCTCCAAGGGGGGCGTACCGATCCGGCCATCCTCCTCGATGGACTCCATCAGATCAGTGCCTCGACACGGCAGACCTTTGAGGCCCTCCGGGCGGCCCTGCCCCGGGACGAAGAGGCGACCTACAACTTTACAAATATCAACGAGCTGATTCGCCAGGTCCTGGAGTTGGAGACGGATCGGTTGCTCAGTACCGGCGTGGTCGTCGATTGGCGGCCGGTGCCGGTGCTGCCGGAGGTCTTCGGTAGCAAGGATCAGCTGCGGCGCTTGTTCATGCACGTCATCGAGAATGCGATCGTGGCCCTGGAGGAGTGTAACCGGACGCACCGGGAGCTTCGGGTCGCCACCACAACCCATGACGATGTCGTCGAGGTGGTTGTGCAAGACAACGCCGATGGGATCGCTTCGGAGAACCAACTCTCGGTGTTCGAACCGTTTTTCATCGGCTGGCGAAATCGGCGCGGCCATGCCGGCATGGGCCTGGCCCTAAGCCAAGAGATCGTCAACGCCCACGAGGGCTCGATCTACATCGACCCGGCCTTTACCGACGGTTGCCGGGTCTGTCTCGCCTTCACCTGTTCGAAGGATTAACCGCGACCGGTTGCCGATGACACGCCAAAGCGACGAGCCACCCGCGATCGGTTTGGGTGACGAGCAAGACCTCCTGGAGAGCCATCTGGCGGCCCTCCTCGAGGTGAGCTCGGTACTGAGTCGCTCGCTGAATCTGCATCAGACCCTGCGCGAGGTCCTGGAGGTATTGCACCGGCGGGGTCGACTCAGCAAGGGCATGGTTTGTCTCACCGACGCCGATACCGGTGAGTTGCTCGTGAGCGCCGTGCACGAGGACCGTGTAGGCCCGTTTCAATCCGTCCGATATCGCCCCGGCGAGGGGGTCCTCGGGCGAATCCTCGAGGGCAACCGGCCCTGGGTCGTCCCACGACTCGTGGATGAACCCCATTTCCTGAATCGCCTGGGGCTGTACGACCCGGAGCTCCCGCTGATTGGGGTCCCGATCCGGGTCGGGTCGGACGGCGCCATCGGGGTCTTCGTGGCCCAGCCGCCCACCTTGGATCATTTCCTGGCCGAGCGGGCGCGCTTCCTGGAGATGGTTGCGAACCTGATCGGGCAGGCGGTGCGTCTGGCCCGCATGGTCGAGGACGAGCGGCGTGAGTTGGTTGCCGAGCGGGATCAGTTGCAACGCGAGGTCCGCGGCAACCACGGCTTCAGCAATATCATCGGCCACACCGAGGGGATGAAGCGGGTCTTCGAGCAAGTGCGCCAGGTCGCCAAGTGGAACACCACCGTCCTGATCCGCGGCGATTCGGGGACCGGCAAGGAGCTCATCGCCCAGGCCATCCACTACAACTCCCCGCGCAATCGAAATCATTTCGTCAAATTAAATTGCGCCGCCTTACCCGACACCCTCCTTGAATCGGAACTCTTCGGCCATGAAAAAGGGGCCTTCACCGGTGCGGTCAGTACCCGCAAGGGACGTTTCGAGCAGGCGGATTCGGGGACCCTGTTCCTCGATGAGATCGGTGAGATCAGCCTGACCTTTCAGGCGAAACTCCTTCGAGTCCTCCAGGAAGGGGAGTTCGAGCGGGTCGGTGGGAGTCGGACCCTCAAGGTGGATGTGCGGATCATCGCAGCGACCAATCGCAACCTGGAGGAGGCGGTGCGGGAGCAAGCGTTCCGCGAGGACCTCTATTACCGGTTGAATGTGATGCCGATCCATATCCCAGCCCTGCGGGAACGGCTGGAGGACATCCCACAACTGGCAACCTTCCTGATTGACAAGGTCGCCAAGACTCAGGACCGGACGATCCGGATCACCGACAGCGCTGTCCGCCAACTCATGCGGCATGACTGGCCTGGGAACGTTCGGGAGCTCGAGAACTGCCTCGAGCGGGCCGCAATCATGAGTGCGGACGGGACCATCGATCGCGACGCCATCCTGGCCGCCGGGATCCGGGGTGAGGGCCAACCCGAGCCTGTGCGATCCGAACCGCCGGAGGCGGGTGAGCCCCCGCGGGCCTTCGACGACCCGGAATTGGAAGAACGGGAGCGGGTCATCGCCGCCTTGGAAGAAGCCGGCTGGGTGCAGGCCAAGGCCGCCCGCCTCCTGAATCTGACCCCGCGCCAGATCGCCTACCGGATCAAGACCCTCAATATCAAGGTCCGCCGTATCTGATCGGCACGATTGCCGTGCCGGGGGCGGGTGTCGACGCTCAGCGCGCGTCGACACCCGCCCCCCAGCGCGCACAACTGAACCCCTGCCGTCGTTCCAGCCGAGACGGCCGGAACCCAGCGGCCAGGGACCGGGCCGGGGGCCATGAGCCGATCGTGCGCCACGCTC
Source organism: uncultured Ectothiorhodospiraceae bacterium (assembly GCA_964346755.1). Taxonomy (GTDB): domain Bacteria; phylum Pseudomonadota; class Gammaproteobacteria; order CAYFWJ01; family CAYFWJ01; genus CAYFWJ01. The sequence continues at coordinate 3,944 of CAYFWJ010000053.1, forward strand.
GACGTTCCCGAGCCTTAGGGC
>CAYFWJ010000053.1:4064-16885 GCA_964346755.1 uncultured Ectothiorhodospiraceae bacterium
GCCGGGGGCCATGAGCCGATCGTGCGCCACGCTCGACGTTCCCGAGCCTTAGGGCCGCTTGCGTCGACTGGGTTGCATTCCAACCCGTCGAACACCTGATCTCCAATCACGCGTTCGGACTCCGACAGCATGTCTCAACACCGACATGCCCGCGCGATCAGACCCCTGGTCGAAAAGCGTTGATCCCCCGGGGCATTACCGGCATTACAGGGCCTTAAACGGCGCATAAAAACAGGTGGCACCGCCGTTGCACACGGTGGCCAACGCCCCGAGCGTCGTGTTCCGGCCGGCTCGGATCTTCGCCCCTGTCCATCGTCGGAGTCGCCCGTGAGCCAAGATCTCGCTAACCCATCGGATTGTTCCACCGGCTCCTGCCGCTCATCCACCACGCCCACCAACCCTCTACCCCAGTCGGTTCAGGAGCGGGTGGCGCAACATCCGTGCTATTCCGAGCAGGCCCACCGGCATTATGCCCGCATGCATCTCCCCGTGGCGCCCGCGTGTAACATCCAATGCCATTACTGCAATCGCAAATACGATTGTTCCAATGAGTCGCGGCCCGGGGTCGTCTCCGGCTTGCTGCGGCCCGCGGAGGCCGCCGACAAGGTTCGCCGCGTTGCCGCAGCGATCCCCCAGCTGAGTGTCGTGGGCATCGCCGGCCCCGGGGACCCTCTCGCCAACCCGGAGTGGACCTTTGAGGCCTTCGAACGGATCGCCGCATCGCAACCCGATCTGCGACTCTGCCTGTCGACCAACGGCTTGAGGCTCGCCGAGCACATCGACACGATCGTGCGGCTGAATATCGACCATGTCACGATCACGATCAACGCCATCGATCCCGACATCGCAGCCCAGATCTACCCCTGGATCTATTGGGATCATCGGCGTTTACGCGGGCGCGAAGCGGCCCAGGTCCTGATCAACCAACAGAAAAAGGGATTGGAGCAACTCGTGGCTCGGGGGATCTTGGTCAAGATCAACTCCGTGCTCATCCCCGGCGTCAATGACGCACATCTCCCCGCGGTGGCTCGCTATGTCCGGGATCGTGGGGCGTTCCTACACAATGTCATGCCGCTTATTTCCGATCCGGCCCATGGCACTTTCTATGGTCTCAACGGCTATCGGGGCCCGACGGATGCCGAGCTCGAGGCCGCCCGCGCCGCCTGTGGAACGGATATGCGGATGATGCGCCATTGCCAGCAATGCCGGGCGGACGCCGTGGGATTCCTCGGGGACGACGCTGACCCCGCCGACTCGGGGCTAACGGGTGAAACGACGGCGGAGTCTTTGGAGATATCCCGGGTTGCAGCGACGAGGGACCAATCGAACCCCGAGGGTCTACAAATCGCCGTGGCGAGTGATGATGCGCGTCGCGTGGATCAGGGGTTTCGGGCTGCCCGAAGCTTCCGCGTCTACCGTGTCCAGGGGGGCCGGGCCCGTTTCGTCGAAAGCCGGCGCGTCCTCGAGGCCATGACCCACCCGTCCGCCACGGAGGATACGCACGAGGATCAGAAGGTTGCCATCCACCGGCGGACCCGCTTGCTTGGCGACTGCGATGCCGCCCTTTGCGCCAACATCGGCTATGAGGCCTGGCAGGCCCTGGAGGCGGCCGATATCCGGCCCAACGGGGAATGGGCTGGGCAGACGATCGAGGCGGCAATCGATGGGTTCCTGAAACAGATGCACGCGGGATTGGAACCGGTAGCCATCGCGGACCAGGAGCTGGCAGGCTCGGCCTGACGCGACAGGTTTCCGGACGCTCGATGCCCGACCCGATGGGACGGTCGATTGCGGTCCGCACGGCTATCCCTCGGTACGCGTTCGACGCACCGCCGCCGCCATACGCCTCTCCCCACGCTACACCCACTGTGCGGCCACCACCGGGTGGCCCCCAACCCGATCCATTAGCCGCCGACACCGCCACCCATTCGGAGACCCGCCTGATGAGCTATTCCCTCACCGCTGCCTGTATCCAGTGTTGGGCCTGTCAAGGGGTCTGCCCCAACGGGGCGATCGTCGAGACCCAGGGGCAGTTGCACATCGATTCCAACGAATGTACGGAATGCCACGGTCTGTACGAATTCGCTCAATGCGCGAGCATCTGTCCTGTCGAGACCGCGATTCAGGATGCAGCCGGTCACCCGGTCAATCCACCAGGTTCCTTGAACCCTGTTTGACGTCGTGGGCGCGAGGATCCCCACGATCCGTCTCCTAATCCACGCGGCTCCGTCGCCTCTGCCGGGCGACGGGGTGTCGGGCTAACCGGGGATCAAATCCCCCCAGCCGAACCGTTTCGACCATCCTTCCGCACGAATCCCCTCGATCGTCGCCCGCCCCTCTCCCACCACCTCAGTTGATTGCGGGTGCTCGACCATGGCGTCGCTCGATGCCGAGGGCCGCCCTCCGAATCCAGCGACCTGATCCAACGGCTAAAACACCTAAACCTGTCAGACATGGGCGCTCCCCCGTCCGCCCCCTCGTTCATTCTGAAGATCCAAAGGGCATGGTCGTCTGGGATGTCGCTGATCGAGCCCTGAAGGTTGTCAGTCATGAGACGCGGTTTGTGGCTTATACGACATAGGATTCGATGACCAAAATTTCAAAAATAAATACTTAAACCAATAGCTTATAGAATAATGCGACGTGGCACACCAATTGCTCCTCTTAGGGCAACGGCAAGACACTCTCTCAGCCAACCCACGAGGAGCGCTCCCATGGCCCTACGACAATGTGCCATCTACGGCAAAGGCGGAATCGGCAAATCCACGACGACTCAGAACCTGGTCTCAGCTCTAGCTGAAAAAGACAAGAAGGTCATGATCGTCGGCTGTGATCCCAAGGCGGACTCGACTCGCCTGATGCTGCACGCCAAGGCCCAGAATACCATCATGCAGCTTGCGGCCGATGCCGGTACGGTGGAAGATCTCGAGCTCGAAGACGTCGTGAAATACGGCTACGGCGACGTCAAGTGTGTCGAGTCCGGCGGCCCAGAACCGGGCGTGGGATGCGCAGGCCGTGGCGTCATCACTGCCATCAATTTCCTTGAAGAGGAGGGGGCCTACGACGAGGATCTCGATTTCGTCTTCTACGACGTCCTCGGCGATGTGGTATGCGGCGGATTCGCGATGCCCATCCGAGAGAACAAGGCCCAGGAGATCTACATCGTCGTCTCCGGTGAGATGATGGCGATGTACGCTGCCAACAATATCTCCAAGGGTATCGTGAAATACGCCCAATCCGGTAGCGTGCGCCTCGCTGGCCTGATCTGCAACAGCCGCAATACGGATTGCGAGGACGAGCTCATCGAGGCCCTTGCGGAGAAGCTGGGCACTCAGATGATCCATTTTGTCCCCCGGGACAATATGGTCCAACGGGCGGAGATCCGTCGCATGACCGTGATCGAGTACGATCCCTCGGCCAAACAGGCGGATGAGTACCGGACCCTCGCCCAGAAGGTGATCGACAACGACAAGCTCGTGGTCCCGACCCCCTGTTCCATGGAGGAGCTCGAGGAGCTGCTCATGGAGTTCGGGATACTCGAGGAAGACGACGAGGCCATCGTCGGCAAGACCGCCGCCGAGGAAACCTCGGCTTAACGGATCACACGGGGCCTGTCCCGCGGCACCACGGTCCGGTGCGGGCGACCGCGTGATGCGGCCCCGCCCCTGAGCCGGTACGCCGACCCCGCCCTGAGGTACCCCCTGATGGAGACCATCGCATGACCGATTTAACCCGTGACGAGACGCAGCAACTCATCCAGGAGGTCCTTGAGGCCTACCCGGAGAAGGCCCAGAAGGACCGGGCTCAGCACTTGACCGTCAACGATCCGGACGCCGAAGCGAGCAGCAAATGCCTCACCTCCAACCGTAAGTCCCAGCCGGGGGTGATGACCATCCGGGGCTGTGCCTACGCCGGCTCCAAGGGGGTCGTCTGGGGCCCAGTCAAGGACATGATCCATCTCTCCCATGGACCGGTTGGCTGCGGCCAGTATTCCCGAGCCGGGCGCCGCAATTACTACACCGGTGTCGATGGGGTCAGTGCCTTTGGGACCCTGAATTTTACCTCGGACTTCCAAGAGAAGGATATCGTCTTCGGCGGTGATAAAAAACTCGCCAAGATCCTCGATGAGATGGAGATGCTGTTTCCCCTGCACAAGGGGATCACGGTCCAAGCGGAATGTCCGATCGGGCTGATCGGTGACGATGTCAATTCCGTGACCAAACAAAAGAGCGTGGATCTCGCGAAGCCCATCGTCCCGGTTCGTTGCGAGGGGTTCCGGGGTGTTTCGCAATCCCTGGGCCACCATATCGCCAACGATTCCATTCGGGATCATGTCCTGGATAATCCCCATGCCAAAACCGCGGGGGTCGAGTCGACACCCTACGACGTGGCCATCCTCGGGGATTACAACATCGGCGGTGACGCCTGGGCCTCCCGGGTCCTGCTGGAAGACATGGGGCTGCGGGTCATCGCCCAGTGGTCGGGGGACGGGACGCTGGCCGAGATGGAGCGCACACCCCAGGCACGGCTGAATCTCATCCACTGCTACCGCTCGATGAGTTACATCGCCCGGCATTTGGAGGAGACCTACGGGATACCGTGGATCGAATACAACTTCTTCGGCCCTACCAAGATCGCCGAGAGCCTACGGGCCATCGCCGCGCAGTTCGACGCGACCATCCAGGCGAACGCCGAATCCGTCATCGCCCGTTATCAGGCGGAGGTGGATGCGGTCATCGCAAAATACCGGCCGCGGCTTGAAGGCAAAAAAGTCATGCTGTACGTCGGCGGGTTGCGTCCCCGGCATGTCATCGGGGCCTACGAGGACCTTGGGATGGAGGTCGTCGGGACGGGCTACGAGTTCGCCCACAACGATGACTACACGAAGACGACGTCCGAGGTCGGCAATGCGACCCTGTTGTACGACGATATCACTGGCTACGAATTCGAGGAATTCGTCAAGCGGGTGAAGCCCGATCTAGTCGGATCCGGAATCAAGGAGAAGTATATCTTCCAGAAGATGGGCGTGCCGTTCCGGCAAATGCACTCCTGGGATTACTCCGGCCCGTACCACGGCTACGACGGCTTCGCGATCTTTGCACGGGACATGGATATGACCCTGAATAATCCCTGCTGGGGCAAGCTGCAGGCACCCTGGCGGACTGCCACGGAGGTCGCGGCAGCGGCCGAGGCTTGAGCCCGTGATCCGGTATTCCGCCCTCGCTGCGGAATACCGGCCCGGAGCCCCATTTTCAGCGACTTGTTCGGTAACCCGCGGGGAACAACCCATGGCTCAATCCGTCGACGACATCAAACCCAGCTATCCGCTGTTTCGAGACGATAGCTATCAACAGAGCTTGGATAACAAGGCCGAATCCTTCGAGCAGCGCCACAGTGCGGAGCGCATCGAACAGGTCTTTCAATGGACGACCACCGAGGAATACCAGAAGCTCAATTTCAGCCGTGAGGCCCTGACCGTCAATCCGGCCAAGGCCTGCCAGCCCTTGGGGGCGGTCCTCTGCTCCCTCGGCTTCGAGAAGACCCTGCCGTATGTACACGGATCGCAAGGTTGCGTCGCCTATTTCCGGACCTATTTCAATCGGCATTTCAAGGAGCCGGTGGCTTGTGTCTCCGACTCGATGACCGAGGATGCGGCCGTTTTCGGGGGACATAAGAACATGTATGACGGGCTGGAAAATGCCAAGGCCCTCTATGATCCCGAGGTCATCGCTGTCTCAACCACCTGTATGGCCGAGGTGATCGGTGATGACCTCAGCGCCTTTACCAACAACGCCAAGAAGAACGGGAACATCGCCGAGGACTTCCCGCTCCCCTTCGCCCATACCCCGAGTTTCGTTGGTAACCACGCCACCGGCTGGGACAATATGTTCGAGGGCATGGCGAAGTATTTTACCCTCCACTCCATGGACAGCAAGGCACCCGGGACGACCCGGCGCGTCAATCTCGTCCCGGGCTTCGAGACCTACCTTGGCAACTATCGCGTCTTGCACCGGATGATGCGAGAAATGGGGGTAGACTATCAGGTCCTCTCGGATCCCTCTGAGGTCCTGGATACGCCGGCGGACGGGGAATACCGGATGTATGCCGGTGGGACGCCGATCGATGCCCTCCGGGAGGCGCCGAACGCCGTCGACACCCTACTCCTGCAACCGTGGCAACTGACCAAGACCCGGAAGTTCGTCAAGGATGTCTGGCATCAGCCGGCCAATGAGATCGCGATCCCGATGGGGCTGGATGGGACGGACGCCTTCTTGATGAAGGTCTCGGAGCTCACCGGGCAACCCATCCCCGAGTCCTTGACCACGGAGCGGGGCCGCCTGGTGGACATGATGACCGACAGCCATGCCTGGTTGCATGGTAAGCGGATGGCCCTCTACGGGGATGCGGATTTTGCCCTGGGCATGACCAAATTCCTGTTCGAACTCGGGGTGGAACCCAGTCATGTCCTGGTATCCAGTGCGAACAAGCGCTACCGCAAGGCCCTGGAGGCTCTATGCGCTGATTCGGCCTATGGGCAAAACACTCAGGTCTTGATCGGCAAAGATTTGTGGCACCTGCGATCACTGATGTTCACCGAGAAACCGGATTTCCTCATCGGTAATTCCTACGGCAAATTCATCCAGCGGGACACGGCCCACAAGGGAAGCGAGTATGAGGTGCCCCTGATCCGGATCGGATTCCCGATCTTCGACCGGCACCACCTGCATCGCATGACGACCCTGGGTTACGAGGGGGCGATGTATCTGCTAACGACGCTGGTGAACCATGTTCTGGAGCGTCTCGATCATGAGACGCAGGATCTGGGCAAGACGGATTACGCCTACGACCTGGTCCGGTAGATGACCGCTCCCCCTTGGCGCGGTCGGCCTTCCGGCCCACCGCGCCGTTTGGAGGGCTTATGCCCAATGTGATGTTACGTCGAAATACAGCGGGTGATCTGCTGTTCTACGTGGCCAAGAAGGACCTGGAGGCCAGGGTGGCCTCGGTTGAGGTGGATACCCCGGAGGGCTGGGGTGGAACGGTCCAGCTCACCGATGGTTCCCGGTGGTACATCGATCCCATGACGCCACGCCCCTCGTTTCCGACGACCTTGCGCTTCAAACGCGGCACCTGAGGTGCTGCAAGACCGAACTTCAACCGCGATCCACCCGAGACGCCTCACTTGCGAGGCGTCGACCGACCGAAGGAGGCCATTATGGCACTCAAGATTCTCCGCGATCTTTGTCTCGCCTGCGGCGAGTGTGAATCCGCCTGCCCGACCGACTCCATCGCCCCGGCCAAGGGCGTGTTCCAGATCAATGCGCATACCTGCACCGAGTGTGAGGGACACGCCAGCACCCCAAAGTGTCAAGACGCGTGTCTCGAAGACGGCTGTATCGTCCCGGCCTAACGTTTAGCATGCGGCCCGTACCCCAGGGACCGGGACGACGGGCCAAGCGCACGATCCATGGCGCCGGTCTGCCCCGGTGCCTGACCGCGGAGAAGCAATCATGTCCCCTGACGATTGGGTCGACCCGACCCTAGCGGCAGCCGATGACCCGCCGACGACGAACCGGGCCGATCCGGAATCGCCTGCGATCCGGGTGGCCTGTGCCTCAAACCATGGTGAGCGACTGGACGGTCATTTCGGTTCGGCGCAGCGATTCCTGATCTTCGATGTCGGTCCGGAGCGGATCGATCTGGTCGAGATCCGGACGGTTTCCAGTCTTCATGATGCCGCGGCACCCGTTCAGCGGTTGGCCCTCATCGACGATTGCCAGCTCCTGTATGTGGCCGAGATCGGAGGACCCGCGGCGGCCAGGGTAACCCGACGTGGCATCCATCCCCTCAAGATTGCCGATGGGGCCGGTGCCTCGTCGCATCTGGAGCGTCTCCAGAACGTTTTGGCCGATCGTCCGCCGCCGTGGTTGGCGAAACACCTGGGCCGGCCGGCTGCCGTGCTGCACCACGACAATGCCCGCGATGACGATGACGATGACGACGATAACGATTGAGCGCCTCGACCGTCTCCAGGCCATCGTCGAGCGGGCCGGTCTGAATCAGCAGACGGTGGATCTGTTGCGGGTTACCTTCCGGGATATGCACCTGCTCTACAGCGACGCGGCCGGGATCCCGGAGGTTGCGCCGGTCCGATGGGGGGCGGGGTTCGCCCTCTACCTCGTGGATGCCCGGGCCGGTTGTGTCGAGCTGACCGAGGCGGTCGATCGCGCCACCGGTGTCCTGTTACGCACCCGGGAGCCGGAGGAGGACGACGAGGAACCGGTGCTGGGGGACGACGCCGCCGTCGGCTGAACGGCGAAGACTCGGTCAGACCGCCTGGCCCAACCGGGCGGGTATCCCAGGGGAACGGAGCGGCCCGGGATGGCGGATGATCGTGCCGTCCAGGATTCGGGACCACCCAAACGTATCGCCTTGAGCCCGGGTGTGATCCGATCCCGCGGCTCGTCCAACGAGGAAGTCTGATGAAATCCAGTGAGATCGCCGGTCTACTCGACGAGCCGGCCTGCGCCCACAACACGCAGTCGAAATCTGGCTGCGCCCGGCCCAAGCCAGGGGCGACCGCTGGGGGCTGTGCCTTCGACGGGGCCCAGATCGCCCTGCTGCCGATTGCGGATGCGGCCCATATCGTCCACGGCCCGATCGCCTGTGCCGGCAACTCCTGGGACAGTCGCGGCACGCGGTCCTCCGGTCCGAGTCTCTTTCGGCTCGGGATGACCACCGATCTGAGCGAGCAGGACATTATCATGGGGCGCAGCGAGAAGCGCCTGTTTCACGCCATCAAACAGGCGGTCGAGACCTACCGCCCGGCGGCCGTGTTCGTCTACAACACCTGCGTCCCGGCCTTGATCGGGGAAGACATCGAGGCCATCACCCAGGAGGCCGAGCGCCGCTGGTCGATTCCGGTGGTCCCGGTGGATGGGGCCGGGTTCTACGGCACCAAGAACCTCGGCAATCGCATCGCCGGCGAGGCCCTAGTTCGCCACGTCTGCGGGACCCGTGAGCCGGATCCGCCACCAGCCGGGGTCCTGGGCGATGGGGTCCGCCTCCACGATGTGGCCCTCATCGGCGAATACAATATCGCCGGGGAGTTGTGGCATGTCTTGCCGCTGTTCGACGAGCTGGGTTTGCGGGTGTTGGGCACGATCTCCGGAGATGCCCGCTTCCGGGAAGTCCAGACCCTGCATCGGTCCGAGGCGAATATGATGGTCTGTTCCAAGGCCATGCTGAACGTCGCCCGGGGGCTCCAGGAACGTTACGGTACCCCCTGGTTCGAGGGCAGCTTCTACGGGGTGGCCGACGTCTCCCAGGCCCTACGCGATTTCGCGGCGCGACTCGATGACCCCGATCTGGAGCAGCGAACCGAGGCCCTCATCGCCCGGGAAGAGGCGGCCATCGATGCCGCGCTCGCGCCCTGGCGGGCCCGGCTCCAGGGTCGCCGCGCGCTCCTCTACACCGGTGGCGTGAAATCCTGGTCGGTGATCGCGGCCCTGCAGGATCTCGGCATGGAGGTGGTGGCAACCGGGACGCGTAAGTCCACCGAAGCGGACAAGGCACGTATCCGAGAACTTATGGGCTCGGAGGCGGTGTTCATCGAGGACGGCAACCCCCGGGCCCTGCTCAAACGCATCGAGGAGCAGAACGTGGATGTCCTCATCGCGGGGGGGCGGAACATGTACACCGCCCTCAAAGGGCGCGTCCCTTTCCTGGATATCAATCAAGAGCGGGAATACGCCTACGCCGGCTACCACGGCATGGTGGAGTTAGCCCGCCAGTTGGTGGTGACCCTGGAAAGCCCCGTCTGGGAGGCGGTCCGGCAACCGGCCCCCTGGCACGAGGCCGACCCTGAGTTGAGCGACCCAGGTACCCCGGCCGCATTCACACCCCGCGAGGCCATGCCCCATGACTGACGTGGTGAAATCAAACAAGCCGCTCGTGGTCAACCCCCTGAAATCCAGTCCGGCCATTGGCGCCGCCCTGGCCTTTCTCGGGATCAATCGGGCCATCCCGATGCTCCACGGATCCCAGGGCTGCACGGCCTTCGGCAAGGTCTTCCTGGTGCGACATTTCCGCGAGCCGATCCCGCTGCAGACCACCGCCATGGACCAGGTCACCACGGTCATGGGTCCCGAGGACAACGTCGTGGAGGGGCTGCGGGCGATTTGCGAGAAGAACGCCCCGGATCTCATCGGGTTGCCGAGCACTGGCCTATCGGACACCCAAGGCTCGGACCTCGCGGCAGCCGTGAAGCAGTTCCGCGCCAGCTATCCCGAGTACGACGGCGTCTCCATCGTGCCGGTGACGACACCGGACTTCACCGGGTCCCTGGAGCGGGGGTTTGCCGCCGCCCTCGAGGCCCTCATCGACCAGGTTGTGCCCGCGGGCGCCCGGGCCAAGCCGGTGCCGCCGGATCGGGTCAACATCCTGACCAGTGCCCACCTGAACCCCGGCGACATCGAGGCCGTGGCGGACCTGGTCGAGTCCTTCGGGTTGGTGGCGCGGGTGGTCCCAAACCTCGCCGACTCCCTGGACGGCCACCTGGATGCGAGCCGTTTCGACCCGTTGACGACGGGCGGGACGCCGGTCACCGAGCTCACCCGGCTCGCCGAGGCCCGGGCCACGTTGGTCATCGGCGACTCGATCCACACCGCGGCGGATCGCCTGCGGGAGCGAACCGGGGTGCCCGATCTCCGCTTCCCCCATGTCATGGGACTGGCTGCCACCGATGCCCTGGTCGATGCCCTGCGCCGGCTGACCGGACGGCCCGTGCCGGATCGGGTCGAACGCCAGCGTGCCCGCCTCCAGGACGCGATGTTGGACACCCACTTCATGTTGAGCCTGTCGCGTTTCGGGGTGGCCGCCGAGCCGGACGCCCTACATGCCTTCGGCGATCTCCTGGCCTCCGTCGGGGCCGAGACGGCAGTGGCCGTGGCCCCAGTGAGCGCGCCCGCGCTCAAGGCGGTGACCGCCCCGCAGGTCACCGTTGGGGATCTGGAGGACCTGGAGCGCCAGAGCCGGGATGCGGCCGTGGATGGCCTGATCGGTAATTCCCACCTGGCCCCGGCGGCGGAGCGTCTGGAGCGCCCACTGTTCCGCTACGGCTTCCCGATCCACGACCGGCTCGGGGTGGCCGATCGGGTCACGGTCGGCTACGAGGGGGCCCGGCAGACCCTGTTCGCGCTGGCCAACCAGATGCTGGAGCAGGAACGCGGCGAGCTCCCGGTCTATCACTCCGCCCTGTCCCAGAAGTCGGCGTCGTCCCCGGGCCCAGCGGTGGCCGCGAGCGCCGCCGACGGGATCACGACGGTGTAAGGGGGATCGACGATGAGCACCCGACGCTTACGCTTGAGCGGCTCGGCGGCCGAACCCACAGAGCCCACGGTGCGGCTCGCCTTCGCCTCCAGCGACCGTCGCCACGTGGATGGACACTTCGGGACAGCCAATGCCTTTGCCCTGGTGGCGGTCGCGGCGACTCATGCCACCCTGGCCGAGGTGGTCCGTTTGGATACGGCGGCCGCCAGCGGTGGGGACAGGCTCAGCGAACGATTGACCGCCCTGAGGGGGTGCAGCGCGGTCTATTTCCAAGCGGCCGGCGCGGCGGCGATCCGCCGCCTGCGGGAATCCCGCATCCAGCCCTGCAAGGTGGCGGCGGGCAGCTCGATCCGCGAACTGGTCGCAGCGGCCCAGCATTCCATCGTCGCGGCGGATTGTCCCTGGTTGGTCCGGGCCATGGCCCATAGCGGGCCGTCCCGAAGCCAACGTTTCGATCGGATGGAGCAAGAGGGTTGGACCGAATGAGTGCGCCCGACCCCACCCCCGTCCTGGAGCGGGAAGGGACGGTGTTGGCCGGCGACGGCACAAGCGCGGTGGTGGGTTTCGAGGCACTGGCTGCGTGTCAGCGCTGCGGCGCTGGGGCCCACTGCCCGTCGACCGCCTTCACCCCGGCCAAGGCCAGCGCCCCGCCGTACCGTCTTCGGCTCCCGGATGAGCTCGGTCTCGCCCCGGGCGACCGGGTGGTCTGCCAGGTCGATCCGCGGGCCCTGCTCGGTTCCGCGGCGCTGGTCTACCTGGGCCCCTTGTCCCTGCTGTTCGTGGCGGCCGGACTCGCGGAGGCCGCCGGGGTGCCCCCGGGCCTCATTCCCCTGGCGGGGCTTACCGGGCTCGCCCTCGGGCTCTTGGGCTTGCGGCCCCTGGCCCGGCGTCTCTCGGCGGTGGCTCGGCCCGTCGCTGTACGTGCCCCGGCGGCGACGCCGCCCCCGGCGCATCCCGCCGGCGAGCCGTCCGCGTCGAATGGGGCGCTCCCCCCACGACCGATGTCCCATCCCCCGTCCGTCCGTCTGGATGGGGAGTCGCCCATCGTTTCCCGGAGTTAATGCCATGACCACCCTGACTGGATTGACCCGCGGGGGTCGCGAGTGGACCCCGCAATTCGTCACCGCCCTCGATGAGAGCCGTTGCATCGGCTGTGGGCGCTGCTTCAAGATCTGCCCGCGGGATGTCTTCGCGCTCGTCGAACGGGATTCCGTCGACGACGCGGACGACGAGGCGGACGAGGATGATGCACCCCGCCACGTCATGACCCTGAACGATCCGCTGGATTGCATCGGCTGCGGGTCCTGCGCCCGGAGCTGTCCCAAGAAATGCCTCGCGCACGAGGCCATCGCGGCCTGACCCGGGATACCGATGGAATCGAATCCGGGCGAATCCACCCTGACCGTCGAGGCGGCGCAACGCGGGGCCGAAGCGGCCTGTAACGCCCTGCAACAGGGACTCGAGACACTTGGCCTCGATGCGGGCCCGCA
>CAYFWJ010000054.1:0-5820 GCA_964346755.1 uncultured Ectothiorhodospiraceae bacterium
GACCCGGCAGAAACCGATACGCGGCTTCCAGACCGGCGACCCCATTCGGGCCGAGGTGCCATCCGGCCAGAAGGCCGGGACGTACACGGGACGTGTCGCTGTTCGCGCTAGCGGCCGTTTCAACATCCAGACACCGCAAGGCGTCGTGCAAGGGATCAACCACCGCCATTGGGCGCTCGTCCAACGGGGCGACGGCTATGGCTACCGTGTTCAACCGAAGATAGCGACCAAAACAGAGGAAGCGAGAACCAAGGCCGCCTGACGGCGGGCGCTATCCCGCCCCGCCCTGAAGGACGGGGTTTCTCGCGCAAGAATTGATGACGCGGCGACCCGCCCCAGCACACGCACCGCCGTCACTGCCCCCCACAACCGCCGCCACCCTGCGTCGGCGGCTGCCCTCGGGCGGGACGATCCAATGCATCGGACTCCGACCCGCCCGCCGGGCACCGGTGAGGCGCACTGACGCCGTCACCGCCCAGCGAAACCGGGGCCTAGCAGGGGACCGACACGCAGCACGCACCGGCGGCAAACGCCAGGTCACCTTGATTCAGGCCGAGCATCTCGCCGTGATCGCAAGTCTATTACATCGCGAGGCCGTCCCGCCGGAGCGGGTGCGGCGCAACCTCGTGGTCGTGGGGGTGAATCTGCTGGCCTTCAAGGATCAACCCTTCCGGATCGGGACTGCCGTGCTCCACGGAACCGGCAGCTGTCCCCCGTGCCCCCGCATGGAGGAGGCCCTCGGCCCCGGCGGCTATCAGGCCATGCGCGGCCACGGCGGGATCACCGCCGAGATCTTGGAGACCGGGCGAATCGCCGTCGGCGATGCCCTGACGGCCCTGGCCGAGGACGCCTCCCCGAGGACAACGGAGGCGCAGCGATGATGCGCCTCTGGCGGCGCCGCAAGCCCCAGTGGACCCGGGAGACGGCTCGAGCGGCCGGCCGTCTCCCGCCAGGGCAGTGGCTTGCCAGCCGGTTCCCGGTCCTGGATCTGGGCCGTCGGCCCAAGATCGCCCCAGCCGCTTGGTCCCTGACCATCGACGGGGCCGTCGCCGAGCCCTGCCAGATCGACTGGACCACCCTGCACACATTCCCGCAGGAAGAACGCACGGTCGACATCCACTGCGTGACCCGCTGGACCCGACTCGATGAGACCTGGGTTGGGGTGGCACCCCGTCAGATACTAGCCCATTGCCAGCCCCAGGCCGGCGCCCGCTTTGTCTGGCTGGAGGCGAGCGATGACTACTCCACCAACCTGCCCCTGGACGCGCTCTTGGCCCCAGACGCCCTGCTGGCCCATCGACTGAACGGCAAGGCCTTGAGTACGGACCACGGAGGACCCGTGCGCCTGGTCTTGCCTCAGCTGTATTTTTGGAAGAGTATCAAATGGGTGAAGCGACTCACCTTGACTCGGGAAGACACCCGCGGATTCTGGGAGCAACGCGGCTACCACAACGACGCCGATCCCTGGCGGGAGGAACGCTTTGGTTGACGACGACGCCCGATCCGACCCCGACACCGCGCAGGACGCACGGCCGCCCCCGGCGTGGCCTGACGGCACCGCGATGCATCTGGCCTTTCAGGTCGTCCTCGCCGACGGCACGGTTGCCGAATCCGCCGACGTCGACGCGCCCCTCGAGCTGACCCTTGGCGACGGCACCTTGGTGCCCGCCATCGAGGCCCGGATACGGCAGCTGCCACTCGGCCTACCCCAAACAGCGGAACTCGCCGCCGGCGAGGCCTTCGGTTTTTGGGATGCCAGCAACATCCACCAACTGGCTCGGCACGAATTCGCCAAAACACCCAAAGTCGGTGAGATTCTCGCGTTTACACTGCCGACCGGGGAGGAGGTCCCCGGTGCGATCCGGGCGGTCAGCGTCGATCACGTGGAGGTGGATTTCAACCACCCCCTGGCGGGGCACCCGCTCCACTTGGAGCTCCACCTCCTCCAAGCCACGCCGCCGAGCACCAACTAGGGCCGTCGTATCTTGGTTGCTATACTCGTTGAGGCGTGATGCCATCCCGAACCGATCATCCGCCGTAACCGAAACGGGAAGACCAATGCAGATCAAGCTTGCCAACCCCCGCGGCTTCTGCGCCGGGGTCGACCGCGCCATCGAGATCGTCGAAGAGGCCCTACAACGTTTCGGGGCCCCGATCTACGTTCGCCACGAGGTGGTCCACAATCGCTACGTAGTCGACGACCTTCGGGCCAAGGGCGCCATCTTCGTCGAGGAGATCGAAGCGGTTCCCGACGATGCCACCGTCATCTTCTCGGCCCACGGGGTCCCCAAACGGGTCCAAGACGAAGCCGCTGCTCGGGGCCTGCATATCTTCGACGCCACCTGCCCCCTGGTCACCAAGGTCCACATGGAGGTTAAGCGTCATGCCAACGCCGGACGCGAGGTCATCCTCATCGGCCACGACGGCCACCCGGAGGTCGAGGGGACCATGGGCCAATACACCAGCGACGACCGTGGCGGGATCTATCTCGTCGAGAGTGTGCAGGATGCCGAGCGCATCGCGGTCAAGGATCCAGAAAACGTGGCATTCGTCAGTCAAACGACCCTGTCCGTCGATGATACGCAGCAGATCGTGGCCGCCCTGAAGGCCCGATTCCCGGCGATCGAGGGCCCCCGTAAAGACGATATCTGTTATGCCACCCAGAACCGTCAGGATGCCGTCAAGTCCCTGGTGGACCAATCCGATGTGATGCTCGTGGTCGGCTCGCCGACCAGCTCCAACTCCAATCGGCTCCGGGAGATCGCCGAGAAGCGCGGGGTCCCCGCGTATCTGCTGGACGATCCGGACCATCTGGACCCGGCCTGGTTGGAGGGTCACGAGCGGATTGGCGTCACCGCCGGCGCCTCGGCCCCAGAGATCCTTGTGCAGCAGCTCCTGGACCGTTTGCGCGAGCTGGGTGCCACCCCCCCCGAGGAGCTCTCGGGTATCGAGGAAGACACGGTCTTCGCCTTGCCCAAAGAACTCCGACGCATGGATATCCCGGGGGCGGGGGCGGTTAGCGACGCGGGCTGATCGACCCCCACTCGCGGACGAGGGGATAGGGCTGATCACCGGTGACGCGTTTGAAGAACAGCACGCGCCCCTGGCGATTGTCCCGAGCGACGAACTGATCGTCACCGAAGAAGAGGGTATAGCTGAGCGAGGCACCGGTGGCCGGGATTCGGGCGGTCAGTTGATCCCCCCGCACGCGTAACCGCCCGAAGAGGTATTGCTGATCCGTATTCGACAACTGGAACCGATCCCCGGCAACGATGAGCACATCCCCGGCGTTGCTGATCCAGACCCCCTGTAGCCGACGCCGGGCCGGGGACTCGGGCGGATAGGGCCCCGGCGCTTCCCCGTTCGACGAGATACGGGGTCCATCCCGTGGGCCCCCGTAACGGGTCCCATCCCATCCGCGCCACGTCGTTGGCTCGCGCGCCTCCAACCAACCGTGGGCCCAGGTGTCCATGAGTCGACCCATGCGGTCGACTGCCTCCGGGTCGAGATAGGTTTGGGCCCCGAGTGGCCAGGGGGCCAACCCAAGCCAAAGGCAGGCCATGATCGCGCCGAATCGCCTCATCACCAAGTCGATCTCCTCTCCTCATGCCAATCGTTCGCGAGGGTCACCGGGGCCGATCCGGTGCAGCGTCGACAGGGACCGGGACCCGGCCGCGGGGAAGACGTCCCATCGCGCCGATTGGCTTAGAATGCACGTCATCAGGCCCGAGTTCCCGCTCACTGTGCCAGGAGGTCATCCATGCCCGTTACCCAGCGTCCCATCGCGACGCGTCTCGCGGCCCCTGCGGCCCTGCTCCTGCTCGCCGCCTGTGGCGGCGGCGAGGGGAACGGCGGTTTCGCGCCCAACACCCCCCCGACGGGCAATGAACCGCCCCCGACGTTCGGCGGCGACAACGGCACCGAAGACCAGGACTCCGGGTTGAGTGCGAGTGAACAGCCCGATCCGGCCAACTTCACGGTCGAGAACGCCCGAACGATCACCGCGACGACCTATGTCGCCGCCGAGCTCGCCCGGCAGCTGGTGCGCTTGGGGGAGGACTCGCTCACGGGCAGCGGGCTGGATGGCGGCATCGTCCTCCAGGCCGGACCGGCGAGCGTCCAACGGACCCCGCAGACCAACTTCGAGGTCAACGAGGCGGTACGCTGTGCCAACGGCGGCGATGTCACCTTCGATTTCCGGGCCCCCGACGACGACACGCGGCTCGAGGTGGGTGAGACCCTGGAGGCGGATTTTGATGACTGCGGGCTTTCCACCGCCACGGTGGATGGGCGGGCCACCCTGGCGCTTCAACAACTCAGCGGGACCCCGAGTGCGGTCGGCGACGATTGGCGTTTCAGGCTGACGGGCGATACGACCGAGCTCACCCTCGAGGACGGGCGCAACAATACCGTGACGATCCGCGACAGCCGATGGCATGCGGAGGTCATCGAAAACACCGAGGCGGCCCGACGCACCCGCATCCTTGAGCTACCCGCCGGGGGCGTCACGTTCGATGCCAACAGCAACCGGGCCCTCGAGCTCCAACCCCTCGACACCGCCCCCGTCACGCTCCAAACCACGGAGCGCCGCAACGGCCCCTCGGAGACGGACTTGGACTTCCACGTTCGCGTCATCGCCCCCTTCCTAGGCGGGCGGTTCATCGCCGAGGTCACCCAGACCTTCGCCGGACTGACCGGCGAGGACCCGCGTGGGGGGATCCTGTCCCTCGCCAGTGAGGATGGATCGCGGATCACCTTCACGGCCTTCCCCGGCGGCCTCCTCACCCTGACAACGGACAGCAACGGGGACAACGACCTGCAAGACCCCGAGGACGGCGAAGCAACCCCCACCTGGAGTCAGTTCCGGGAGGCTGCCGAGGCGTTTTGAGGGGACCGGATCCGGCGGGACCTAGGGTTGAAGGTCCGTCAACGCGACCCGGTGCTCCGCCACCACCTGACCCGCCTCATCGCGAATCTGCAGGCTCAACCGGCCCGGTTTGCCCCACTGGATCTGCAGCAACCCGAAGTGGTCGACCCGCACGTTGTCATCGCCCACGCGGAATCGATTGGCTTCCCCCTGTCCCGCCCCGGCGGCGTTGAGACCGCTCGCGGTTACCTCGATCAGCGGGTAGCCCAGGCCCGCCTCATGATCGGGCGGCAGCACCGAGATCTCCCCGAGGTGGCGATCACCACTGAGCAGCACGACGCCGGTCGCACCGCGCTCGCGGATGACGCGGAAGAGACGCGCGCGCTCCAAGGGAAAATTGGCCCACTTCTCGAATCGATGCTGGGTCGGGATCACCTGGATACTCGAGACAATCAGGTGAAGGGCCGCCGGCTGACGCAGGCGATCCGCCAACCAGGCCCATTGGGCCTCACCGAGCACAGTCGCCTCGGGGTCGCGATTCGGCTTGTACTTCCCGTGGGTGGGGATCTGGTAGATGGGGCGGCGCTTGGGCGGGGAGCGAAAATAGCGGGTATCCAGCAGGATGAGCTGGATCGAGCGATCCGCCGACCCGAGGCGATACGCCCCGTAGACCCCATCCCGCGCCCGACGCGGCGAATCCGGCGCGACCTCGAAGAAATCCAAGAAGACCCGCTCCGCCATCGCCTTGGCGACGAATTCCGCCCCCGCATCGTTCTTGCCATAATCGTGATCATCCCAGGTGGCGAAGATCGGCGTCGTCTCACGGAGCCTGGCGAACCCGGGCTTGTCGGCCAACGATTGGTAGGCCGCCCGCATGGCGTCCGGATCGGTCGTATCCGCATAGACGTTGTCGCCCATGAAGACAAAGGCATCCGGCGCGGCCGATCGGATGG
>CAYFWJ010000054.1:5920-16877 GCA_964346755.1 uncultured Ectothiorhodospiraceae bacterium
GCATAGACGTTGTCGCCCATGAAGACAAAGGCATCCGGCGCGGCCGATCGGATGGTCTCCCAGATCGGTTGCGGCTGCCCCTGCCGGGCACAGGAGCCGAAGGCGATGCGCTGCACGCCCTCCTCGGCCCCCTGAACGGGATCGGCCGCGACGCTTGTAGCCACCCCGGCTATCCCGGCGAGCAGGAACACCCGCCGCATACCCTGCGCAATCCACTTCAACACCATGGCCCGCTCCTCCGATTCAGTGGAACAAAACGCGAGACTCAGCCGGTATCGGGGCTATCCCGTCGCCGGCACCCTGCGTGCGTGCACGAGGCGCTGGGCCCGGAGCCCCCCGTTGTTAAGCCCCCGACGACACGGGATGATGAAACCGAAGCGCCATCCGCCCGTCCCACCCGTATCCGAACGGCGACAGCCACCCGGCGGGGGGGCCGCCCCCGTCACCCAACCGGAGTTCGATCCATGCACGAGGCCTTTCTCGAGACCCTCCGCGACAACGGCCTGAATCAAGCGGCTGCCCTGCTGGAGGCGCATCGCACCCGCTGTGTCCGCCTCGACACGAGCGAGGGGGGGACCGGATTCAGTCGGCTCGGGGGACACCCGACCGCGGATGCCGACTTTGTCTGGCCGCGCAACGACGATGGCGAACCGCTCGCCTTCCTCGCTCAGATCGACTGGGCCGAACTCCCCCCGGAACCCCGGGTGGAGCGCCCCGATCAGGGGCGATTCGCGATCTTTTACGACAACGAGCGCCAGCCCTGGGAGGGGGAACACGGGGGATTCGCGATCCGCCGCCTGGACCCTGCCGCGGAGGCCCCCATCCACCCCCCGGCGGACCTCCCGGAAGACGCCGTGTTTCCCTCCACCCCGATCACCTTCCGCTGGGCCGATGATTGGCCCTATGCCGAGATCTCGGAGAAGCTCGACGACGAAGCGGAGACCCTGACCGCGGATGGCGAGCCGGTCTCCGAATTCGACCGGTATTTAGAGCTACTGGAAGAACACGAGGACCTGATGGGGGAAGACGGCGAGGCGATCCACAAGATGTTTGGCTTCGCGGATTATATCCAGACCGACCGGACCACCGAAGCCGACGATTGGATGGTCCTGCTCCTCCAACTCGCCTCCGACGAATCCTTGCACTGGATCTGGGGGGACGCCGGACGGCTGTATATTCACATGCCGGCCAATGATCTCCTGCGCTCGGACTACCGCAATGCCACCTTGAGCTTGGAATGTTACTGAATCCGTGGCAACCGAATGAACCCACCCCGTCCTAGGGGCCGGTCCGCATCGCCCGCGCCGGAAGCCGTTTTTCCCCAACCCCGGGAGCGCCCCGGGGCGGCTGGCCTAGGAGGCGGCTCCGGGGCCGTTCTCGAAGGTCGCCTCGAAGCGATCCACAACCGTGAGGAGATCCTCAGGGATCCGTTCCCGCGCCCGATCCAGCAGGGCTCCCGGCACCCCGAAACGGGCCGCGGCGATCGCCCCCGCGATGCAGGCCTGGGTATCCGCATCACCGCCGAGGGAGATCGCAAGGCGCAGGGCCTCCTCGAAACCCTGCGCCTCGAGGCCCGCCACCAGGGCCAGGGGTACCGACCCCGTCGCGGAGACATCCGCGCTGTGTTGTTCCCGGCGGCTGGCAACCGTACCACTCAAATCATAGGCGAACTGGCGCTCCAGGGTGGCCCGAATCCCCCCCGGACCCTCGCCTTGACGGGCCAGGAACACCGCCCCGGCGACGGCTTGAGCCGCCGCCACCCCGTCCGGATGATCGTGGGTAACCGCCGCACTGCGTTCCGCCTCGGCGAGCACCGCTGACCAATCGGGCCGGGCCACACCGACGGGGCTCACCCGCATGGCCCCGCCGTTGCCCCAGCTCCCGTAGGGACCCGCCTCGTCGTTCAGGATCCAGCGCTGAAACAGGGCCCCGTAGCCCGCATTCGGATGACGCCGACCCCACCGCCGATACGCCGCCACGTAATCCCCATCCGTGAGCAGCGCCTCGGCCGTCGCGACGCTCATGACCGTATCGTCTGTAATAATCGACTCCGGTGTAAACAGGGCGATCTCCTGATTCTTGACCGGCCGGGCCTCATACGGCGAGCCGGCGATATCCCCGAGAATGGCTCCGAATAGGATCATGCTAACGCGCTCCCACGATCGCAAATACGTTCACCCAACAAGCCGGGGGCAGCCGCCGAGGTAGGCGACGGGCCGTCCCCAATGGCCGCTCCCGGCACGGTTCGTGTGGCCTTCACGGGCGACCGGGCGTCGTGGAGGCCGACTCGGCGTACTCCTGGATGACCTCGTCGGTCGCCGACGCCGGCTCGTGCGCGCGGGCTCGCTCGGCAAGGGCCGCCACGACGACCGCCCGCACGGCCGGCGGCTCAAGTCCCCGACAATGCTCCATGATGGGATTGGCACAGTGTTGCAGGCCAACGCGGGTCAGGTCGGCGACGCTGAGCGGTCCCGACAGATAACCCCGGTGAAGCGAACGCAGCAAGGTCTCGAGATCCGCGGTGGCGACCGGGGTCAATCCCAGGGTGGACGGTTGGAACATGCGGTACCTCCTCGTTCTCGTTGATTGGTATGCGCCGCGCCCCCGGGCCAGCCCGGGGCCCGGACGACCCAGGGGCGGGACGACGCGGGCCCGGAGAACACCGCGGCGGGCCATGGGACCCGGCGTTGGATCCGGGGAGGCGTCCGCGTTCCCCGCTCACGGTCCCGCCACGGCCTGCTCCAAGCCCGCAGCCAGTTGTTTCAGCGTGGCGTGGCGATCGGGTTGGTCCGCGGCGAGCCCGGCGACGCGATCCCGGCGTAACACCGCGTTTGCCTCGAAGCGGCCCTCCCCCCGACGCGCCCGATAGGCGGACCAGAGCAATCCCAGTTCCGCCTCCTTGGCGATCACCGCCGGGGCGGCATAGGGGGCGTTGCGTAGCGCCTCTCGGGCGGCTTCGACCTGATCGTCCAGCCAGCCGGGTGCCTCCAGCTGCGGGTGACTGACCCCGAGCGCCAGATAGTTGACGAGGCTACGATGGATGACGGGCCCCGCGGGGTCATCCGCCGCCTTGGACCAGCGCCGGGCGGTCTCGAGGAAACCCACGGCGGCGTCTTGCAGCGCATCCATTCGGCCGAGGGACTCGAAGGCCGCGGCCCGCTGCTGCTGGGCCTTGACGATGAAGGCCAGGCGGTCGGTCTCCTGATAGGCGAAGGTCTCGGCCTCCCCCTTGATCGCCTCGAGGATCTGAATGCGCCTGGCCAAGAGCTCGGCCCGCTCCGCTGGATCCGTGGCGAGCCCCGCGAGCAGGCCGAGGCTCAACAACTCCAGGCGCCGCGGCTGAAACGGGATGAGCCGCTGATTCGATGCGGGCTGGGGTTCGAGGTCCGGGACCTGCTCCAGGACCGCCTGCAAGGACCCGCGGGCCGCCTCCGGCTCAGCGCGCTGGACCCGGGCATAACCCAGACCCAACTCGGCCTTGGCCCGGTTGATCGCGGAGAGGGTAGCGGCCTGGTCGTTCAACAGGCGTTCGTAATGACGGATCGCCTCGTCCCAGGCTTCGGCCTGTAGGGCATAGAAGGCGGCCTTCTCGCGAAACGGGGCAACTGAGGCGACATCCGCCTCCTGGGCCAAGGCAAGGGCCTCCTCGGCCTGCCCCTTGGCCGCTTCGGTCTCTTGGTTGAAGAAAAAGGCCCGCGCGGCCATCCAGCGGGCCGAGCGCTCATCCCGGGCGTCGGCGAACGGGAGTTCCAGGCGGTCCCGCAGGAAACCCGCCGCCAGGGCATAGTTGCGCACGCGGAAGTGGAGCCAGCCCAGGTTCTCGTAGGTGGCGGCGAGGACCCGCCCGTTGTCGAATCCGAGGTCCAGGGCGAGCATGTAGTGATGGTGGGCCTGCTCGAACAGCGCCGTGTCCAACGCGTACCGATCCTGGGTGAGCCGCAGCATCTCGTGATCGACATAGCCCTGCAGCAATTCTTTGATGGCAGGGGATAATCCCCGCGACTGCAGCTTTTCCAGCTCGGCAGCCGCGGTTTCCAGGGCCGCCCGATAGCCCTGGGCATCGCCGGGATCCGCCTCGATCAGGGCACGCAGCGCCTTGACATAGTGACCGTTATCCCCCAAGAGCCCTTGATCGCGGAGGATGGCATAGGAACGTTCCAGGTTGTCCCGCCGATCCAGGGTCGGGTCGAGCCCCAATGTCACGAACTGGTAGTGCGCCTCCAGGTCGTTGGTCTGCCGAATGGCGCTGTAGAAGGTCGGATACGCCCGCTCGGGCGCACCCTCGACAAGCATCCCGTAGGCCTTGTTCACCGTGATGCTGGCGTATTGCTCGGCGACGGGCACGAAGGCCATCTCGTCGATATTCGTGGTTGTGACCCAATGGCGGGAGAGCAGCTCCATGAACCGGAACTGATTGGCCTCACCCAGGACCTGGATGGCCCGAACATGCATGACCTTGCGGAGCAGCACATTGTCACGCGACTGCTTGAGCCGCCCCGTCAAGGCTCGGAAGGACTCGGCTTGAGCGGAGGTCTCGGTGCGTTGGGCGAGCTCGATGACATCCAGCTCATTGACAAAGAGCTCCGCCACGGCCGGATCCTGGATCGCCTCCAGGTCGGCCTGGATCTGCGCCCGCCGCGAGGGGACGTCTTCGCGCTCGACCCGCGCGAGGAGGCGCAGGTAATTGAAGCCGTAGTACAGGCGCGCCTCCAGGGGCAGGGCGAGGGCGTTGTACATCGCGGGATACAACGAGAGCAAACGCTCCGGGTCATCGTCCTCGAGCAACATGCGGTACAGTTTGAAGACGAGGTAACGCTCCATCGGGAAGAGGGACCCGTCGAGGGACACCGTCTCCAGGTGCTGGAGGGCCTCCGGTGCATCCGCCTGCTCGAAGTCCACATAGGCCTCGAAGAACGCCATCAGCGTGCTCCGATCCGCAAGCGCCGGCAGCTCGGCGAGGACCCGATCACGGATCTCGGCCAGGCGCTGGCGGAAGCGGGCGGTGATGATGCCCTCGGGTTGCTCGAACTTCTCCGCCCGGATGCGCAACATGCCCGCCAGTATCCGGTAAAAGGCCTGCAAACGCGGTTGTTCAACGGGTTTCTTCTCGGCGAGCCGGTCCTGGATCTGCCCGACGTAATACAAGGCCGCGCGGACCTCGCCGATCTCGAGATGGTGGCTGAGCAACCGTTCGATCAGGGTGATCCCGCGCAGGTCGTGGCGATAGCGCAGGGTGTTGAGCAGGAGCAACCGCGCTTCGTGGGTGCGCGCGACGCGATGGGCCTCCCAGAGCTTGGCCTGGCCCCAAGCCTGCGGCACCGTGCCGGTCTGGGGCACCGCGTAGACATCCAGGGAGCCCTCGAAGGCACAGGTCATGTACAACCGGGAGTCACTCAGGGTCGGGAACGTACAGTTCTGACGCACCGAGGTGAGCTGCTCGGGGAGGATCGGCGCCTCCGCCTCCAGGAGGCGCCGAACGGGCACCCGAAAGATCACACTATGATCCGAACCGTCGATGACCTGGTCGAGGCTGGTGTCATTGAGGTAGCGGGCGAGATACAGCGATCTCCCGTCCGGACCGAAGGCCACGAAGCCGGTGATCCCCGGCAGATCCATCGGCGCTGGATCGATGAGTTCACCAGTCTGGCGATCGAAGAGGCGCAGCCCCGGGCCTCGGTCATCCCCCATGGATTCGTTGAACGCGATGTAACGCCCGTCCGGGCTCGCCGCGGGCCCGGACGGGTTGCCCCGATGGAGTTCGGTCGTTTCCCCCGAGGCGAGGTCGTGAGCGACCAAACGCCACGGGGCGCCGAGCGCCGGCCGGGTGAGGTAACCGAGCTGGTCTGATCCGATCCAGAAGGGCGAACGTTCGAACCCCTCGGAATCGGTCACACATCGGGGCGGCTTCGAGGCGGCGCCGGTCGTATCCAATGGCACAAGACAGACATCCCCTTTGGCGTCTTCCTTGAAATAGGTAACAGCCAATCGCTCCGCCCCCGGTGCCAGGGCCGGATCCTTGGCGTCCGCCCCTTCGTCGAGCAGGGGCTCGGCCCGATCCCCCGCCGGGTCCTGGCGGTAGATCTGGGGAATCAGGTTGCGGGATTGGGTGAAATAGATCGAGCCGTCGTCCCGGGCAACGGTGGCCTCGAAGTTATCCGCGGGACCCACGGTAATCTTGGTCAACGGGGTGAGGCGATTGGCTCGCCAATCCGTCGCTGCCCCCGCCGTGTCCCAGCCGATGACGGCCCATCCCGTGAGCAACACGACCCCGAGCGGGAACCCCTGCCTCATGACGGGGCCCCCGTCTCGTTATCCCCGCCTGGGCCGGCCTCGCCGCCGGCTGCCGGCGCCTCACGCGTGATCGGGGTCGGCGCGGGCGGGCTGAGTTCGGGCTCCGGATCCGTCGGAAACTCCCCATTCAGCACCCGCAGGGCCCGGTCCTCTCGCCCGCCGAGGGGATCCTCGGCGAAGCGCCGGGGCCCCTTGCTCACCCCGGCCTCGCGAAACCGCTGCTCGAGCTCCGGCCATTCCCCCGAGGCCTCGCTCTCCATGACCGTGTGCCGGTCGATGAGATAGACATCAGGCAGCTGAACGCAACCGGTGCTGACCACGACCCCGGCGGTCAGGACGAGCCCGAGCCCCCCCAAACGAAGGGCGGGACGCGGACACGAATCGGAGGTAGTCGGACACATAGCCATGGCTCTCGAGTGGCGTTCAGTTTCGCGCGGACGGTCCCCGCAGCGGCAGGGACTCGATCTCCCGGAGCAGCTCGCCGGCGAACTGCTGGATCAAGGGGGTCAGCGGCAGCCCACGCAGGCGGATGGGCTTCGGCAGGGCCGAGAGGCCCACCGTGATATCCATCAGGCTGCTGCGCATCGCCACGGTCACCGAGGTGGGGAAGGCGACCCGTAGGGCGGCGCGCAACCGACCGATCTGGGGATCGGTGTGCTCGGGATCCACCACGTCGAGCAATTGCAACAGTTGGACATGGCTGATCTCCGTGAAATCGACCCGCCCTTCCATGAGGCGTCGCGTGAGATCGAAATTGATGGCCACCCGCGCACTCACCGGTGAATAATCGACGGTCGGCGGCTCATCGAGGAGACGCCGGAGATCGATCTGGCTAACACGCCCCAAGAGCCCCACCTGAAGCGCTCCGGGGGTGGTATCGAGATAGAACTGCCCTGCGAGGTGGCCGTCCAGGAGCTGCAGCTGCAGCTCCGGCAACCGGAGCAGGTTTTGCTCCACCGAGGCGTTGGCGAGCAGGGGCCCGATGGCAAGATCGGGGGTCTCGAGGCGATCGACCGACAGGGTGTAGCGCTCGTCGAGGTAGGGTTGGATGCGGTTGAAATCCACCCGTTGAAAAGGATCGGCGCTGGTCAGGTAACGCAACTCCACGGCGCCATCGTCGGTCAGGGTGAGCTCCTCGGTGAGGCGAAGGTTGCCATTCGCCCCGGCGAGCTCGAGGTCCCCGAGGGTGAGACCGAAGTCGTCGAACTGGATCTCACCGTTCAGGCTGATCGCCCGCCCCTCGGCGAGTATCAGGCTGAGCGGGACCCGCATCGTCCCCGAGCCCCCGAGGCGGGGCGTCGCCAAGAGATCGGGCCGAGGCCGGGCGGTCAAGAGGGCATCCATTTCGGCCGTTTGCCCGTCGAGGCTGGCCGAGCCCTGGCCCGTCAGTCCCAGCAAGCCGTTGCTGACATCCAGGCGCAGGTCCTCGAGCTGGGCGGTCTCATCGGTCCGCCGGCCCACGACGCGGAGCTGAGCCGGGGCGACGAGATCGGCCAGGGGAAGATCCCGCGTCGTACCGTTATCCCCGGGTACCGAAACGATCAGGTCATCGACGTCGGCTCGGAGCTCGACCTGCCCGGCGGTCGGCTCGAGGCCGGGCTCCACCTGCCCGGACAGGCGCAATCGGGGACCGGCGACGCGGGCGGTCGGGACATGGATCGAGCCACCGCGCACCGCGACATCCGCCTCCGCCCGGGCCGTGGACCAACGCAGGTCCGGCTCCAGGACCAACGGATCCACGAGGCGCAACGGCCCCTCGGCCGGCGCACCCGTTTGTTGGACGCGTGCGCTGCCCCAGATCCGGGCCCGTAATTCAGGCAGCTGCGCCGGTGTGATGGCCAGAGCGGTCGACTGGGGGTGGCTCAACTCGGTCCGCAGATCGAGATCGGCCTGCCAATCCCCGAATGGCTCGAGCGGGGCGAGCGCCGGGAGGAATGCCTGCCACGCCGGGCTGACACGAGCCATGACCTCCGATTCGAGCCGCATGGCCTGCGGGGCGTTATCCAGGCTCAGGGCATACCGGAGGGCCTCGTGATCTTGGATCCGCACCGAGCCGCTGGCCTCAGCCTGCCGCAGCGGCCACCCGAAGGTCTGCTCCAGCTCGGCGGCGAGATCGATGGGGGCGGCTAGCCCCGGCCCCTCGAACCCGCCGACCTCCAGGGCGATCTGACTCGAATAGTCCGGATCCGCCGTCAAGTCGGCCATCAACCGGAGCGGCCGGGCGAATCGAATACCGGTGGCCTCATCCGGAGGCGGTGCCGTCTGGCGAACCCGCACGCGCTGCTCGCTCGCCCAGGGGAAACGGGCAGCCGCGGCCCAATCGGCCTCCCGCCAACCGCTCGGGCTGCCGTGGGTCACCCGGGTGGTGCCGTTCCATGAGACCGCTAGATCCCCCACCTGATGCAAGGCCTCGGCCCCCGAATGATAGCGGCTGAGATCGTGGGGCAGGCGCAACTCGAGCGCATGCATCAAACGAGCGGTGGAATCGCCATCACGCGCGGTGAGATCAAGCGTGGCCAAACGCCGACCTTCCAGCTCTAGGGACCACTGTAGCCCCGGCTGCGTCAGGTCGAGGTCAGTGCTCGCATCCAGGCGTTGCTCGAGGTCCAGCGGCCGCAATACGGTGGGCAGGCGCAACCCCTCGGCCCGGAGCTCGGTCGCCAGCGTCGCCCGATCCGGGTGCAGATGCGCCCGGACGTCCAGGGTTTGCCGGTTTGCCGTGACCCGCATCGCCTCGCCGTCGGGGGGCTGACTCACCACCTCGAGATCCTCGATTTCCCACTGCTGGCCCCAGTCGGCGGTCACCTCCACGGGCCATGCCGGGGGCTCCGGGGCCGTGCTGGCACGCCGAACCCCGGCCGGGGGCTCGGCGAGACGCCCCTCCAAGGCCCACTCAAGACGCGGTTTCAAGCGGGCGGAGAGCGCCGGCGTCGCCGCCTCAATCCCGGCACTCGAGGCACTGAGCGTCGAGGTCAGGCGCAGCGGGAGCGGCGAGCCAGCCCCTTCCCGTTTCGGCCCACCGGCATCGTCGGCGACCACACTGAGATCCAATTGGAGGCCGTCCACGGAGGCCTCGGCTGGCCCGCTCCGGGCCGCCAACCGGTGGAGGGTGAGCCCTTGGTCCAGGGCCACCCGCAGCCCCGCGAAAGGCCGGATAAGATCGAACAGCCGGTTGGAGGCCTCGACCCGAAACCGATAATCCAAGGCACTCTCGAGGCGCTCCTCGGGCAGCGCCCCTCGCACCCGCAATCCCGTCACGCGACCCTCCAGGGTGGCATCCATGGCCAGGGGGTAGGGCAGTCGAGTCCCGGGGGACGGCTGGCTTCGCACCGTCGGGGCCAGGTCGAGCTGGAGACGCTCCATCGCCACCGTCTGCGGGCCGCCATCACGCGCCAAACGCCCCTCCGTCTCGCGCAGATCAACGCGCCACGGATCCGGATCCACGGTGAGCGACCAACCGCGCTCGCTACGCGTTGCATTCGCGCTCAGGTGCACCGCGATGGCGGGCCGCGTGGCCAAGTCGACACCCGTCGTCGGGTCGGTCAGCTGCAACTGCGCCGTGGAATCGCCGAGCCGCCCCGTCAGTTGGGCCGTCATCCGCTCCGCGGCCACCTGCCCCTGCCCGTCGATCTGCAGGGGGCCCACCCACCGCACGCGCTGCGCCCCCTGGACCACAGCGAGATCGATCGTGCCGTCGACCCGCAGTCGCTCCAACCCCAGCGTGACCGGGATGGCCGCGAGCTGCTCGAGGAGGGCTGGTAGGCGCTCGGACTCCAGGGGTGTGGGCTCACTCGGGGGCGGCGGATCGCTCGGGGGAGACGGCGGTAGCACCAGCCGCCCATCGACCGCGAGTCCCTCGACCTCCACGACCACGCCGCTGACCGCACGATCGAACAGCGCCCTGGGTTGGTAGACGACCTGGAGGGTTTCGATCCTCAGGGCGACCCGGCCCGGGTCGGGCCCTCGATAGACCGCCTCCAGGCCTCGGATCTCGAGGCCACGCAGCAGATCGAGGCTCGCGTACTCAAACGCGGCTTCCTCAACCCCGGCGTCGACCAGGAACGGGCGGGTCTGCTCCAGCAACCAGGCATTAACGCCCGGCGAACGCAGGCCGAGGTAGAGCGCGATCAACGCGATCGCAACGAGCGCGAGCAGACCGAGGGCGAGGCGAATCAACCACGCGAACAGCGATAGGATAACCCCGAACATGGGGCGCTCACTCCCTCATCGGTTGCGACAGGGATCCGACGCGACTCCCGGTTCGCGGCGATTTGGCGGATTCAATTATTCGGGGCACCGTTCTCGATCCACGTGCGCATCGCATCGACGAGTTCCGTCTGACCATCCAGGTTGACCCGATTCGTGGCATGGATGTTGTAGGTCGTCACGCAGTTCGCTCGGGCCGCCAAGGCATCCTGACGCGCCTCCAGGAGACTCGCGACGACCAGGGAGTTATCGGGGGCGCGCGGATCGATCAACGGGACGTCGCAGTTCCCCGTCCGCAGCCAATCGGGGAATTCGCTCGGGCGGCGCCCCACCAGGTTGTCATGGAACTGCTGCTGGGTGCTCAGATCCGGCCCACCGGGAACGCTCCCCAAGGGCTGATGGCAGTTGGGCCCACAGGTGTTGAAATTGGCCTCCCACAGGCTGGACAGGGTGGGCTCGA
>CAYFWJ010000055.1:0-16636 GCA_964346755.1 uncultured Ectothiorhodospiraceae bacterium
CCATGGCGACGGCCCCGCCCGCTCGGCTCGAACCCCGCAGTCCCACGCATGGCCCCCCGCATCGGGGACGGCTGGATCGATGCGCCTCCTGCGTCGGCACATCCTACGATGGCTACGATGGCGAAGTGTGCGCCACCCCACCGGCCCATGGCCCGATGCCTGGGGCCCGCCGGGAATGACACGGATGCTCTCGCCCCGGGACCCGGCCGGGGGTCTCGCGGCGGCTCGAATCGCTTTATGTCCCCTCATCGGCCTCCACTTCGAGTGCCTCGAGCCAGGTACGGCGCAAGGCCTCGGGGAGGGGGCAGGCGCTCCCGCTCTTTGGGTCCAGGCAGACGTGGGTCGTTTGGCCGCTCGCGTACCTCGCGCCCGTCGGATCCACCACGTGGTAGGCCAGCGTTGCGGAGCGTTCGCCGAGTCGTTGGACCCGGAGCTCAACGCTCAGTGTCTGGCCATGGCGCATGGGCGCCTGGTAGTGCGCTTCAGCATGGACGATGGGCAGTGCCCAGGCCGCCTCGTTCAGGATCGCCTCGAGGGGAAAACCCAGCTCGTGCATCCACGCCTCGTAGGCATCGTGCAGATGCCGAAAGAGGTGGCCAAAAAAGATCACCCCGGCGGCGTCCGTGTCGTGCAAGGCGATCCGGATCGGGTGGCGAAAGGCGGGTGCGGACTGATCCGTCATGGTGGCGGTGGTCTGTGGCGAATCGCGGAGCGCGTTCTCGACCCGGTTTCGAGCCGGCCCTATTTCGGTCCAGCCATGAGCCAAGTGAGTGGGTGGCCCACTGGCCGGTAGGGATCGAAGCCGCTGCCGGGTGGGTCGGGCAAGGGGATGTGGCCCTGCTCGGCGGTCGGCGGCGGACCGACATCCTGACGCAGCCACTCCGCGGTGGCCAGCCCGTGGGGCAGCGGCGATCCGGCGACCGCGGCGAGATGGAGGGTCGGCCAAAGACCCGCCGCGGATTCGAAGAGGCTGGTCAGGACCACCTCGCAACCGGTCTCGCGGAGGGTGCGTGCGTAGGCACGGGTTCGCTCCAGACCGCCAAGGGCGGCGGGCTTGATCACGATCCGTTGCGTTGGGGACCGGGCAACCCAACGTTCGGGGGCTGCGTGAAACGATTCGTCCAGGGCCAGGGGGAAGGGAGCGGCGGTTTGCAGATCCTGAAGCACCGATTCCTCCGGCTGATCGAGGGGTTCCTCGAGGCTCTCCACGGGAAGTGCGGCGAGGCCATTGATCATCCAAGCCGCGGTGTCGGGGTCCCAGGCCCCATTCGCATCCAGACGCCACCGCAGTGTCTCCGGATTGGCTTGGGCGAGCCCCTCGAGTTGTGCCCGCTCATCGGTCGGTGAACCCACACCGAGTTTGATCTTGGCAACGCGGTATCCGGCCTCCGCGAGGGTTGTCAGTTCGTCCGGACGGACCGATGCGACCGCCCCGAGGGTGGCGTTCACAGGAATCGCGGGGGCGGGGGCCTCACCGAGGTAGGCCGCAAGCGGTTGGCCGACTTGTCGCGCGTGCAAATCCGCGAGGGCGCATTGCAGCCCGTAGACGAGCGCAGGCGTCGGATGAGCATCCGCACCTGCCGCCTCGATGGCCGTGCGCAGGGCGTCGCCGTGTAACCGCTGCCATGCGAGGAGGGCCCGCCGGCCGGTGGCCTGATCCTCAGTGCCGGCCTCGGGTAGGGGGGCACAGTCACCGTACCCCACGGATCCGTCCCCTGCGCTCAAGGCCAACAGCCATCCCTGCCGGACTTGCCGAACCCCGCGGGCGGAGCGCCAGGGGCGACGAAGGGGCAGTCGATAGGGGCGGACGCGCAGTTGCAAGGTCATGAGCCACCTCGAAAGGAATCAAAGTCCGGCGGCCGTTTTTCGAGGAAGGCGTTTCGCCCTTCCTGGGCCTCGGCCGTGGTATAGAACAGCCCCGTCGTGTGGCCGGCCAATTCCTGCAGGCCTGCCAAGCCATCGGTGTCCGCGTTGAATGCTGCCTTGAGCACACGTAGCGCGGTGGGCGAGTGCTCGAGCATCCGGCGACACCAGGCGACTGTCGTTGCCTCGAGGTCCGCCAACGGGACGACGGTGTTCACCAACCCCATTTGAAGCGCTTCCTCAGCCCCGTATTGCCGGCATAGGAACCAGATTTCCTTGGCCTTTTTCATGCCAACCAAGCGCGTCATCAGGCCGACGCCAAATCCGGCATCGAAACTTCCCACCCGCGGCCCTGTCTGCCCGAAACGGGCGTTGTCGGCGGCGATGGTCAGATCACACACCAGGTGCAGGACGTGGCCACCGCCGATCGCATACCCTGCTACCATCGCCACAACGGGCTTGGGCAGACCGCGGATCTGGCGCTGGAGATCGAGTACGTTGAGGTGTTCCGCCCCCTGTTCATCGCTGTAACCCGCGTGGCCCCGGACCTTTTGGTCGCCCCCGGAACAGAACGCGCGTTCCCCGGCCCCGGTCAGAATGATGGCCCCGATCCCCGGATCCCGATGGGCTCGGTGAAAGGCGTCCATGAGCTCCCGAATGGTTTCGGGACGAAAGGCATTGCGGACCTCCGGCCGGGCGATGGTGATCTTGGCGATCCCCTCGGCCTGGTGAAACGTGATGTCGGTGTAGTTGGCGTCGGGCGGGGCGATCCATTCGATCGGCGTCGCTTCGTGGGACACGGGTTCAGGACCTCGCTGCACGTCGGGAGAACCAGGGGTCATCGCGGAGCTGCTCCCAAAAGGCGGTGTGGACGCGCCGGCTCCGCTCGGCGTCGATGCGGGCCTCGATCAACCCCGGTCCCGGGGTCTCGAGCGCCGTCGCCAGGGCGGTCTCGAAGCCCGCACCGCCGTCCACCCGGTGGTACGACCAACCGAACGCCTCGAGCAGTCGGCCGAGATCGACCCGGGGCGGCGTGTGCCAATGGGGACCGACGGTCGGCAGCGCCCGCTGGGGGAGATAATCGAAGATGCGTCCGCCCTGATTGTTGATCATGATGACCGGGCGGGTGAGTCGCTCACCCTGGAATAGGCCACTGAGATCATGACAAAAGGCAACGTCCCCGAGCAAGCCGCAGGCTGGTTGGCCTGCAGCGTTGAGCCCGGCGAGCGTGGAGAGTTGGCCGTCGATGCCACTCACCCCGCGGTTGCCGTAGACCTTCAGGGGTCGGGGCGGCTGCCCGGACCAGGTGTCGATCTGGCGAATCGGTAGGGAATTGGCCACGAACAGCCCCGTATCGTCCGGGAGGGCATGGATCAGGGCGGCGATGAGATGGGGTTCACACCAGGGCGTGGCCAACCGATGGGCCTCGGCGAGCCCCGCCGCCCGGTCTTCTGCCGACCGCCAGTCGGCCATCCAGTCGCGATCCACCGGGGCGGATCCATATCCTACCCAGCCGCGGCAGAAATCCACGGGATCCATCGTCAGATGCAGCCGCAGATCGTGACTGGGGTCGTGGGGCTCGGGACGCGGATCGACCCGCAGCATCGGCAGGTCCGTCAACCACTCGCCGAGCCTTTTGGAGACGGGCGTGCGTCCGAAACGCAGGACCCAGTCGGGCCGAAGCGCCTCGGCCAGCCCGGGGTGGCGCAGGAACCCGTCGTATTGAGTCACCGTCGGGCTCGCCGGTGGCAGGGTCCCGCGAAGCCGGCTCAACGGGTCCAGCAGTACCGGCAGGCCATGGGCCTCGGCATATTGAGCCAGTGCCTCGGGGAAACCCTGGGCGTAGTCGCCGGGTCCGCAGACGATGACGCCGCGGCCGCGGGTCCAGGCCGACAGGGTGTCCGTGGGGATCATCGAGGCGATGGCCGGGGGCTGCGCTGGCGGGGCCCCCGGCAACGGGCGCTCCGAGCAATGGCCCCGGGGGACGAGGGGCTCATCGAAGGGCAGGTTCAGATGCACAGGCCCCGGGTTGGCTGAGCTCTGGGCGAGCCGACCGGCATAGGACCCGAGAGCGCGTATCGATTTGCGTTCCGTCGGATCCTCGCTCGGGAGCCCGGGATCCCGGAATAATCGGACATAGCCGCCGAAGAGGCGATCCTGGTCAATGGTCTGGTTGGCGCCCCATCCCCGCAGGCGCGGTGGCCGGTCGGCTGAGATCAGGATGAGCGGCAGACCCCATTCCGAGGCCTCGATGACCGCGGGCCACCAATGGCTCGGGGCGCTGCCGGAGGTCGCGACGAGCGCCACCGGCGCGCCCGTCCCGCGGGCCAACCCCAAGGCGAAGAAGGCGGCACTGCGCTCGTCCACGATCGGGGTCAGGGTGATCTGCTCGCGCCGTTCCGCCGCGAGGACCAGGGGAGTCGACCGGGAACCCGGCGAGAACACCAGCCGCCGCAGCCCCGTGCCCGCCAGTCCATCCCAAAGGGCGAGCGCCCAGCGCAGGTTGCGACAGGCGACGCCTTCGTCCGCAGCCCGCGCGGTGTCGGGGCTCACGCGAGCCACCCTGGGGCCAGCGCGGGTCCGGGCCCAGCGACGCCATCCAATCCCATGGCCGACCTACGAAACCGGTGTTGGGTGTCGCTGGCGCGCCCCGAGATCCCGGGCCATCGGGTGCATGGGGGGGCGTCCCCAGCCATCAGGCAAAGGTGAGGGCGCTGCGCATCGCCGCGAGTTTCGCCTCGGTCTCGCCCCACTCGGCTGTGGGCTCCGAGCCGGGTACGATCCCCGCGCCGGCGTATAGGATGGCGCGGCGATCCTGGATGCGGGCACAGCGCAAGAGCACCCATAGCTCGCCGGTCTGATCCGGCTCCAGAATCCCCGCCGCGCCGGTATACCAGTCTCGGGTGATGGGCTCATGGCCCGCGAGCCAGTTCCGGGCGAGTACCCGAGGATGGCCATTGGTGGCGGGGGTGGGATGCAATCGGGTGGCGAGCTCGAGCAGATCCACATCCACCGGGATCGTGGCCCGAACCGGGCTCCAGAGGTGCTGCGCATTGCTGAGCTGGAGCAACTGGGGCCGAGCCGGGAGATCGACCCGCGAGCTGTAGGGAACCAGGGCGTCTTGTACCGCCTCGCGCACCAGCATGTGTTCTCGATGGTTCTTCTCGGACGACTGGAGTCCCGCGCCGAGGGCCATGTCCTGATCGGCGACCGTCGAGCGTCCGGCCGTTCCGGCGATGGCGTCCACCTCGATGCGATTTCCGGTCCGCGCGACCAACCGTTCCGGGGTCGCGGCGATGAAATCGGTTCCCCCGCGTCGGATATGCACGATTTGGCAGGAGGGGAAGAGTCGACTCAACGATTGGAGGAGTCGCTCCAGATCGAAGGGTCGATGGCTCGTGAGCTCCACTTTGCGAGCCAGGACCACCTTCTCGAGCGGGCCCGTGGCCATGGTCTCGAGGGCCGATTCCACCAATTGATTCCAGGTGTCGGGATCCGGGTTTTGCCCCGATTGGTCGAGTTGGACCACGGGCTGCGGCCCGCGCGGCTGTTCTTCGAGGGCGGGTATGAGGCAATCCAACCAGGCCCGCCAACGGGCTTCGAGCCAGCTTCGGGCCGTGGGCCGAGCGCCGGTGAGGATGACCGCGGCCTGTTTCCCCTGCCGGCGAATGGCGATCTCCGGGACGGTGAGCAGCGTGTTGGGCAGATCCGAGTCGGAGACGGCGGACGTGGAACCGTGGCCAGCGGCAAAGCCGGCGAAACTAAAGGCATCGAGCCCGGTCGCGTCGGGGTCGATGCGATCCCAGTGGGCTCGAGACGCCGCGATCTGTCGGCCCAAGTCATACAGTCGGTTCGACCCGGCCGTATGCCAGTCGAGCGCCTGACCGTAGCCCGCGCGCAGGCTGTCTCGATCCCCATGCAGGAGCTGAAAACCGGGACCGGGTAAAACCGGGGCTACCGCGGGTGCATAGGGGAGCGTCAGGATCAGGGACACAAGGCCCTTCTCACCCTGCAACGGAAGCGTGCTCATGAGGGCACTCAATCGGGCCTTGAGTTGATCCCGCGTAGCGGACGAAGCGAGCCGGTCGGTCGAAGCAATCATGGCATCGGATCTCGCACAGCATCGGACGGCCCCTTGGCGGTGGAACCCATCCACGGCCACGGGGTGTGTCGAGGGTTTGTCCAGGCAGTGGACGTTAATCAAACCATTAATGCTACCATAAGGTCGATAATGGCCCTAATACAATAGGGGATTGAGGCCCGGCCGATTGATTGCACCGATTCGCTTGTCTAACCATTTAATTGTCAAGGTCTCAACGGTCCGTTGGGCGGCGTCTCCCGGGGGCCGTGATCGCCCGATCCATCGTACGCGCGGGCCCATCTGGTCGGATGCGACCATGGACAGTGGCACCGCCGCGTGGATTCCATCGCTCGGCGGCCTCCGGCGATTGAATCGTGCGCCAGATCATCCGCGCCGTGTTCACAGCAGGCCGGTGAAGGGTTGGACGGTGACTGCGGTCCCGGCCGAAACCTTGCCCCAATCCGCAGGAAGGATGATGAAGCAGTTAGCGTGAACGAATGAGCTCAGGCGATGGGATCCCTGAGGACCGCTGCTGCGCACGGTCCACCCCGTGCTGTCCGGGCGCGGGGCCATCAATCCCCGCTGAAAATCTATCCGGCCCGGGCTTTTTGCGAGGTCTTCCAGGAGCTCCGCGGTCAAGGTCACCGGGACCTGGGGCTCGGCCCCGCCTAAGCGTTCCAGGGCTGGCGCCACGATCTGGAGGAAGGTGGCAAAGACCGAGACGGGATTGCCCGGGAGGCCGAAGAACCAAGCCCGCTGCAATTGACCGAAGGCCAGGGGTTTACCCGGTTTCATGGCGATGCGCCATAGGCTGAGCGTACCCGTCTCGCGAAGGCCGGCGGTGACGAAATCCACGTCCCCAACCGAGACCCCACCCGTGCTGATCAAGGCATCGAAATCCCGGCCCGCCTCGACCAGGACCTCGCGTAGGGCCTCGGCATCATCCGGGACCCGACCGAGATCGACCGCCTCCATCCCGGCGCCCTCGATCAAGCCGGACAACAGGTAACGATTACTGTCATAGATAGCACCCGGTTGCAGGGGATGCCCCAGAGGCTCGAGTTCGTCACCGGTCGAGAAGAAACCGACCCGGGGTTGGGGGTAAACCGGCACCTCGACCTCGCCGAGAGCGGCGAGAAAGGCGATATGCCGGGGATCGAGCCGGGTACCGGCCATCAAGGCCGGCTCGCCGCGGCGGACATCCTCGCCGGGCAAACGAATGTGATCCCCCGACCGGACGGGGCGTTCGAAGACGATGGCGGACCCGGATTCGATCTCGGTCACATGCTCGCGCATAATAACGGCGTCGGCCCCCGCGGGTAGCATGGCCCCGGTGGCGATCCGGACACAGTGCTGGGCGGGTAAGGTCCCCTCGTAGGGATGGCCGGGATAGGCCGTGCCGGCGATCACGAGCCGCTGCGGGCCATCCGGCTGCGTTTCCCGGTCCGCGGTGCGCAAGGCAAATCCGTCCATGGCCGAATTGGCGAAGGCGGGTCGATCCGCCGGGGCGGCCAGGTCCCGGGCGAGCACCCGCCCGCGGGCCTGGCTCACGAGGACATACTCACGGGTCGGCCGAGGGTCGATCTGGCCGAGGATGCGCTCGCGGGCCTCAGCCAGATCGGTCAGAGGGGACGAGGTCTCGCTCATGAGCCGCTCTCCAGTTGGGTACGGATAAAATGCGCCACCATCGCCGGGTGATTGCAGTCCAATTGGGGGATCGGGAGACCGAGGTCCCCCGTGGCGTCCGTAACCACGGCGAGAATGCGGGGATTCCCGGGTGCGAGCAAAGGCTTCCCGAGCCTCGGACGGTGGACCTCCAGTTGCGTCCACGGCGCGTCGCGGTAGCCCTCGACGAGGATGAGATCCAGGCCCTGAGTGCTCAAGCGGCGCACGTCGTCCAGGGCCTCGTCGGTCGTGGAGCGCCCCGTGGGCCGATCGCCGGCCATCATCCAGTGGGCCGGGGTGGCGAGGAGCACGGCCGCCGCGCCGGAGCGGCGCATGCGGTCGCTGTCCTTGCCGGGGGTATCGACGGGCACCGGGTGGTGGGTTGCCTTGAGGGCCCCGATGCGCTGACCGGCCGCGGCGAACGCCGCGATCAGCGCCTCCATCAGGGTCGTCTTGCCGGCGCCGCTGTAACCCACGATTCCGAGGATGGGGGTGTCGTTGAACAGGGTGATCGTCGCTGGCGTCAGCGGGGCCATGGGGCGTTGCTCCTGAGATCGGGTCGATCCATGGGACGGGCTCCAAGGGGTGGCTCGCGGGAACCAACCACCGGGTCCGGGCCCACCAACCGGGTCGGTAGGACGGGCGCACGCCCAACGCGGGCGCCCGATCGGCGCGTGACGCACCCGGTGCGGTTCCCCGTTCATCCCCGTGTCCCGCGATTGATCGATGAGCCGTCTCTTTGAACGAATCGGAGGTTCCCCATGCCGATGACTCGTCTGCGCCCGGGGCGCTGGGTCGCTCTGCTTTGCCTTATCTTGGGGCTCGGTGGGATCGCGCTCCACGCCACCGAATCGGCCAACGATGATCTCGTGCACGTGCTACGGGTCGACGGGGCCATTGGGCCTGCAACCAGCGCCTATGTGCGTCAAGGGATCGACGCGGCCGAGGCGGCGGGCGCCGAATTGCTGCTCCTGGAGATGGACACGCCCGGTGGTTTGGACCAAGCGATGCGCGATATCATCCGGGCCATCCTGGAGTCGTCGGTGCCGGTGGCGACCTACGTCACACCATCGGGCGCGCGCGCGGCGAGCGCGGGGACGTACATCCTTTATGCCAGTCATGTCGCGGCGATGGCCCCGGCGACGACCCTGGGCGCGGCGACCCCGGTGCAGGTCGGGGGGATGCCGGGTTCGCCCGGTGGCGATGCGCCGGACCAGCCCGAACCCGAGACCTCCGACAATACCACCGATCGTGGCGGCGACAACGCCACGGATGGGGCGGGTGCCACGGGCGATGCCATGTCCAAGAAGATGGTCAACGATGCCGCGGCCTACATCCGCGGCCTTGCCGAGCTCCGTGGCCGCAATGCCGAATGGGCCGAGAAAGCGGTCCGAGAGGCCGCGAGTCTGACCGCCCAAGAGGCCCTCGCGCAAGCGGTCATCGATCAGGTGTCCAGCGATCGCGGTGAACTGATCGAATCCCTCCAGGGCCGGACGGTGGAGGTGGCCACCGGCAGCCGGACCCTGGCGATCGAAACCCCACGTATCGTCGAGAAGGCGCCTGATTGGCGGCTCAAACTACTCGCTCAGCTGACCAATCCGAATGTGGCCTATATCTTGTTCCTGATCGGGCTCTACGGGATCATCTTCGAGTTTTCCAACCCGGGATTCGGCGTGCCTGGCGTGATCGGGGCCATGTCGCTCCTCACGGCCATGTTCGCCTTCCAGATGCTCCCAATCAACCAACTCGGCCTGTTGTTTATGCTCCTCGGGCTCGCCTTCATGGTGGCGGAGGCCTTCGCCCCGAGCTTCGGCATCCTGGGGCTCGGCGGTGTGGTGGCCTTCGTGTTCGGGTCGGTCATGCTGATCGACGCCCCGGTGGAGTCCTACGAGATCTCGATCCCGCTCATCGTGAGCATCGCCCTGTTTTCGGCCGCGTTCTTCGTGCTGGTGATCGGGGCCGCGGTCCGAGCCCGGCGCCGACCCTCGGTCACGGGGCGTCAGGAGCTATTGAACAGCCGCGGCGTCGCCCTGGAGGCCTTCGATCACGAGGGCTGGATCCGTCTACACAGCGAGTCCTGGCGGGCGCGATCGACCGCCCCGGTGGCCGAGGGACAAACTGTGGTGGTTGATCGAATGGACGGACTCACCCTGGAGGTCCACCCCGTCGAGGACCCGCAACCCCGGGGCAGCCGGTGAGTGGCGCTTGGCTGGGGCTTAGCCAATCAACCCGGCCGCCTGACCCCGGTCCGGTCCTTTTCCTCAGGCGCATGATTCGGAGTTTTTCATGATCGGACAAATATCGCCCATGATCCAAGTCATCATCGTCCTCGCCGGTCTCATCCTGGCCCTACTCGCCGCTTCGTTGAAGATACTCAATGAATACGAGCGGGGGGTGATCTTCTTCCTCGGTCACTTTACCCACGTCATGGGACCTGGACCTCGGTTCGTGATCCCCGGTATCCAGCGGCTCGTCCGCATCGACCTGCGGACCGTCGTCATGGATGTGCCCGGCCAGGATGTCATTTCCCAGGACAACGTCTCGGTCCGCGTGAACGCGGTCATCTATTACCGGGTCATCGATCCCGAGAAAAGTGTTCTGCAGGTCGAGGACTTCAACGCGGCGACCAGCCAACTCGCCCAGACGACCCTGCGTTCCGTCCTCGGCCAGCATGAGCTCGACGGGATGCTCTCGCAACGGGAGAAGCTCAACGCGAGCCTTCAATCCATCCTGGACTCGCAGACCGACGCCTGGGGGATCAAGGTGAGCAACGTCGAGCTCAAACACGTGGATCTCGACGACAGCATGATTCGTGCGATCGCGCGCCAAGCCGAGGCCGAGCGGGATCGTCGAGCGCGTATCATCCACGCCGATGGCGAGTTCCAGGCCTCGCAAAAGCTGCTGGACGCGGCCAACATCATCGCGCAGCGGCCGGAGACCATGCAGATCCGGTATCTGCAAAGCCTGAGCGACATCACCAACGACAAGACCTCGACCATCGTCTTTCCCTTCCCCATGGAGATGCTCCAATCCCTGTTCGACGGGGTCAATCATCGAGGGAAGGCGGCGGCCTCGGGCGGGGGCGAGTCCCCGGCCACGGATACCACCCCCTAACCGCGCGCGCATCCGCTACCGGATCCGGGCCCCAAGCGAACAGCTCCGGTGGCCCGCCGGCCAATCCCCCGGCGATCGCCATCGCCTCACCACCGTTTTGTTCCGCCAACTCGAGAGAAACCATGCTTCAGCGTTCCCTGCCTCTCTTCGTCCTGTTGATCGGCACCGTTGTGCTGACGACCAATGCCTGTTCCGATGCCGTTGGGGAAAGCCCGAATGCCGGTGCCGACGACTCGTTGTCCTCGCTATCCGTCTCCGAGTCGCAAGTTGAACGGATTCGTTCGCGCCTCAGCGCGGAGATTGGCGCTGAGCCGGGCGAGATCCGCCCGACGCCTGTCGACAACCTGTTCGAGACCGTCATCGGGGGGCAGGTGGTCTACATCAGTGGCGACGGCAATTACCTCGTCACGGGCAATCTCATCGATGTCCAAAACCGCAGCAATCTCACCGCCGCCCGGGAGCGGGAGGTTCGGCTGAGCCGGATCAACCAGCTCGACCCCCAGGACATGATCGTCTTCGGACCGGAGCAAGCGCCCCAACACACGCTCACCGTCTTTACGGATGTCGAGTGCCCCTATTGCCAGCGGCTACACGAGGAGGTCGACGAGCTCAATGAGGCCGGCATCGCCGTGCGCTATCTCCTGTACCCCCGCGCCGGCCTCGGATCCTCGTCGTACAAGACCTCCGTGGATATCTGGTGCGCGGATGACCCCCAGAAGGCGCTGACCGAGGCCAAGCAAGGCAAAGCCGTTCCGGACGCCGAGTGTGATGCGCCGATCCGCAAGATTATGCAGGTCGCGCAAACCGTCGGCATGAGTGGGACGCCCTACATACTGACCGATGAGGGACAAGCGATCCCGGGCTATCGGCCAGCCGAAGAGCTTATCAAGGCCTTGAACGGCGGACGCTAAGGGGCGTTCGTCGGCCCGTCGTCGCCGCCCAGGGCGTCGGCGGCGGGCCAGCGACCGGGCCGGAGTCAGTGGAGGGCATTGGATAGGGCGCGTCGGTAGCGGGGGACCAAGGGGTGATCGGTCCCCAGCAGATCGAATGCGGCCAGCATGCCGTTTTGGGCGGCGCGCTTCCCGTCGCCGCGGGCTCGGCGGACCCATTCCAGGAAGGTCTCCAATCCGGTCTCGGCATCCCCGTCGAGGATGGCGCGGGCCGCCAGAGCCCCCCGGGTCTCGGCGTCGTCGGGTTGGTTGGCAAGTCGGGCGGCCAGGTCGTCACGCGTCGCTGCCGGATCGGGTATCAGCTCCGCGAGCGTCAGCCGGGCCTGGGCTGCTTGCACCTCGGGTTTGTCCCGGTCGGCCGGGGCGATCGCCCGTTGCCACGCCCGCCCGTGCTCGATGGAACCCCGCAGCGCGAGGGCGTTCATCAGCTCGGCGATTGCTCGAAAATAGCCGGGGTCGGCTTCGACGGCCGCCTCCGCCTGGCGTTGCGCCGTGTCGAGTTGCCCAGCGGCTCGCGCCGCGGCCGCCTCGCCGATCAGGGGATCCGCCGTGCGCTCGATATGGGCCTCGATCTGGGCCCGGATCTGGCCTTCGGATTGGACGCCGAAGAACGCGTCGACGACCGCCCCATGGCGAAAAAACTTGACCGTCGGTAGACTACGGATGCCGTAGCGGCCGGCGAGCTGCGGTTCGCTGTCGGTCTCGACCTTGGCGAGAACGACCTTCCCCTGGTAGGAATCCACGACCTGGGTGAGAACCGGGGCCAACATCTGGCACGGCTGGCACCAGCCGGCCCAAAAGTCGACCAACACCAGCGTCTCGTGGGAGCGCGCGAGAACGACGTCGTCGAAGGTCGCCGCCGTTACGTTTGGATCGGTATAGGGCGATTCACTCATCGCATCGGACTCCTCGGTCTACCCAAACCCTCTAGCATAGGGATGCCGTGGAGCCCCCTCAAGCGACCCATGGCCCGTATCGTATGCTATTTCGGCGGTGCGAACGCGGCCGGTCGACCCGCAACCCGACACCACCGGACTCACTAACGGATCCATCCGCCCGTCTATGGCCAGTGATACCTACGACTCCGAGGCCATCGAGGTCCTTGAAGGCCTCGAACCCGTGCGCCGCCGGCCCGGTATGTACACCGATACCACGCGGACCAATCACCTGGTCCAGGAGGTGGTCGACAACAGCGTCGATGAGGCGCTCGCGGGCCACGCGAGCCGCATCGAGGTCATCCTGGACGACACGGGGGCCGTGACCGTGACCGACGACGGGCGCGGCATGCCCGTGGACTTGCACCGCGAACAGGGCCTTCCGGCGGTGGAGGTCATCCTGACGCGACTCCACGCCGGAGGGAAGTTCTCCGACAAGAGTTATCGGTTCTCCGGCGGCCTGCACGGGGTCGGGGTATCGGTGGTCAACGCCCTATCCGATCGCTTCGAGGTGTGGGTCCGCCGCGGGGGCCAAGAGCACCATATCGCCTTTGCCCGCGGCGCGAAGATCGAACCGCTCAAAGTCGTTGGCAAGGTCCCGAAGCGCCGGACGGGGACCACCGTGCGCTTTGAGCCGGAAGCCCGCTACTTCGATTCGCCCCAGGTCCACCGCCCTCGATTGCGCCAACTGCTTCGAGCCAAGGCGGTCTTGTGTCCCGGTTTGACCCTCGTGCTGGACGATCGAGCCAATGACACCCACGAGGAATGGTGTTACGAAGGCGGCGTCCGCGGCTACCTCGAGGAGGTGCTGGGGGAGCTGGACTACCTGCCCTTGCCCCCCTTCAGTAACCAGATCGAGTCCCAACACGAAGCCGCGGAATGGGCCGTGGCCTGGTTGCCGGAAGGGGGCGAGGGCATCGCCGAGAGCTACGTCAATCTTATCCCGACCCCCCTCGGCGGGACCCATGTGAACGGCCTGCGCATGGGGCTGACCGAGGCCCTCCGCGCGTTCTGTCAGTACCGGAATCTGCTGCCCCGGGGGGTGAAATTGGCCCCAGAGGACGTCTGGGAACGCATCAGTTACGTCCTATCGGTGAAGCTCCACGAACCCCAATTCTCCGGACAAACCAAGGAGCGGCTCTCATCCCGGGAATGCGCCAGCTTCGTCAGCGGGGTCGTCAAGGATGCCTTCCTGCTCTGGCTGAATCAGCATGTGGAGAGCGGTGAACGTATCGCCCAAGAGGTGATCGCCAACGCCCAGAAGCGCCTGCGCAGCGGCAAACGGGTAGCCCGGAAGAAGGCGGCGAACGGCCCGCCGTTGCCCGGCAAACTCGCGGA
Organism: uncultured Ectothiorhodospiraceae bacterium; assembly: GCA_964346755.1. Classification (GTDB taxonomy): domain Bacteria; phylum Pseudomonadota; class Gammaproteobacteria; order CAYFWJ01; family CAYFWJ01; genus CAYFWJ01. Next base: position 13,947 of record CAYFWJ010000055.1, read on the forward strand.
TTGCACGGCCCAAGATTGGGACCGCACGGAGCTGTTCCTGGTGGAGGGGGATTCCGCGGGCGGCTCCGCGAAGCAGGCCCGGGACCGGGAGTCCCAGGCGATCATGCCCCTTCGCGGTAAGATCCTGAATACCTGGGAGGTCAGTCCGGACCAGTTGTTCAGCTCCCAGGAGGTCCACGACATCGCCGTGGCGATCGGGGTCGATCCCCATTCCCAGGATCTCAAGGGGTTGCGCTACGGCAAGGTCTGCGTGCTCGCCGATGCGGACTCCGATGGCTTGCACATTGCGACGCTGCTCTCCGCCCTATTCCTGCGGCATTTTCAGGCGTTGGTCCGGGCGGGGCGGGTCTTCATCTGCGCCCCCCCCCTGTACCGGATCGATATCGGCAAGGAGGTCTTTTACGCCTTGGATGACGAAGAAAAGGCGGGGATTCTGGATCGGTTCCAGGCGGAAAAACGGCCGCAGAAGGTGAGTATCACGCGTTTCAAAGGACTCGGTGAGATGAGCCCGACCCAACTTCGAGAATCCACGATGGCCCCGGAAACCCGCCGACTCATCCGGCTCACCCTGGATGACGAGCAGGAGACGGAGTCGATGATCAACATGTTGCTGGGGAAACGTCAGGCGAGCGATCGGCGGGCCTGGCTGGAACGGCACGGCCACCAGGCGGACGTGGATCTGTAGGGGGCATTCGGCGGAACAGTGATCCCCCAAGGCCTCGCACAGCGCCGAGATCCCGCTTACGATCCGTGTTCCGGTTCCGCCAGGTAACGGGCGCCCCCGACATAGGGCTGCAGGGCATCGGGGATGTGGATGCACCCGGACTCATCCTGGTAGTTCTCGAGCAAGGCCACCAGGGTCCGGCCGACGGCGAGGCCCGATCCGTTCAGGGTGTGCAACAACTCCGGCTTGCCGGTCTCGGGGTTGCGCCAGCGGGCCTGCATTCGCCGAGCCTGGAAGGACTGGAAGTTGCTGCAGGATGAGATCTCCCGGTAGCGCTGTTGGCCGGGGAGCCATACCTCGAGGTCATAGGTCTTGGTGGCGGCGAAGCCCATGTCGCCGGCGCAGAGCAGCATCACCCGATAGGGCAGCTCGAGCCGTTGCAGGATAACCTCGGCGTGCTGGGTGAGTTCTTCCAGCGCCTGCTGAGATTCCTCCGCGCGAACGACCTGAACCAGCTCCACCTTCTCGAACTGATGCTGGCGGATCATCCCCCGGGTGTCCTTGCCGTAGGAGCCGGCCTCGGAGCGAAAGCACGGGGTATGACTGACCAGGCGTCGAGGCAAGCTGTCGCTGGCGAGGATCTGCCCGCGCCCCAGGTTGGTCAATGGGACTTCCGCCGTGGGGATGAGGTAGTAGCCGGGGTCGCCCTTGACGTTGAAGAGATCCACCTCGAACTTCGGCAGCTGGCCCGTGCCGCGGAGGGCGTCCGTATTGACGAGATAGGGGACGTAGTACTCGGTGTAGCCGTGTTCGTTGGTATGGATGTCGAGCATGAACTGGATCAGGGCCCGATGAAGCCGAGCCATGGCCCCGCGCATCACCACGAACCGCGATCCGGCGATGCGTGCCGCCGCCTCGAAGTCGATCCAGCCGTGGGGTTCACCCAGCTCCACGTGATCCGCGGGCTCGAATCCCGGGTTCCGGATCTTGCCCCAGCGGCGCACCTCCACGTTCGCATCCTCGTCCAACCCGTCCGGCACCGAGTCATCGGGGAGATTGGGCAGGGTCATGAGGAGTTCCTGGAGCTCCCCCTGAACGATCTGGAGTCGGGTCTCGATCTCGTCGAGTCGATCCCGAAGATCCGCCACCTCGGAGAGGAGTGGGGCGATATCCTCGCCCCGGGCCTTGGCCTTACCGATCTCCTTGGATTGCGTGTTGCGCTGGTTCTGGAGCCGTTCGCTCTCGGTCTGCAGCGACTTACGCCGTTCCTCGAGGGAGAGAAAGGTCTCGGTATCCAGCTTGTGGCCGCGCCGAGCGAGTTTCTGCGCGGTCTCCTCGAGCTGGTTGCGGAGCAATCGTGGGTCCAACATGGGGGCTACTCGATCGACGATGCGGTATCATGGCGTTTAGCCCGCCAGGTTATCACAGGTCGATCCCTGATGAGGGGTGGAAGGTATGACAGGATCCTTTCCCCGGGGTGCGACGCACGGCTAATGGGTTCTCATGAGGCGGCTCCAGCAGCCGTCTGGGAGTCGGCGGTCAGTCGCAGGGAGTCGAGCACCTCGTGCGAGCGGCGGGCGATTTGCCGCATCATCTCGGGGATTGACTCCCCGGATTTCTGAGAGGGCCGGGGCACCGCGCCGGCGAAGCGGCGCAAACCGACCACCGGGTCTCGCCATCTTAGGTCATGCGCCGAGCGAGTGATGCGTTGCCATCAGGGCCTGATCGCGTGGCTCCTCACTTCGAGCGGTCTTCCCACGACAATCCCGGGTGAGATATGGCCACCGTGCCCGCGTCTCCGCTGGATCGTGTCTATGCGTCCATCGCCCGGCCCCGGAGTCGAGCGGCCCGGGCCCGCCTGCCCAGGGCCCGTGGGCCCCCTCAGACCGAGAAATGCAAAAGGGTCAAGCCGAGTTTGAGTCGTTTCCATTGGATGGGCCGACGGGAGGAGGCGCATCGGTTGTTCAGGTGGAACCGGTCCCGTCATGGGCCGGGGGAGCGGTAACCGGCAACCGATGCGCTTCGC
>CAYFWJ010000056.1:0-16628 GCA_964346755.1 uncultured Ectothiorhodospiraceae bacterium
ATGGGGTTGGGACGGGGTGCCTTGCTTGTGGTCCTCGCGGAAGTGATGTTCACGCTTATGGGGACGACGATCAAGGCCCTGGATGACGGGCTACCAAACGAGGTCGTGGTCTTCTTTCGCAATCTCTTCGCCCTATTCCTGGTATTGCCCCTTGCAGCACGACCCCGCGGGCAAGGCCTCGCGACCGATCGTTTGGGGCTGCATTTGGTGCGGTCCCTGACGGGCTTGGCCGCGATGTATTGCTTATTCTATGCGCTCGCAACGATCCCCATGGCGCTCGCCGTCGTCTTGGCCTTGACACAGCCGCTGTTTATTCCATGGATCGCCTGGATTTGGCTCGGCGAGCCCATCGGGCGGATCCAGGCCCTGGCGGCGGGCGTCGGCTTCCTCGGGGTCCTGGTCATTTTGGCGCCGGGTAGCCAGGCCTCGGCGCTGGAACCCGGTGCATTCGTGGCGGTTCTCGGGGGGTTCTTGGCGGCGACGGCGAAGGTAACGATCCGCCGCCTCGGCCGCAGTGAGCCGACGACACGCATCGTGGTCTATTTCGCCGGCCTGGCGACGCTGTTTTCAACACCGGCCATGGTGGTCCAATGGCAGATGCCGACCGCCCCCCAGTGGGCCCTCCTGGCTGCCATCGGGTTGCTCGCGAGCCTTGGGCAGCTCCTTTTGACCCGCGCGTATCACCGCGTGCCAGCGGCCCAGATCGGCCCGTTCACCTACGTAGCGGTCCCGTTGGCCGCGTTCTGGGGGTGGTTGTTCTGGGCCGAGCCGGTGAGCCCGCGGCTCATGCTCGGTGCGCCGCTCGTGATCGCGGCGGGTGTTCTGGTATTGACGCACCGCGATGGCTCGGGATCGGGGATGGCTCGCGCCCGGTGGGTCGCGCGATTGGCGAGATTGCGCAAAACTTGATAGCTTACCACCTCTATCAGTCCATCGAAGACGCAGTGCTGCATGGGTTCTTCCGCTGTTCGCAACATCCTGGTCACGAGCGCCCTCCCGTACGCCAATGGACCAATCCATCTCGGGCACTTGGTGGAGTATATCCAGACGGATATCTGGGCCCGATTCCAACGCCTCCGGGGCAACCGATGCTACTACGTCTGTGCCGATGACGCCCACGGGACGCCGATCATGCTCAAGGCACAGAGCGAGGGTATCAGCCCGGAGGCGTTGATCGAACGCATGGGTCAAGAGCATCGGGCCGATTTCGATGCCTTTGGCATTGGCTTCGATAATTACTACACCACCCACTCCACCGAGAATCGGGGCCTTGCCGAGCAGATCTACACGCGGCTTCGGGATAGTGGCCACATCCGACGGCGAGTGATCAAACAGGCCTTCGATCCCGAGGCCGGTCTGTTCCTGCCCGATCGATTTATCCGCGGGCGCTGCCCGCGGTGCGGGGCGAGCGAGCAGTACGGGGACTCCTGTGAGGCGTGCGGGGCAACCTATACGCCCGCGGAGCTGCTCGAGCCGGTCTCCGTGATCTCCGGGGCGACCCCTGAAGAGCGCGACTCGGAGCATCTGTTCGTTGCGCTCGCTGATTTCACCGAGGCGTTGCGGGCCTGGACCCAACAGGATGCCCTTCAAGAGGAGGTTCGCAACAAGCTGCGGGAGTGGTTTGAGGAGGGCCTGCGCGATTGGGACATCTCCCGAGATGCCCCGTATTGGGGCTTCGAGATCCCGGATGCGGCAGGCAAGTACTTCTACGTGTGGCTCGATGCACCGATCGGCTACATGGCGAGCTTCCGCAACCTGTGTGATCAGACCGGGCTGGATTTCGAGACCTATTGGGGCCCCGATTCGCAGGCCGAGCTCTATCACTTCATCGGCAAGGACATCATCTACTTCCACGGTCTCTTTTGGCCGGCGATGTTGATCGGGGCCGGTTTCCGTGCCCCGACGGCCCTATTCGCCCACGGGTTCTTGACGGTCAACGGCCAGAAGATGTCCAAGAGCCGAGGGACCTTCATCAAGGCCGAGACCTACCGGCGTCACCTGGATCCCGAATACCTCCGGTATTATTTTGCCGCCAAGCTGGGAAGTAGGGTCGACGACATCGATCTGAACCTCGAGGACTTCGTCCAGCGGGTCAACGCGGATCTCATCGGCAAGGTCATCAATATCGCCAGCCGCAATGCGGGCTTTATCAATCGGCACTTCGATGACCGCCTGAGCGACACCCTCCCGGATCCGGAACTCTATCAATCCTTCGTCGATGCCGGTGAGGGCATCGCGGAGGCCTATGAGCGTCGGGAGTACGGTCAAGCCGTGCGGGAAATCATGGCCTTGGCGGATCGCGCCAATCAGTACGTGGATCGCGCGAAGCCCTGGGTGGCGATCAAGGATCCGGAGCAGCGCGATACCGTCCAAGGGATCGCGACTCAGGGGCTCAATCTGTTCCGAGTCCTCATGGCCTATCTCAAGCCGGTCTTGCCCGCGACGGCGGCCGCCGCCGAAGGCTTCCTCAACGCCGAAGTCGAGACCTGGACTGCCCTCACCGCGCCGCTCCTGGGTCATCGCATTCAACCCTACGAGCCCCTGTTGGTCCGCATCAAACCGGAGACGACCGCTGCCATGACAGACGACGCGAAACAGGATCTTGCGCCACAGCCCGCGGCCACACCGGCGTCTGAGGCGCCGGCTGCGGAGCCGCTCAAGGAGACCATCGACATCGATACCTTCGCCCAGGTTGATCTGCGAATCGCCCGTATCACCGATGCCCAGTCGGTCGAGGGGGCCGATAAACTGCTTCGGTTGACCGTCGACATGGGTGCGTCGAGCCGTACGGTATTCGCCGGTATCAAGTCCGCCTATGCCCCGGAAGACCTCGTGGGGCGGCACACCGTGGTGGTGGCCAACCTCGCGCCCCGTACGATGCGCTTCGGGACCTCCGAAGGGATGGTCCTGGCGGCGGGTCCGGGAGGGCGCGATCTCTTCTTATTGAGCCCGGATGCTGGTGCCCAGCCCGGGATGCGCGTTAAATAGTCCTTCAGATCCCAGCGCATTGCTCGCGTCCTACCCTCGGAGCCCGTGCCTATGCTGATCGCCTCGCTTGCTGTCCTCGCCGGTTTTGTCTTCCTGGTCTGGGGGGCGGATCGGTTCGTGTCCGGGGCCTCCGCCACCGCGGATCATCTCGGAATCCCGAGTCTGGTCATTGGACTCGTCATTGTTGGCTTCGGCACCTCCGCCCCTGAGATGCTGGTCTCCGGCATGGCAGCCTTTGAAGGGAACAGCGGCCTCGGCATCGGCAATGCCCTCGGATCTAACATCGCCAATATCGCCTTGATCCTCGGCACCACCGCGCTGGTTACGCCCTTGGTTGTCCACTCCCGGGTGCTGCGGCGTGAGCTGCCCATCCTGCTGTTCGTGACCGCGGCGGCGGCCGTACCCCTGGTCGATGGGCATCTCGCCCGTACCGACGGGCTCGTCCTGCTGTTCGGTCTGCTGGCTCTGTTGACCTGGATGATCGTGACCGCCTGGCGTGGCCGCGATGACGCGGGTGACAGCATGACGGCGGAATTCGCCTCGGAGATCCCGCACGATATGCCCATTCTTCGGGCCTTGCTCTATCTCGTGATCGGGCTCGTCGTGTTACTCCTCGGTTCGCGGGCCGTTGTCTGGGGGGCCGTCGACATCGCCCAGACCCTCGGTGTGAGCGACCTGGTAATCGGCCTTACCATCGTGGCCATCGGGACGAGCCTGCCGGAGTTGGCGGCCTCCCTCGCGGGCGCTTTGAAGAAGGAAGGCGACATCGCGATCGGGAACATCATCGGCTCCAACATGTTCAACCTCTTGGCGGTGATGGCGTTGCCCGGGATCATCCATCCGGACGCCATCGAGCAGGCCGTGCTGACCCGGGATTATCCGATCGTGGCCGCCTTGACCGTGGCCCTGGTCTTGATGGCCAACGGCTTCTTGAAGCAGGGCAAGATCACCCGGATCGAAGGGGGGTTGCTGTTGCTCGTCTATGTGGGTTACCTGAGTTTCCTCTATTTGCAGGCGCAAGGGGTGGTTTAGGCGAGCGCGGGAACGGTTCGACGCCCTGGCCGTTTCGCATTCCGCGGGTTGGATCCCGATCGGGACCCGAGCCCTGACGGGAAATACCCGCACAGGTCTTCGGTTGAAGAACGACGGGCGAACGCCCACCGTAGAAGCACACTCGGCCACGACCCGTGCGGACGGCTGGCGCGATGCCGGTTGGGTCGTCACGAGCGGGGTCCGTGCTCGAAACGGGATGGGGATTCGAGCTAACCAACGGGGGATCGGATGACCGATTACGTATTGCTGTTGATCAGCACGGTGCTGGTCAACAACTTCGTGCTCGTGAAGTTTCTGGGGCTGTGCCCCTTTATGGGGGTCTCGCGTAAGCTCGATACGGCTCTGGGGATGGGGTTGGCGACCACATTTGTCCTCACCCTCTCGGCAATCACGAGCTATCTGGTCAATACCTATCTGTTGACCCCGCTCGATCTTACGTATCTCCGCACCATCAGCTTCATCCTGGTGATCGCTGTGGTGGTGCAATTCACCGAGATGGTCGTACACAAGACCAGCCCGTTGCTCTACAACGTGCTCGGGATCTTCCTCCCGTTGATCACCACGAATTGTGCGGTGCTCGGAGTCGCCCTGCTCAATGTCCAAGCCCAGCATGGGCTGGCCGAGTCGGCCTTGTACGGCTTCGGTGCCGCGGTCGGCTTTACCCTAGTCCTGGTCCTGTTCGCCGCCATTCGGGAACGGGTGGCCGCTGCCGATGTCCCTCTGGCGTTCCAGGGTGCACCCATCGGCCTGGTGACCGCTGGGCTGATGTCTTTAGCATTTATGGGTTTCTCCGGATTGGTACCGGGCTGATCAGGGCCTTGGGTTTGTCCATCCGGCGTCCCCTGCCGTCTTCCGGTAATCGACTATGTTCGCAGCCATACTAACCGTGGGGGGTCTTGCCGGCCTATTCGGCTTGATCCTGGGCTACTCGGCGATCCGGTTCCGGGTCGAAGGAGACCCGATCGTCGACCAGATCGACACCATTCTGCCCCAGACGCAATGCGGTCAATGCGGCTACCCGGGTTGTCGCCCCTACGCCGAGTCCATCGCCGCTGGGGAGGCGGATATCAACCGTTGTCCACCGGGCGGTGAGGATACCGTTCGCTCATTGGCCGAATTGCTGGGCCGGGATCCCAAACCACTCGACGCGGGGCGCGAGGCCAAGGCCGGCCCCACGGTCGCCGTCATCGACGAAGACGAATGCATCGGTTGTACCAAGTGCATCCAGGCCTGTCCCGTGGACGCCATTGTCGGCGCCGCCAAGCAGATGCACACGGTCATCGCTCAGGAGTGCACGGGCTGCGAACTGTGCGTGGAACCCTGTCCGGTGGATTGTATTCGAATGGAACCGATCCCCGAGACGCTCCCGACCTGGAAGTGGCCGAATCCAACGATCGATCCCCGCATCCCGGAGGCCATCGAGGCCGAGTCGCGTTAGCCCGAGGGGCTTGGTAACGCCATCCGTCGTGATCTAGACCGCAATCGTTATGAACGCGAATCGAGCGCGCTGGGATTTCCATGGCGGCCTCCGCCTGCCAGAGCACAAAGGGCAATCGGCCGATCGGCCGATCGAGGGCGCCTTCCTGCCCTCGCGTCTCATCCTGCCCTTGCGCCAGCACATCGGTGATCCGGCTGAGGCCGTGGTCTCTGTGGGGGATTCGGTCGCTAAGGGGCAGGTCGTCGCGCGGGCGACCGGTTACGTGAGTGCCCCGGTTCATGCGAGCACCTCAGGGGTCGTGGTGGCCATCGAGGATCGGCTCGTGCCCCATCCCTCCGGGCTGAGTGCCCCGTGCATCGTCATCGAGCCCGACGGCGCGGATCGCTGGCCGGACGATCCCCCTTACGCACCCCTTGATCCGCGGCACATCGACCCGCCCACCCTGCGCCAACGGTTGCGGGAGACCGGCCTTGTGGGATTGGGCGGCGCCGCCTTTCCCACCGCCGTGAAGGCCAATCCGGGGCGCGAACACCCCATCGACACCCTCATCATCAACGGTGGGGAATGCGAGCCCTACATTACCTGTGATGACCGGTTGATGCGCGAACGCCCCGAGGCCATCCTCGAGGGGGCGCGGGTCCTGGCCCGAGCCGTTGGCCCGCAGGTGATCCGTGTCGGGATCGAGGACAATAAGCCGGAAGCGATCGCGGCGATGCGGGCGGCTGCCGCGGCGGTGACCCCGACTGAAGGGCCGCCGATTGAGGTCCTTGCGGTGCCGAGTCGCTATCCCGCGGGGGGTGAGAAACAGCTGATCAAGGCGCTGACCGGGCGTGAAGTGCCCTCCTATGGGCTCCCACACGACATTGGCGTACTGTGTCAAAACGTGGCGACCTTGGTTGCGCTACGCGATGCGGTCTGTGCGGGTCGACCGCTTGTCTCGCGGGTCGTTACCGTCACCGGTGACGCCATCGCAACCCCGCAAAATCGGGAGGTTCTGCTGGGGACTCCCTTCGCGGAAGTGATCGCCCGAGCGGGTGGCTACCGTAATCCGCCGGATCGGCTGCTCATGGGCGGGGTGATGATGGGGATCACCGTGCCGAGCGACCAAGTGCCGGTGGTCAAGGCCACGAACTGTATCCTGGCCCTATCCACGGCCACCGTGCCCCCTCCCGGACCACCGATGCCGTGCATCCAGTGCGGGGCCTGTGCCCAGGCGTGTCCCATCGAACTTCAGCCCCAGGAGCTATATTGGCAAGCCCGGGCCAAGAATCTGGAGAAGACGCAGGCACTCCACCTGTTCGACTGTATCGAATGCGGTTGCTGCAGTTACGTTTGTCCCAGTCACATCCCCTTGGTGCAGTACTTCCGCTTCGCGAAGAACGAAATCTGGTCGAAAGAGCGGGAAAAGGCCAAGGCGGATCGGGCCCGGGAGCGCCACAACTTCCGTCAGGAACGCCAGGAACGGGAGCAGCGGGAGAAAGAGGCGCGTCTCGAGAAGAAGCGGGCCGCGGCGAAGGCCGCCAGCGCTGGGACACGATCCGAGTCGACCCCATCCGGGGAACGACCGAGTACGGCCGCGGTCGAGGCGGCCGTGGAGCGAGCCAAACAACGCCGAGCCGCCGCGCGGGACGCATCCGGCCGCGCCGATGAGCCGGCCGCGCCGAACGATCAAGCGGCTCACGCGTCGTCGGACGTATCGGTGCACGACGACCCCTAAACGATGCGTTTTCCCACACTTACCTCGCCCCACGTCGTGGGCCCGCGCACGGTCGCCGGGGTCATGCGCCATGTGTTGTACGCCCTAATCCCCGGCACCGTGGCATTCGTTTGGCTCTTCGGTTGGGGGGTGCTGCTCAATATCGTCCTCGCAGCGAGCGCGGCCGTGCTCACCGAGGCCCTGATGTTGCGCCTCAGGGGCCGGCCGGTTCTCCCCTTCGTGCGGGATAACAGCGCCTTGATGACAGGTTGGCTGCTGGCCCTGTGTCTGCCGCCCCTCTTGCCCTGGTGGATCCCGGTCGTCGGCAGTGCCTTCGCCGTCGCCGTCGCCAAGCATCTCTACGGTGGCCTCGGTTACAACCCCTTTAATCCGGCCATGGTCGGCTACGTGGTGTTGCTCATCTCGTTCCCCCAGCTCCTCACCCAGTGGGTGATGCCTCAACCGCTCACTGATGCCACCGTCAGTCCGGCCGAGACCCTTGCCTACGCGTTCCAAGGCACGAACCCCACCATCCCCTGGGACGCCCTGACCGCAGCCACCCCCCTCGATCTCATCAAGACCGAATTGGCCATGGATCGGTCCCTGAGTGTGATCCAGGCGGATCCGCGCTTCGGTTCATTCGGTGGCTGGGGTTGGGAATGGGTCGCGATTCTCTATCTGATCGGTGGGCTGTGGCTGCTAGGGACCCGGGTTATCACCTGGCGCATCCCCGTGTCACTCATCGTGGCGGTGGTTGCCCTGAGCACGGTGTTTCATCTCCTCGATGCCGAGCGTTACCCGGGCCCGCTGTTCCATGTGTTCTCGGGGGCGGTCATGCTCGGGGCCTTCTTTATCGCCACCGACCCGGTCTCGTCCAGCAATTCGCCTCGAGGACAGCTGATCTACGGGGCCGGCATCGGCGTGCTGATCTACATCATCCGGACCTGGGGGGGTTACCCGGATGGGGTGGCCTTCGGGGTCTTATTGATGAATCTGGCCGTTCCCACGATCGATCAGTACACCCAGCCCCCTGTGTTCGGGGAACACCGGGGTTCTGGCTAGGGCATGGCAGACAAGGGGTATCAAAGCGTTTGGATCTCGGGGGTTTTGCTCATGCTCTTCGCCGCTTTCGGTGCGGGGCTGGTCGGTGTGACCCATCGTCTGACCGACGCGCGCATCGCCGAGAATCAGCGACAGGCGGTACGAGAAACCCTCCATCAGGTCCTCTCGCCGAGTGCCTACGATAATCGACCGCTGGAGGCCACCGTTCGGATTCCCCCCACCCCGAAGCTCGGTCTGAAGGAGGCCTCGAAGGCCTATGTCGCCCGGCAAGGGGGGGCACCGGTGGCGGTTGTCCTGCGACCGGTTGCCAACGGCTACAACGGCTCGATCCGACTCATGGTGGCGGTCCGCTTCGACGGCCGGATCGCCGGGGTTCGCGTCCTGTCCCACCGGGAGACGCCTGGGCTCGGCGATGGGATCGAGCGCCGTCGGTCCGATTGGATCACCACCTTCGATGGCCAATCCCTGGGTCGGCCCCCGCCGTCGGATTGGAAGGTGAAGAAAGATGGCGGTGTGTTCGACCAGTTTACGGGGGCGACCATCACACCCCGTGCCGTCGTCGCTACCGTTCGTGCCACCCTCGAATACGTTGCAACCCACCGGGCGGCCCTGTTCGAGGCGGCTGCTAACGTCCCGCAAACGGAGGGTTTCCCATGAGCCATACCCCATCGACTGGCAAGATCCTCGCCGATGGCCTCTGGCGCAATAACCCGGGGCTCGTCCAGTTGTTGGGCCTCTGTCCGCTCATGGCCGTCACCAATACGGCCATCAATGGCCTTGGGCTCGGCATCGCCACCCTCGTCACCCTGGTCGGCTCCAACACGGTCGTGGCCCTCATTCGGGATTGGATCCGAGCCGAAGTGCGTATCCCCGTCTTCGTGCTGGTCATCGCATCCATCGTCACGATCATCGAACTGGTGATGAACGCCTACTTCCATGGGCTGTACCTCATCCTCGGGATCTTCATTCCCCTAATCGTCACCAATTGCAGTATCATCGGGCGAGCCGAGGCCTTCGCCTCGAAACAGCCGCTGGGTGCCGCGGCCCTGGATGGGGCGGCCATGGGCGTCGGCTTCATGCTCGTTCTGGTCGTCCTCGGCGGTTTTCGTGAACTGGTCGGGCAAGGGACGTTGCTCGCTGACGCCGAGCTGCTCTTCGGTCCCGCGGCGGCCGATTGGGGGTTCCAACTCGGGGAGGCCTACCCCGGTTTCCTCCTGGCGGTGCTTCCCCCGGGGGCCTTTATTGGTCTGGGGCTGCTGATCGCCCTCAAGAACGTCATCGATACCCGGGCTCGGGCGCGCCGCTCGCTCGTCCCCGCCGGTTCCGCTCCGGGGGCGGAGGTAACGGTAACATGAAGGCTCGCCGGCTATCGGGAGGCTCTCTCGCGGAATCAGAAATTCTTATATAAGACCGGGCGATGTTTGGGCTATCATCCATGACCTTGACACCTGATGCCGACGGCGGCTTGGGGTGTCGGGCATGATGATTCGGCGCGTCGCGGCGAGGCGCCGCCTTGACATCTCTGGTTGGAGGCAAAGCATCGATGGCTGGACACTTTCCTTTCGCCCACAGTCGCGGTACGCGCTACGGGCGTGCCCCTCGGATGGCAATCAACGGCTTCTTCGAGAATCACGGTCTTTCCGGGGAGCTGCAGGAACGCTACTACAAGTGGTGGTATGACTGGGCCAAGGCCTTTGTCGAGAACGACCCCGATCTGTCGGTGACCAAAGGCGTGGCCTTTAACAGCTATCCGCTCGGGCAACACGCCCATCACGGCTTTCACTTGAACGAGAAATACTGGTCCGAGGCGATGGCGGACCTCGGGGCCTTTATCCGGGATCTCATCTTCCCCAAGATGAGTGCCGAAGCGCTCCATGAGCTTGAGACCCAACACGAGGCGATGCTGGAAGCGCTCAAGGCCGAGACGGATCAAAGCCCGCGCACCCCGGCCCCGGATGTGGGCTATTTCCGCCATACCTGACGCCGAGTCGGCGTATCGCGCTAGGTACAGGCATGCCAGGTCCTGTCGGCAGGATACGGGATGGCATCGAAACGGTTGAAGACAGGTGACTTATGAAGGCCGAAATGACCGAAGATGGGGAGCTCAACATCCTGGATATCTCCCGGGATCAGGTGGCGCTTCTTGCCGAAGCCCTGAAAGAATCGCCGAATCAGCAGTTCATGGAGGATGAAGAGCTGCGTCGCCTGTTTAAGCTCTTTGCCATCCTACAGTCCGAGGTCTACGACGACATGGTCGCGGGACAGTTCGACTTTACGCACTTCAAGAAGCAATAGACTCGATGGCATGGGATCGGAGCGGCCATTCCCCCGGGGCGCTTCCGATCCGAGCCCGATGCGCTACGCTCAGACAGGGCGCGTCGGACGTGTGCGGTGCAACCGTCCGGCGGGTTCGGTCAGCCCGAGCCCGCCGGAGCCCGTGCCGCCAACGGATCACGCCGCGTAACCCCGCCTCGAATCGGTCCGGGCGATCGATCCCCTGCGAGATCCCCCGGTCGACTCGGCATCTTCCAGCAATCACGTTGTCAGGAGTCGTTCTATGGATCGCGCTACGAGCCGATCATTGGTCTTAGTGCTGCTCGTTGCCTCGAGTGTCAGCTTGATGAGCGTCGCCAACGCGGCGGAGGTCGATCTTACCCCGGATACGGACTCCGTGACCGTCACCCATCAGGGCAAGGAGGTGGAGATCAAGCGGAATCAAGACACCGGGGCCATGGTGAACTTTGATTACGCGCTCACCTCCCGTCGTTGTCCGCCGTTCTGTATCCAGCCCTCGCAGCTGGCACCCGGCGTTGAGACCATCGCCGAGATGGAGCTCATCGATTACTTGAAGCAGACATCGGAGGGTGATGAATCCATCCTGGTCATCGATTCGCGGACCGATCAGTGGATTCAAAAGGGAATGATCCCGGGGGCCGTCCACATCCCGTGGACCGAGTTGCATCTGAGCCGGGCCGATCCGGATGAGGTCGCCAAGATCCTCCAGCTCGAATTCGGGGCGGTTAAAAACGGACCGGTGTGGGATTTCTCCGAGGCCAAGACCCTAGTGCTGTATTGTAACGGCATGTGGTGTGGTCAATCCCCGACCAACATCCGGGCGTTGCTCTCCCTCGGTTACCCGGCCCACAAGCTTAAGTGGTACCGCGGCGGTGTCCAGAGTTGGGCGATCTTAGGATTGCCCCGGATCAAGCCAGACGGTGAGATCGTTTACTGAGAAAACGGGGCGGTTCGGACCCCGCCGACTCCGGAAGCTAGGAACGATTCGTCCATTCGACAGGCGTGGTCTGCGGACGGTCTCGGGCGTTCCCGGGTGTTCTTTGTAGCCCGAAAGCTGACGGGTCTGAATGTCCCGCGGTCGCCAAGGAGATCGACCCGCCCGGGGTATACCGAACCCGGTTGGATGGTCTTTCATACCCCAAGGCGATCCATCGGACCCGGCGTGAGGCGATGGTCGGTCGGTGAGGCGGTTCGGGGTCTTGTTGTCGGGGTGTCGATTGTCGGGACGGCGATCGCCAAGCCGCCGGGAGGGATTCGCGGCCTCCCTCGACGGCGAGACCCCGGAGCGCCGCCCCCCTGGGTGAAGCGAGCCCACGGCGCGGAGCGATTCCATGATCGAGAATCAACGCCAAAGGGGTCGGTTGCGCCCCTGCGGCGGGATCGTGCGGGGGGCGAATGATCGTCGCGGAGCGCGGCGGGTTTGGGGTTGCCCGGGAAGGCGATCCGCTCGAGTCATGCACCGGACGAGCCCCGAGGGTTCCACCGTGCCTGGTAATGACAATCTCCCGCAATCAATCCCTGCCGCCGATTCATCCCGTCGAGCCCTCGCTCTGAACGCCGAGCGGATCATCGCACGCTTATCGGCACATTCCTTCTAACCAACCCCTGGAGCGTTCATGAGCGACTCGACGAGCTCAAGCGTCGATCCGGCGGAGGTCGATTACTACACCCGGCTCGCGGAGACCTGGTGGGACCCCCAGGGTCCATTCTGGCCCTTACACGGGCTCAACAAGCTGCGCCAGGCCTGGATTCGGGACCAGGCCGCGCACTGGTTCGGCCGCTCACCGTCGGCGGATCAACCCCTAGCCGGGCTCCGCGCCCTCGATATCGGTTGCGGAGGGGGGCTGTTGAGCGAGGCCATGGCGGGGCTCGGGGCGGAGGTACTCGGCATCGACGTCACCGCCAAGAACATTACCGTTGCCGAACGGCATGCCGCCGAAAGTGGCCAGCCGGTGACCTACCGGCACACCACGGTCGAGGAGCTCAGTGCTGAGTCGGCCCGATTCGATATCGTACTCAACATGGAGGTGGTCGAACACGTCGCGGATCTCGCGGGATTCCTCCGCGCGACCGGAGGGCTCGTCGATGACGGCGGCGTTGTCTTCTTGGCGACGATCAACCGCACGCCCTTGTCCTGGCTGTTCGCCATCGTCGGGGCCGAGTACATCTTGCGCTGGTTGCCCCGGGGAACGCATCGCTGGGACCGCTTCCGTACGCCGCAAGAACTGTGCGATCACATGGGGGAGCAGGGCTTCCGCGAGGTGGCCGGGACCGGCGTGCGCGTCAGCCCGATCACGCGACGATTTGGCCTGACGCCCCTCAAGGCCGTTAATTACATGCTCATGATGGCTCGCTCGACATCGCAGCAGGGGAACGCGGTCGCGGGTCCCAAGGTCTAGATCATTGCATACACAAAACCTCGACGCGAGGACCTTGACTATGGCTCGATCCAGTCCCACTCCCACTGCCGTCCCGCACGCAGCACGTCACTCCGCTGCCAGCCCGGTCGCTCAACGGGTCTTCTGGATGTCGCTTCCCTTGCTGGGGGGCGCCCTCGCCTGGTTGCTGATCTAGCGTGTCACGACGGCCGGGCCATTCGCGATGGTCCGGTCGCCTCGCGTGCCTTTCGCCGCCCCGGTGACCCCCCATGCCCCATCCCGTCCACGTGGTTTGGTTCAAGCGGGACCTCCGCACCGAAGACCACGCCCCGCTGAGCCGAGCCGCCGCGTCCGGCCCGGTCCTCCCCCTCTACATCATTGAGCCGGATCTTTGGCAGCAACCCGATCTCGCCGGACGACACTGGGGTTTTATCCGGGAGTCCCTCGATGAATTGCGAGCCGATCTCACCGCCCTCGGCCTATCGCTGACGAGACGATACGGCGAGGCCCTCACGGTCCTGGAATCCATTCGGGAGCGGCTCCCCATCGCCGCGCTATGGTCCCATCAGGAGACCGGCAACCGTTGGACCTACGACCGGGATCGCCGGGTCGCCAACTGGTGCCGGGAACACGGCATCCCCTGGTATCAACCGCCTCAGCACGCGGTGATCCGAGGGCGGGTCGACCGCAATCGCTGGTCTCGGGGGTGGGAGCGCTTTATGGGCCAAGCGCGGGTCAATGCCCCGGGCGGGGCGGCGGACGGGACCCCCATCGATTGGCAGACCGACGCCAACGCGCCGGTTCCCGAGCCGCCCTTGGCCCCCGATCCGTGTCCGGGCCGACAAGCCGGTGGGCGGCAGGCTGGCCGCCAGCTCCTCGAGAGCTTTCTGCGGGAACGTGGGCAGTCCTATCACCGGGAGATGTCCAGCCCTAACACCGCCTACACCGCGTGCAGTCGACTGAGCGCCCACTTCGCCTGGGGGACGCTCTCACTCCGCGAGGTGGTGCAGGCGACCCGGGCCCGGCAAGCCGACCTGGGTCGTGAAGCCGGTGAGTGGGTCGCCGCGCTCAAGGCCTTCGAAGGGCGCCTGCACTGGCATTGTCACTTCATCCAGAAGCTCGAGAGCGAGCCTCGCCTGGAGTTCGAGAACCTCCAGGCGGCCTGCGACGGGCTTCGCGAGTCGGCCTTCGATGAGCACCGGTTGGCGGCCTGGGTCAACGGCACCACCGGTTTTCCCTTCGTCGATGCCTGCATGCGGGCCCTGCGTGCCACGGGCTGGATCAATTTTCGGATGCGGGCCATGCTCGTCTCCGTGGCGTCCTATCACCTCTGGTTGCACTGGCGGGAACCCGCATTGCATCTGGCCCGGTGTTTTACCGACTACGAACCGGGGATCCATTACAGCCAGATGCAGATGCAGTCCGGTACCACCGGCATCAATGCCCTGCGCATCTACAATCCCATCAAACAAGGTCGGGATCAGGATCCCCACGGCCGCTTCATCCGCGCCTGGGTGCCGGAGTTGGCCGGGCTTGAAGATCGCTGGCTGCACGAACCGAATACGGCCCCACCGGAGGTCCTGACGACGGCCGGGGTACGGCTCGGTGTCGACTACCCCTACCCCCTGGTCGACGCGGCGGTCGCGGCCCAGCAGGCTCGGCGACGCCTGGGGCGCGTTCGGGCTCAAGGCGAGGCCCGGACCCAGAGTCGCCGGATCTACCAAAAGCACGGCAGTCGCCGTCGCGGGCCCGGGCGACCCAGTCGAGGGGGGCGTTCGTCAGGATGAGCGAGCCGCACCGCCTGATCCTGATCCTGGGGGATCAGCTCGACCGTCGCAGTGCCGCCCTCGCGGATCTTGATCCGGTCCGGGATCGGGTGTGGATGGCGGAGGTGCGGGAAGAAGCCAGTCAGGTCCCGTCCCACAAGGCCCGTATCGCCCTGTTCCTGGCCGCGATGCGCCACTTCGCCGCGGAACTCCGGGGGCGCGGGGTCACCGTGGACTACGCAGCCCTCGATGCCCATTCCCATCCAGGGCTCGCCGAGGCCCTGGATGCGCGCCTCACGGCCGATCCCCCCAGCGCGATTGTGGCGGTGGAACCCGGGGTGTATCGACTACGGATCCGACTCGAGGCCGTCTGCCAGGCCCAAGGCATACCGCTCGAATGGCGGGACGACCGGCATTTTATCGCCCCTCGGGCCGAGTTCGAGCGATGGGCGAGGGGTAAAAAGCAACTCCGCCTGGAAGGCTATTACCGGCGGCTTCGCACCCAGATGGGTCTGTTGATGGAGGGAGATGAACCGGTCGGCGGCCGGTGGAATTTCGACACGGAAAACCGCAAGGGATTCGGGCGCTCCGGGCCCGGGCCCATCCCGCAGCCCCTCGGGACGCCGCCCGATGGCATCACCCGGGAGGTCCTGCGTCTTGTCGCCGAGGCCTTCCCCGATCACCCGGGGCGGCTCGAGGATTTTGACTGGCCCATGACACCGGTGGAGGCCGAGGCCGCTTGGGCGGATTTCCGGGACCATCGACTTCCCCACTTCGGGCGATTTCAGGACGCCATGTGGACCGGGGAGCCCTTCCTCTACCATGCCCGTCTCTCAACGGCCCTGAATCTCAAGCTCATCGAGCCGCGACCGCTCCTTCAGGAGGCCGAGGCCGAATACCGGGCCGGGCGCGCCCCGCTGGCAGCGGTGGAGGGGTTCATCCGTCAGGTCCTCGGTTGGCGTGAATACGTCCGCGGGCTGTACTGGCGCTATATGCCGGATTGGGCGGATTGGAACCTGCTCGGGGCCGAGGCCGATCTGCCGGACTTCTACTGGACCGGGGCAACCGCCATGACCTGCCTAAGGGAGGCCATCGGGCAGGTCTTGCGTTACGGCTACGGTCACCACATCCAGCGGCTCATGGTCACGGGCCTGTACCCGCTGCTTCTCGGGGTCGAGCCACGCCAGGTCCACACCTGGTATCTGGCCATGTACGTGGACGCGGTGGAATGGGTGGAGTTGCCCAATACCCTCGGCATGTCCCAGTACGCCGATGGAGGGATCATGGCCTCCAAGCCCTACGTGGCGAGTGGGAAGTATATCCAGAAGATGAGCAACTACTGCCGTCATTGTCGGTTCGATCCCGGCGAGGCCGTCGGGGCCGACGCCTGCCCGTTCACCACCCTCTACTGGGACTTCTTGGAACGTCATCAGGCCCGCTTCGCCAAGCACCCCCGCACGGCCTTGCAATGGCGCAACCTGGAACGCCTCGATTCGGCACGCCTTGCGGCGATCCGCAACCAAGCCGGGCAGCTCCGCGCCCATGGGGGGCAACCCCCGAACCCGTGATGGTTCGGCGCAGGATTGGACGGGGAGACTGCGTGGACGGCGCTTGATTGAGTCACCTCCGTCGATGGAGTGAGCTCTTCGTGGTGGGCAAGGCGCGCTTGGCACCGGGCTTCCTCGGCGTTGCCCAGGCCCAGCACCGCTCCGATCAGGAGCGCGGTGTGGATCTGGTCCAGGCCTTTGGGTGGTACCAACGGGCGCTGGGCCAGAACGGCCCGCGGCTTGCCCTCCGCGGCGGGCTATTCTTCCCGCTGATCTCCCTCGAGCACGATGAACCGGATTGGAATACGAAGGACTCGATCACCCCCTCGGCCATCAACCGCTGGATCGGCGAGGAACTCCGCATCCTAGGGCGTGTTGACGTTTCACATTGGGAGCCATAAAAAA
>CAYFWJ010000057.1:0-16553 GCA_964346755.1 uncultured Ectothiorhodospiraceae bacterium
GGCCGAGGCGGTGGGTGGACTCGCCTACCTCGGCATGCTGGCCCGGGATACGCCCTCTGCGGCGAATGTGACCTCCTACGCCGGTATCGTGCGGGAGCGCTCGATTCTGCGTCAGCTTGCTCGGGTCGGAACGGATATCGCCGATCGGGCCTATCGACCCGAGGGGCGGAGTAGCGCCGAGCTCTTGGAGGCCGCCGAGCGTCAGGTCTTCGAAATCGGCGAGCAGATTTCTCATGGCAAGCGTGAGTTGATCCGGATCCGGGATCTGCTCACCCAGTCGGTGGATCGGATCCACCAACTCTACGAAGCGGACTCCCCCTTTACGGGGATGGCCACCGGTTTCCAGGATTTCGACTACAAGACCTCCGGTCTGCAATCCTCGGATCTGGTCATCGTCGCCGGCCGGCCCTCCATGGGCAAGACGGCCTTCGCGATGAACATTGCCGAAAACGTTGCGATCAGTGTCGGGCGCGCCGTTGCAGTCTTCTCGATGGAGATGCCAGGCGAGCAGCTCGCTATGCGTCTGATGTCCTCCCTCGGGCGGATCGACCAGCACAAGGTTCGAACCGGCCAGCTTGAAGACGAGGACTGGCCGCGTCTGACCTCGGCAGTCGTCATGCTCTCCGAGGCCCCGCTGTTCATCGACGATACGCCGGCCCTCTCCGCCGGTGACGTGCGCTCCCGGGCACGTCGTCTTAAGCGCGAACACGGGGATCTCGGCCTCATCGTCATCGATTACCTCCAGCTTATGCAGGCCCCGGGCGTGCGCGAGAACGCCAACCGGGCCTTGGAGATCTCGGAGATCTCCCGGGAGCTCAAATCCCTCGCCAAAGAGCTTCAGGTTCCGGTCCTCGCCCTGTCGCAGCTGAACCGCAGCCTCGAGCAGCGCCCGAACAAGCGACCGGTCATGTCGGACCTCCGGGAGTGCGTGGTCGGCACCACGCCGGTTCGCCTCGCGGACGGTCGTGAATGCCCGATCCAGGACCTCGTCGAACAGCCGTGTACGGTGGCCAGCTATGCGGCGGAAGGTCCGCGCTCGGCGGCGAGTCCCGGGAGTTGGGCCTGCGGGGTGGTGCCGGTCGAACGCTTGCGCTTGATCGATGGCCGGGAATTGCACGCGACGGGGGACCACCGGGTGTTGACCGCACGCGGCTGGAGGCGGGTTCGCGATCTCGAGTCCGGCGACGCCGTGGGGGTGATGGTTGCGGATGACTTGACCTGGGTCGACGTGACCGATCGGCGCCCCGAGGCCATGACATCCGTCTATGACTTGGCGGTGCCGGGCCCCGAGGCCTGGATCAGTAACGGGATCGTGAGCCACAATTCCGGTGCGATCGAGCAGGACGCGGACGTGGTGATCTTCATCTACCGAGACGAGGTCTATAAAGAGGACAGCCCGGACAAGGGGGTCGCGGAGATCATCCTCGCCAAGCAACGCAACGGCCCGATCGGCACCGTGCGGCTGACCTTCCTCGGCCAATATACCCGCTTCGAGAACTTCTCGCCCGAGGCCGCCGCCCCCTTCTGATCGGGTGCCCCGCCGGCCTGGTACGCGACGCCGGCCGTGCCTCGGAGTGCCACAGCCCCCTCTCGACGGCCGCCCCAGGAGGATCGGCGATGCAGCGCAGCATCCGTGTGTGGATCGACCCCTCGGCCTTGCAACATAACTTGAAGCGGGTGCATCGGGCCGCACCGGATCACCCCGTTTTCGCCGTTATCAAGTCCGATGCCTATGGCCACGGATTGCTCGAGGCGGCTCACGCCCTTGCGGACGCCGAGGGTTTCGCGGTCGCCTGCCTCGGGGAGGCCTTGACCCTGCGTGAGGCGGGGTTTCGCCAGCGGGTGTTGATTCTCCAGGGGCCGGCTACCGTGGACGATGTCGCCACGTCGGCCGCCTGGGCCTGTGATGTGATGGTGCATCAGCCCTGGCATCTTGAAGCCCTGGAAGGGTATTCCGGTGGGATCCCGTTGACCGTTTGGGTCAAGCTCGATACCGGAATGAATCGCCTCGGCTTTCCCGTCGACGCAGCGGATGCCCTAGAGCGCCGTCTCGGCCTCTGCGCCGCGGTGCATCAACCCATTGGTTGGGCCAGTCACCTCGCCTATGCCGATGACCCCGCTGCCCCGGAGACCGGGGACCAGATCGGTGCCTTCGCCGATGCGGTCCGCGATCGGCGGGGCCCGAAAAGCCTGGCTCACTCGGCGGCCGTGCTGAGTCGCCCCGATGCCCATTGGGATTGGGTTCGCCCGGGGTTGATGCTCTACGGTGCCTCGCCCTTCACCACGGGGAACGGATGGGAGCTCGGGCTGCGCCCGGTCATGCAGGTCGAGACCGATCTGATCGCAGTCAAGGAGTGCCCGGCCGGTGGCCGCATCGGTTATGGCGGCCTCTTCCGGTGTCCCGAAGCCATGCCCGTGGGGATCGCCGCGATCGGCTACGGGGATGGCTATCCGCGTCACGCGATCAGTGGCACCCCCGTCCAGGTCGATGGTAAGCCGAGTCAATTGCTTGGGCGGGTATCCATGGATATGATTGCGGTAGACTTACGCGGTATCGGGGCGGTACGGCCGGGATGTCCTGTGCTCGTATGGGGTGCCGACCTGCCCGTTGAGACGATTGCGCGAGCCGCTGACACGATCCCCTACGAACTCATGACCCATCTTGCCCGTCAAGCGGTCCATCGTGTCTATCGCCTGCCACAAACCCTCGGGCCCGAGCGCGCGTGATTGCGAGACCGAGCCGGCTCCTCCGGAGCCGGCTCGGGCGGTACCACCCGGGCGTGCCGCGCCGGGTGCTCGGGTCGGGGGAATTCGCCCTCGATCGCGGCGACGTTCGTTCCCGGGGGTATCGGGGGTCATGAATGCCTCCGATCGCTCGGATCCTGACCTCAGCGGAACATGACGGAAGCCCTATGAAGTATCTGGTTGGTCTCGTCTTGCTCGGTCTCGTCGGTTTCGGTCTCTTTGTGTATGGGACCCTTCGCGTCCCCGCCCTCGTCAGCGATATCGAAGCCGGCATCGAGCTGCGCGATTATGCGATCCGTACGGCCTTTCGGGATCAAACCGAGGCGTACCTCGAGACGGGCCAGGCCGGCGGGCTGCGCGCGCTATTGGAAGAAGTGGCCGCCAATCCCCTGGTCAGTGCCGCGATGATCGTCGGTCCCCGGCAGACCGTCGAGTTGAGCACGGTCTCCGAGTGGGGTGGGCGTTACCTGGAATCGCCCTGCGCCTTTCCGGGGGGTGGCAAGCCCGGTCGGGTCGAGGCGATCCATATCCGCGAGGGCGATCGGGAGATCGGCCATGCCTGTCTGCGTTTTGCCCCCGCGAGCGAACGGGATCTCCTCAGCCGGATCGGCGAGACCGGGGTGATTGCGGGGATCGGCCTGGTCTTCTTCATCGTGCTCTATGGCTGGACGGCCGAGCGTCGCCTGACGGACCGCCTCGCGGGTTTCGGCGAGGTCATCCGGCGCTTTCACGAGGACGATGTCGAGGCGCGGATCAACCCCCGCGGCAATGACGAGGTGGCACGCTTCGGCCGGACCCTCGACAAGGCACTCCAGGCCATTCAGCAGAATACCCTGGCCCTACGCACCAGCGACGAACGCTTTCGTCTCGCGGCGCAGGGCAGCAATGATGTGATCTTCGACTGGGAGGTGGAGAGTGACAAACTCTACCTCTCGCCGCGGGTTGCCGAGATACTGGGCGGCGATGAGCGGGACATCCCGCGGATGATGTCGCTGTGGAAGAAGCGCATCCACGCCGAGGACCGCCGGGCCTTCGAACGCTCCATCGAGGACCATCTCGAGAATGGCCGGCCGCTCCACGTCGAGTTTCGGATCGAGGCCCGGGACGGCAAGTGGCGCTGGTTCCTGGGGCGGGGACAGGCCTTCACCGGCAAGCGGGGCTACCGCCGTCTGGTCGGCTCATTCACCGACATCACCAAGATCAAGGATGCCGAGAGCGCCCTTCAGAAGGAGAAAGAGCGGGTGGAAATCACCCTGCAATCCATCGGGGATGGGGTCATCACCACGGATACCCAGGGTATGATTGAGCAGATGAACCGGCGTGCCGAGGAACTCACCGGCTGGCCCCTGGGGAGTTCCCGGGGGAGCCCGCTGAAACGTGTGTTCGATATCCGCAACGCGGACAACAAGCAATCCCTCTCCGCTGACAGTCTTCTCAAGCGGGTCCTGACCAGTGCTGAACACATCAACCGCTCGGAAGAGGTGGTCCTGGTCGCGCGGAGCGGTACGGAGCACTATATCGATCAGACGGCCGCCCCCATCACCACCCCGGACGGTTTCCTCATCGGGGCCGTGTTGGTCTTCCGGGATGTCTCCGAGCGACGCCGGCTCGATGCGCAGCTGCGAGTCCAGCAAGAGCGTGCGAGCGTCACCTTGAGTTCTCTCGTGGATGGGGTGATCACAACGGATGCAAACGGTCGGGTCGACTACCTCAACCCCCGTGCCGAGCGTCTGACCGGCTGGTCCGCGGATGAGGCTCGGGGCGGAGCCCTCGAAGAGATCTTCAATGTCCTCGACGAGCGGACCCGTTTCCCGCTGGATGTGAACCGCAAGGTGCTTCAAGAGGGCCAGACCGTCGATGAGACCGAGAACGGCGTCCTGGTGGCGCGCAATGGGGAAGAGTATTTCGTCGACCAAAGCATCGCCCCGATCATGGGCGAAAACGACAAGCGGATCGGTCTGGTGGTTGTCTTCCAGGATACGACCGACCGCCGTAAGCTGCTCCGCCAGCTGCGTTATCAGGCCAACCATGATGCGCTCACGAAACTCATCAACCGCTACGAGTTCGAACGCCGGCTGAAGGCGGCGTTACAGACGGCTTCAGACGGACAACGCCGTCACGTGCTCGCCTACCTGGACCTGGATCAATTCAAGCTGGTCAACGACACCAGTGGTCACGAGGCCGGCGACCAATTACTGCGCAGCCTGGCGGCGATGCTCCGCTCAAAGGTCCGCAAGGAGGATACCCTGGCGCGGTTGGGCGGCGACGAGTTCGCCCTGTTGATGGAACAGACCGCGATGGCCCAGGCCGTCGAGCGGGTCAAGGGGTTGCGTACCGCCATCAGCGAATACCGCTTCCAATGGGAGGGCAATACGTTCACGCTCGGCGTCAGCGTCGGTTTGATCGAGCTGAATGCCTCCAGTGGTCCGCCCCAGGAGATCCTGCGGGCCGCGGATCAGGCCTGTTACATGGCCAAGAGCAAGGGGCGTAACTTTATCCAGGTCTACGAGGAAGGCGACGAAGAGGCCTCGTACTGGTTGACGCAGATGCAGTGGGTCAACCGTCTGACCCAAGCCATCGATGAGGATCGTCTCGTGCTCCACGCCCAGCGCATCGTGCCGCTCAAGGATGCCGATTCCGGTTTCGGCCATTACGAGATCCTGGTGCGCTACCAGGATGCCGACGGGCGCATCATCTCGCCCGGTACCTTCCTCCCGGCCGCGGAGCGCTACGGCCTGAGCGGCAAGGTCGATCGGTGGGTCACGCGGCGATCGGTGGAGATGATCGCCGAGGGGATCCAGAACAACATCCGCACCTCCGCGAACACCTTCTCCATCAATCTCTCCGGATTGACCCTGGCTGAAGAGGGTTTCCTGGGCTACGTCAAGCAGTTGTTGGATACCTACGAGGTGCCGCCGGAGATGATCTGTTTCGAGTTGACGGAAACGGCGGCCGTGGCGAACTACGGTCAGGCCAACGAGTTCATTCGCGAGCTCAAGAAGTTCGGCTGTCGCTTCTCACTGGATGATTTTGGAAGCGGTTTCGCCTCGTTCGGCTACCTCAAGAACCTCCATGTCGATTACCTGAAGATCGACGGCTCCTTCGTTCGGCAAGTGGCCACCGAGACCCTTGATCGCGCCATGGTGAGTTCGATCAATTACATCGGGCACGTGATGGGGGTCAAAACGATCGCCGAGTTCGTGGAGAACGAGGACATCGCCGCGAAGTTGCGTCGCATGGGGGTCGATTACGGGCAGGGATTCTACTTCGGGGCCAGCGAGCCCCTCGAATCGATCTTCCAAGTCTCCGACTCGAAGGGCCAATCGACGGTTGGCTGAACGCCTCGCGTCCCCCCGCGTCGGCCCGGCTCGGCTGTCACGTGTCGGATGCGTGGAACGCCTCCCGGGGCGTGATCCGAAGAGCGCACGCCTCGGGAGGGCGGATCGGACATCCGGGGTCTAACGCTCCAGGTATTTGAGCTTGTCGGATACCCCGTCCCACTCTTCGGCATCCGGCAGGGGGTCCTTCTTGGAGGTGATCACGGGCCATTCCTTGGCGAGTTCTGCGTTGAGCTCGAGAAACCGTTCCTGGCCCGCGGGTAGGTCATCCTCGGGCACGATGGCCTCGGCGGGGCATTCGGGTTCACATAGCGTGCAATCGATGCACTCGTCCGGGTCGATGACCAGGAAGTTCGGTCCCTCGTGGAAGCAGTCCACGGGGCAGACATCGACGCAGTCGGTGTACTTGCACTTGATGCAGTTTTCGGTAACGACGAAGGTCATAGAAATCCTCCGGAAGGCGCGTTGGCGAGGGTGAAAACCTCGGACCGCGGGACAGTCGAGGCGTAGCGTAACACAACATGGTCCGCCGGTTGACGGGTAACGAACCGGGTATTTCGGTTCGACGCGCGCTTCCAGGCGCCTCATCTCCGTTGCGCCAGGCCACACAGGCGCCGCAGGAGCGCTAAGGCTTCATCGGGCGCCATGCCGCGGGGATCCGTGTTGCGTAGGATGTCCACCGCCGGGTGAGGGGCGGTTGCGAACAACTCCAATTGATCGCGGGACGAAGGGGGTTCGGGCCTCGGTTCGAGTGGTTTGCCGGGCGCGGGATCCGCCGACGTTTCCAACGCCGCGAGATGGCCTCGAGCGGCCTCCACCACCGCCGGGGGAATCCCGGCGAGGCGCGCGACCTGAATCCCGTAGCTGCGACTGGCCGGCCCCTCGTGGACGGTGTGCAAGAAGGCGAGATGGCCTTCGTGTTCCACCGCCTCGAGGTGGACATTGGCGGCGGCGGGTTCCTCGTCGGCGAGTCGCGTCAGCTCGAAGTAGTGCGTGGCGAACAGGGTAAAGGCCGTGATCCGCTGGACCAACGCCTCGGCACAGGCCCAGGCCAGGGCCAGACCGTCGAAGGTGCTGGTGCCGCGTCCGATCTCATCCATGAGTACGAGACTTCGGTGGGTCGCGTTGTTCAGGATATCGGCGGTCTCGGTCATCTCGACCATAAAGGTGGATCGACCGGAGGTGAGCTCGTCCGAGGCGCCGATGCGGGTGAAGATCCGATCGACCGGTCCGATGGTGGCCGATGCCGCGGGTACATGGCTGCCTAGGTGGGCGAGCAGCACGATCAACGCGGTCTGGCGCATATAGGTGCTCTTTCCCCCCATGTTGGGGCCGGTGACGAGGAGCAGCCGGCGCTTGGTGTCCAGGTACAGATCGTTGGGCGTGAACGGCGTATCCAGGGTTTGCTCCACGACCGGATGGCGGCCGCCGACGATCTCCAACCGATCGGCGGTTGTGAATACCGGGGGTTGCCAACCGAGCCGGTCGGCTCGCTCGGCCAGACAGGCCAGGACGTCCAGGTGAGCGATCCCCTGGGCCGTTGCCCGCAAGGCCTCCCGGTGGGGGCTCAGTTCATCGAGGAGTGCCTCGTACAGGGCACGCTCCCGGGCCAAGGCGCGCTCCCGGGCACCCAGGATGCGCTCTTCAAATGACTTGAGCTCCGGGGTCACGAAGCGCTCGCTGGCCTTCAGGGTTTGGCGACGGGTGTAATCGCTCGGCACCTCGTCGCTACGGCTGCGGCCGATCTCGATGTAGTAGCCGTGCACTCGGTTGTAGGCGACCTTGAGATTGCTGATCCCGGTGCGCTGGCGCTCCCGCTGTTCGAGCTCCAGCAGATAGCCATCCGCATGGTGGCGGAGATCGCGGAGTTCGTCCAACGAGGCGTCGAACCCATCGGCAATGACGCCGCCCTCTCGAAGGGTGACCGGCGGTTGCTGTACCAGGGCCTGGGCGAGGCGTTCCCGCGGTTCTGGGTGATCGCGGATCGCGTCGGCAACGCGTGCGAGTTCCGGATCGGTCGGATTGCCGAGGGTGGTGACGAGCTCGGGCAGGCGTTCGAGGCTGTCGCGCAGCCGCGCCAGGTCCCGCGGGTGAGCGCTCCGCAGGGCGACGCGCGTCAGCAGGCGTTCCATATCGGCGATGCCCGTCAGGATGCGACGGAGCGAATCGAGCACCGGGGACGCGGTGAGCCAGGAAACCCCTGCGATCCGCTGGCCGAGTCGCGTCGGATCCTGAAGGGGTCGGCGCAGCCAACGACGGAGTTCGCGCGCCCCGAGCGGGGTTCTCGTGGTGTCCACGAGATGCAGCAGGCTGCCCTCCCGCTCACCGGTCATCCGGGCCTCGAGCTCGAGGTTGCGGCGACTGCCGGGATCGATGACCAGCACATCCGCAGCGGACTCCACGGTGAGTCCCGTCAGATGGGGCAATGCAGCCCGTTGGGTCTCCTGGAGGTAGTGCAGCAGCGCGCCAGCCGCCCCGACGGCCCCCCGCAGATCACGACACCCGAAGCCGCTCAAGTCCCGTGTCCCGAACTGTCGGCATAGGGCCTCCGTCGCGGCCTCGGGATCGAAATGCCAAGGGGGACGACGCCGAATACGTGTCGATTCGGGCCACGGCCCGTCCGATTCCGCTTCCTCCACCTCACTGACCAGGGTCTCCGCCGGCTGGACCCGGCGGAGCTCGTCGAGGAGTGCCGCCCGGTCTTGGGTCTCGGTCACCCGGAAGCGCCCGGAGCTCACCTCCACGGTGGCAAGCCCATAATGCCCGGGGAGGCTGTGGACGCCGGCGAGGAGGTTTTCTTCCCGCTCGTCCATCAGGGCGTCCTCGGTCAGGGTCCCGGGGGTGACGACCCGCACCACTTCGCGTCGCATCGGTCCCTTCGGGTTCTCCAGCGTATCCTGTTGCTCGCAGATCGCGACGGATTCACCGGCCCGTACAAGCTTGGCCAGATAGCCCTCCACGGTCTGGACGGGAACCCCGGCCATCGGGATGGGTTCGCCCGCGGATTGCCCCCGGTGGGTCAGGGTGATATCCAGCTGCTGGGCCGCCTGCTCGGCATCGTCGTAGAAGAGCTCGTAGAAATCCCCCATGCGGTAGAACAGCAGGATGTCGGGGTATTCCCGCTTGATCTCCCAGTACTGGCGCATCATCGGGGTATGTTGGGGGATATCGGGATCGGTTGATTCCATAGGGGACGTGGCTCGTGACGGAGCGGGATGCCGGGGACGGCTGGGCCGACATCCCGTGTCGATTCGATGCGTTAACTCAGCGGGTCATGAACTCAACGGGGGGGGTCCTGGGCTCCTCGGAGCAGTGGACAGCCTCGACGCGGGCGTCGGGCGGCCCTGAGGCGAGCCAGCTCCGAAAGGTGGCAAGGGCCTCAGGGCTGCCACAGGCTTGCACCTCGACGCTCCCATCAGACCGGTTCTTGGCGTACCCGGTAATGCCCAGGGCGTCGGCTCGCGCTTTGGCCGAGGCTCGGTAGAAGACGCCTTGCACGCGTCCGGTGACGATGCACTGGATGCACTGAGCGGTGGGATCGGTCATGGTGAACGGACCTCCACGGTTTGCCCGGGGATCAGTGCCCCGGTATCCAAGTGAATTCGGAGGCGGTAACGCGGCGCTTCCGACTCGGCTCCGCGGTCGACGATGCCCCGAACGGCACCGGACCATTCGTCGGCGGACCGGATGACGCGGGCGCGGCGGCCCAGGGACCACGTGCCCCGTTCGGCGGCGGTGAGCGGGACGATGATACAACGGCCCTCGGTTGCGGCGAGGCGCACGAGGGGATCGCGACGCGCGCGCGGGGCGACGACTTCGCCGGTCTGGCGATAGACGCGCAGTACGCGGCCCGCAAAGGGGGCTTCCAACTGACGGTAGGTTTGCCTTAACCGCGCCTCAGCCAAGGCCACCTCGGCGGAGCGACGCCGGCCTTCCAAGGCATCCCGGCGAAACTCGGCCTGGCGCAGTTCGACCTCCGAGAGGACGGTACGGTCGTAGAGTGACTGGGCGCGTTCGGCCTCGCGCCGTGCGTCTTCGACTTGAGGCGTTAAGGCCGCGACTCGGGCCTCGGCGTGCCGGACCCGAATCTGAAAGGGCGCCGATTCCAGACGGGCGAGGACCGAACCAGCGGGCACGGTCTCGCCGGCCCGCACCGTGATCTCGGCGATTCGTCCCCCCACGGGCAGGCCCAGGTCGCTGACCTGGCACCACGCCACCTGTCCCTCGAGGACCTCCGCCGCCGGCACACTCGCGCCGGCCACCCCGAGGGCGGCGATTGCGAGGGCCTGCTGGACAAGCCGTTGAACGGACCGCCCGGACGGACGGCGGAGCTCGTGTCGCCACATGTTGGGGCTCTCCCCGTGATCAGGGTTGGAGGTTCGGCTGGACAACCGGCCGGGTCATCTCGGATCACGGTCCGAGACGGCGGGCCTCGAGTCCGGCCCGCGCGATTCGTCCGGTGTGTTTGGTGAGAGATCCGGCATGCCGAGCGTCGTGTCAAGGGATGGCGTTCGCCCGAGTAGCGTCGCCAACTCGTACACCAGGATGAAGGTGTCCGCCTTCGCGTCAAAGGCCTGACGGCGGGCCTCGGTGTATTCGACGAGGGCATCGCCGAGGTCGGTTCGCACCTCCAGGGCGTACAACGAGCGGCTGCGATCCAGTGCCAGGGAGCGGTACTCGAGCCGGGTCGCGGCGGCCGCTCGTCGCTGTTGCACGATCCCGTATCGTTCGCGGAGGCCACGTACGGTTTGCCGGACCGTCTGTTCGACCTGCCGCAGGCGCGCGCGCAACTGGCGCGTCTCGGCCACGGCCTCGGCGGCTGCCGCTTGGGTGCGATCCCCCCGGTAGAGGGGTACGCGGAGTTGCAAACCGATCTGCCAGTCGTCGCGTCCCCCGCGTTCCCGCTGATACTGGAAGGCGCGGGCCTCGGCGGACAGCACGGGATTGCCCTGCTGACGCGCGGCGGCAATCGCCTCCACCCGAGACTTCAACCCCGCGCGTAGCGCCAGCAGCCGGGGATTCTGGTCCAGGGCGGTCTCTTGCAGCGCTTGGAGTGGTGGCAGGCGCTCGGGCCAGTCCGGAAATGTCGGTT
Source organism: uncultured Ectothiorhodospiraceae bacterium (assembly GCA_964346755.1). Lineage (GTDB taxonomy): Bacteria > Pseudomonadota > Gammaproteobacteria > CAYFWJ01 > CAYFWJ01 > CAYFWJ01. Next base: position 11,176 of record CAYFWJ010000057.1, read on the forward strand.
CCGCCAGATCGCCCGGCAGTTGATTCGGTCGGTTCAAGGCCTCGGCGAGGGCGGCACGCGCCAGGCGCTGCCGGGCCTGGGCCGATGCGCGTTCGCTTAGCAGGGTCTGATAGCGCGACTCCGCGCGCAGTTGGTCCACATCGGAGATCTCGCCGACGGCGTGTCGCTCCTGGGCGTTGTCCCATTCGACAAAGGCGATGGCCATCGCCTCGTCGGCCACGCGATAGCGGAGATCCGCGCGGAGTACCGCGAAGAAGGCGTCCATGACCGCCAGGTAGCGTCGCTGCAGGGCGGATCGGTAGCGCAAGCGTGCGGCCTGTTCGGCGTGGGCGCGGGTGGCGGTCCGGGCCTCCGTGAGCCCGAAATCGTACAGCCGTTTGCGGGCCATCACGCCGAGGGCGCTATCATTGCGCTCCCGGTTATCGGCCTGCGGGTTCGGCTGAACCCAGCGCAGGCGACCCTGAAGCTCCACCTCCGTATCCAGGATCGCCTCGGTCTGCCGTCGACGGGCCCGCTCGGCGGCGACCTGGGCAAGGGGCTCGACCACATCCGGATGGGGCTCATCAGAAACCTGTGCCAAAGCCGCCTCGAGGGTCAGGGGATCCGGGAGATCCGGCGGGGCCGTTTGGGCAACGGGGCTCGGGCCCGGGATCGCGATCCCCAGGATGAGGAGTGCCCCGGCGAGGTATCGAGGGTCGGGCATCAAGGGGTACGCGGTCCGGACCCACGGCCTGGGGCCGGTCTCCGATCCCGGGGCCTATTCATCGGCCTGGCGCTTGTACCGAATGAAGGGCATCGTCTCGTAATGGCCTTCCACCACGTAGCGCCCCAATGTCAGGAACTCCTCCGCATCTGCGGTCGGCCCGATGTACCGGACGATACGCTCCCCGGAGCGATCGTAGAAGGCGAAGACCGGGGTTGCCCGGACGCGGTTCAGGCGAAAGGCGAATTCCTTCTCTTTCATGGATTGGCCACGAAAGTTGACGATCTCGATATCCCCTTCGATGTCAACCGGGAAGACGAGAAAGTGCTCGCCGAAATAGGATTGCACCGCCTCGCGGTTGAACACGGTTTCTTTCATCCGCCGGCAGAACGGACATTCTTCCTGCTCGAAGAACAGCAGGATTCCGGTCTTGCCCTCGTCACGGGCCAATTCGAGTTCGGCCGCGAAATCGCCGAAACTCGTATCGAAAAAGGCCTCGGACGGGGCGGCGGCCCCGCCCAGGGGGAGGAGGCCGATGAGGCCGATGAGGCCGGCGATCATGACGATGATGCGTCGATGGGCAGTCGAAGCACGGATGAGGCTAGACATCGGTCTTACCTGGGCGCGTGGAGTGAGCAAAGGATCCGTCGTCGGACCGATTCCGCCGTGGCGGCCGTCGCGGCGGAACCCGACCGTTCACGATCTGTCCCTAAACCGGCACATTGAGGGGAAACCGCCATGGTTCGCATCCTGATCGTTTACTACAGTCGTTTCGGCAATACCGCCGAGCTCGCCCGCTACGCGGCTCGAGGCGTGGATGACTCGGGGGTCGCCGAGCCGATCCTACGCACCGTTCCGAGTGTCTCGCCGGACACCGAGGCACGGCTTCCGCCGGTTCCAGCCGACGGGCCGCCCTACGCGGAGATTGCCGATCTGCAGGCCGCCGATGGGCTTATTCTGGGCAGTCCGACCCGCTTTGGCAATATGGCGGCCGCGCTAAAATACTACCTCGACGGGACGAGCGGACTCTGGGCCAACGGGGATCTGATCGGCAAGCCGGCGGGTGTGTTTACCTCCACCGGCAGTATGCACGGGGGTCAGGAGTCGACGCTGCTCAGCATGATGCTCCCGCTGCTGCATCATGGCATGTTGATGGTCGGTCTCCCCTACAGTGAATCCGATCTGCACGAGACACGCTCCGGGGGCACACCCTACGGCGCCAGCCACCTCGGTCGCATGGAGCAAGTCGCCCTCACCGCCGAAGAGCAGCGGCTTACCCAGGCCCTCGGTCGCCGGGTTGCGGAGATCGCGCATCGGCTGGGCCGAGGTGTCGCGTGAAGGGGCCGGGGCTCGGGGTTCGATCGAGTCGCTGGCTCGCGCTGGTGAGCTACCTTGGCCTGATCCTGTACCTATTCGCTCACATCGTCTTTAACGAGTCGGTCACCCCGCGCCCGATCCGCTTGATCGTGGTGGTCGGACCGCTACTCATCCCGCTGCTCGGGATCCTGAGGGCCAGTCCGCGGGCGCATCTCTGGGCGTCTTTGCTCGCCCTGAGCTATGGCATGATCGGTTTCAGCGATCTCCTGACCGTCACCCCGGATTCGCCGTTGGATCCCGTCCGGGCAGCGACCCAAACCCTCCTCGCGACAGTGTTCTTCGTCGCGGCGATGGTATATACCCGCGGGGTTGCACGCGCGACCAAGCAGCCGGCCCGAGCCGCCGACGAGGCGGGGTCTCCCCCGAGCGAACCGGGCTAGGGGCCGGCCTCGGCTCCGTTAGTCGTCCTCCGGGGGGGGCGGCTCCGGGAAGGTGCGTTCGACGAAGTCGAGGCTGACCCGGCGTTGGGCAGCGAGCGAGGCCTGATCCAGGGTCTCCAAGGCATGCATGAGCTGCTTGAGGTTGACCCCGAGCCGGGTAATCAGGTAATCGGCGGCATCGACCGACAGGGTGATGCCGCGTTGCTCGCCCCGCAAGCGTACCGCCCGGATGAGCTCCTCACGATTCAGCGCACTCAAGCTCGCCGCCGTGTAGCGATCCAGGACATCGCGATGTTGCGGGGCTTCAGCCGCCGCGTCGGCGAGGGTGGAGCGCGAGGCGATGATCAGGCGCTGGCCGAGCCGATCCAGGTGACCCAGCACGGCCCAACGATCCCCCGGCGGGTTGGCGATGGTCTCGGGGTAGGCAAAATCATCGATACACACCAGGGGGAGTTCGTCGAGGCCCTGCAAGAGCTCCCAACTCACGTCCTCCCATTGGCTCAGCGGCAGATAAGCGACGGGTTCACCCTGGCTGGCGGCAACGTGGCAGGCCGCATTCAGCAGATGGGTCTTGCCAACGCCGGCCGGCCCCCATAGCCACAGCCGCCGTGGCCCGGTCGCGACCGCGCTCGCGTAAACGGCCTCGACCGCTGCGTGGTTGGCGTTTCCGATCAGGAAGTACTCGAACGAGCTGGACTCGCGAAGCTGGAGCCCCAGCGGCAATTGTTTGAGACTCTCCGGTAACCGATGCATCGTTGACAGACATCCCATGGTCCGGCGTGAGTGGGGGAGGCGACGGATCCCCGTCGCCCGGATGGGTCAAGGTCGCCAGCGGACCCGATAGCCGGATGGGGTGCCGCGGGGTCGAGACACCTCGAGGAATCCCGAGGCGTTGCTCAAATGGTCGGCGATGGCGGCGGGATCGAGCCCGGCTTGGACCTCCACCACGACCGTGTCACCTTGCCACTGACGGGGATGAGCCCCGTAAAGCCCGGGGAGCTCTCGAAGACGACGCAAGACCGTGACATAATCGCCGTAGGTCGAGACCCCGGCCACCTCGATCGGCGTCGGTTCCTGGCCTTGCGCGGCGCGTCGCCGGGCCCGGGCGCCGGCAATCTCGGCCAACGCTGTAACGGCGCGCTCGAGTCCATCCGTCAGGGCTTCGGCCTGATCCTTGGCCTCATCGCGCCAGCGTCGCTGTTCGTCGAACGCATGGAGGCTCCAGCGTACCGTCCAGGGCCTGTCGGGTCCGCCGCGAAGCCGGCCGATGACGAGGGAGCGGGACCCATAGCGGGTTGATGCCTCCTGGAGGACACCATCGAACCCCCCCCAGACGTCCGGGAAGCGGACCGCACGCCGATCCTCGGCGTCGAGCAACGGCAGGATCAGCGGTACGCCCCGGGATTCGCTCACGGCGTCCAGGGCCTTGCGGGCCGGCGGGGTGACCTCACCGGAACCGATCAATGTCCGCTCCCGGGGCGTGTTCTGGGCGAGCCAGACCACCAGGGCCGGGCGGGGCGGTGGCCAGGGCGATTGCCCCTGACGGCGGATGGCCTCCAGCACCGGTTGCTCCAGGAATTCGACGGTCAGGCGCAAGCCGCCGTTCGATCCCTCGGGATCAGCGCCCTCCGGAGCGGCTTGGCCCCGGTATTGGAAGCGGGCGACCCAGCGTTCCGGGTCCGGCAAGGCCGCTTGATCGATGGCCCAAGATTGCCCTACGGCGCGGGTCAATACCCGGCGCTGCGCCTTGGCAAAGGCCGCCTCACGGGCCGACTCACCGGCATTCGGTACGGCGACGGTGACTTCGTAGAGCCGACCACGCTCGCCCGTTTGACCACCGGCCGCCGAGGCGACAAGCAACGTGAGCAGTCCGAGGATTTGAACCAGGGCGCTTCGGTGCGCGAGCCATCGACCGGCGAGGTGACGGCCTCGGGCGTGTTCGCGGGTTTCCCATGGGTTGTGGGGGCCGTATCCTGGATCGACGGCGGTCGGTCGCTCAAAGACTCGGCGCGCCGCCTTTGCCACTGAATGATCCGGGTCTGAACACACCATGAGCGCCTCTGATTCCCCATCTCCGACGTCGGTCCCGGCCCAACAGGTCTACCAGGACGTCAGTGCTGCCTTGATTGAAGACATCGGCGCTGGCGATGCCACCGCCGCCCTACTCGGTGAACGGGCCATTCCCGTCACCGCTCGGGTCTATGCCAACGAGTCCCTCACGCTGGCTGGTCGGCCCTGGTTCGACGCGGTGTTCCGGGTTTTGGACCCCCGCGTCCGCTGTCGATGGGACTACACCGACGGGGAGACGGTCCCGGAAAATGGGGTGATCTGCGCCCTGGAGGGTCCCCTGGGTTCCATCGTCACGGGCGAGCGAACCGCCTTGAATTTTCTCCAAACCCTTTCCGGCACCGCAACCCGAACGCGGACCTATCGCGCGTGCCTCGGGGATCGCCCCACGCTGCTCCTGGATACCCGCAAGACGTTGCCCAAGCTGCGCGCTGCCCAGAAATACGCGGTCCGCTGCGGCGGCGGCGCTAACCACCGGATGGGTCTCGACGATATGATCCTGCTCAAGGAGAATCATCTGGCGTGGTTCGATGATATCCCCGAGGCGATCAACGCCGCCCGGCGGCAATCCCCGGGACTTCCCGTCGTCATCGAGGTCGAGTCGCTGGACCAACTGGATCGGGCCGCCCAGGCCGGTGCCGATCGCATCCTGCTCGATAATTTCTCCCTCGAGATGCTTCGCGCGGCGGTTGCGCGGGTGCCGGGACCGATGTCCCTCGAGGCCTCGGGCGGCGTGACTCCCGATAACCTGCAGGCCATTGCAGCCACCGGGGTGTCGCATATCTCCCTCGGCGATCTGACCAAGAGCGTGATCGCCGTCGATCTCTCCCTCCGGGTCGACACCTAGGGTC
>CAYFWJ010000058.1:0-16287 GCA_964346755.1 uncultured Ectothiorhodospiraceae bacterium
GTGGAGTCCCGTTCCACCGAAAAGATCCCCTCTGTATAGAGGGAATGCTGCCTAATCCCCCCTAGGGCGGGAGCCCGATGGGAGACCCTTAGGGATTGGCAAGGGCACGAGGCGGGCGGACGGGGAGGACACGAGTGAACACTTGGCCCCGACTGACCCGATGTGCCAGCCTCACCCGCTTCGGGTTACACCGCGATGCTCAAGCGATCTGCCTCATCCGAAGGATTAACCCCATGGAGACGTTCGGCGCGCTTATTTTGATTGGATTGGTCTTATGCGGGGATGATCGGCTGGTTCCCAGATTCAGGATGAGCCACGACCCGAGTCAGACGAAGGGGGGTGATTGGGAGGTCGGAGCCTGGCCCGGCAAGCGCCTTGGGCGGCTCTGTGTACCTTGGCTTCTCCATCCTCGGGTTGCCGAGCGATGCCTTGGGTACGGGGTGATTTAAGCAGGCCACCATGGTGTAGCCCCTGGGTATAACCCAATCAAAAGGACACGACGCCGGGACAGCGTAAGGGTTTGATTTTATGGTGGGCCGTGTAGGATTCGAACCTACGACCAACTGATTAAAAGTCAGCTGCTCTACCGGCTGAGCTAACGGCCCTAAAGCGCGCAATCATAACGCGGCGTTCCGGGGTGATGCAATGGTGCATCCTGGGGCGCCGCCATCCCCCCTCACGTGTTCCGGCAGACAGCCGGCGACGGGGCTCGATCCTTCAGGCGAGGTCCACGCCTAACCCACGACGCCGTTTTTGAGCCGCTCGAGGGCATGGGGTAACGTGAGAATCCCTCTCGCCCTGTACCCAAACCCCCAGGGCGAATGAACGGGAGTGGTACGTTTTATGTCGATGATCGATTCCAACGCGGCCGCTGTCTCCGCGGCCCACGATCTGGCCCGGGTCCGTGCTGAGGGGCCCTTGGTCCACAACATCACCAACTACGTGGTGATGAATACCACGGCCAATGCGGTACTCGCGGTGGGGGGCTCGCCGATCATGGCCCATGCGGTCGAGGAGGTTGAAGAGCTGGTGGGGCTCGCCCAGAGCTTGGTGGTGAATATCGGAACCTTGAGTGCCCCGTGGGTCGAGGGGATGTTCCTGGCGGGCCGGGCCGCGCGTGGGCGCGGGATCCCGGTCGTGCTCGATCCGGTGGGCGCGGGGGCGAGCCGCTATCGTACGGAGACGGCACGGCGGTTCTTGGCCGAGATCGGCCCGACCCTCCTCCGGGGCAATGCCTCGGAGATCCGGGCCCTGGTGGACGCGGAGGCGGTGACCCGGGGCGTTGATAGCCAGCACGGCTCGGGTGAGGCCCTGGCCGCGGCCGAGGCCCTTGCTGGGCAATTCGGGTGTGTGGTTGCCGTGACGGGGGCGGTGGATGCCATTGTGACGCCGACCGGGGGGATTGCCCGGGTTCATAACGGGCATCCGTTGATGGGGCGGATTACCGGCATGGGTTGCTCGGCGACGGCGATCACGGGCGCCTTCGCTGGGGTGAGCGAGGATCCGGGACATGCCGCCGTCCATGCCCTGGCGGTCATGGGGGTTGCTGGGGAGCAGGCGGGCGAGCACGCCGCCGGACCCGGGTCATTCGCCGTGACGTTCTTGGATGCCTTGGCGGGGTTGGACGGGGAAACGCTGACCCGACAGGCACGGATCGAGGGGCTCGGGTCGGGGCGTGGCGCGGTCCGTTAGCCATGCCGACGAACCGCGCCGAGACCTGAGGGGCACCCCCCGGATCCCGGCGCTCGGCGTCGGACACCCTCCGTCGGAGGCCGCGCCCTGTTAAGCGGCCTTGGATTCCAGTTCGTCGGAGTATTCACCCTCGGAGGCGAGGCTGTTGAGCCGCGCCCGGAAGGCGTATTCCTTTTGGGCTTGGGCCGTATTGCTCATGTCGGACCCCCAGGTGCGAAGGGCCGGGTTTTGGAGGGCCCGGGCGTAGGAGAAGGTCAGCCGCCACGGCACCTGGTGCTTATATTTCTTATTCATCTGGTCCAAGTGCTGGGTCGACTCGACGTCGTTTTGGCCGCCGGAGAGGAAGACCACCCCGCCCAGGGCCGGGGGCACGACCCGCTGCAGGGTCTGGACGGTCCGCTCCGCAACCTCCTCGACACCGGCCCGGTTCGGGGCGTCGAGCCCGGAGATGACCATGGAAGTCTTCAGGATGGTGCCCTGAAGCAGGACGTTGTGGCGATACAGTTCCTGGAAGACGTGATGCAGGTTCTCTTCGGTGACCCGCTCACAGGTGTTGATATCATGACTGCCGTTGATGAGCACTTCGGGCTCAACGATCGGGACCAGACCGTTCTCCTGACACAGCGCGGAATACCGGGCCAAGGCATGGGCGTTGGATTGCATGCACTGACGCGTCGGCATGCCCTCGCCGATGGTGATAACGGCACGCCACTTGGAGAAGCGAGCGCCCATCTGATAATACTCGGCCAGGCGCTCACGCAGCCCATCCAGGCCTTCGGTCACCTTTTCCTTGGAGGAGCCAGCCAGGGGTTTGGCCCCGGTATCGACCTTGATCCCCGGGATGATGCCGCGCCCTTTGAGCAATTCGGGGAAGGGCGCCCCGTTGTCATCGGCCTGCCGGATGGTCTCGTCGTAGAGGATCACGCCACTGATGGTGTTCTCCACCTCCGGGGCGGTGAACAAGAGCTGCCGATACTTGCGGCGGCTCTCCTCACTGGATTCGATGCCCACCTCTTGGAGGCGTGTCGTCGCGGTTCGGTTGGATTCGTCCGCCGCCAGGATGCCCTTGTACGGGGCGACCATGGCCTGGGCGGTTTGTTTCAGTTCATCCGCATGTTGCCACTGCTGATTCGCCATCATGCCACTCTCGCTGTTGAATGGGCGGAGACTACGGGGCGTATCGGCCGACCGAGGGGGCGGACGGGGCGACGCCGAGCGACGCATTCGGCGCTGAGACGAGACCATCGATCCGTCCCCCTCGGGACCGAGCGGGACGGGTTGCGCGCGTTTGCCGACTCGCTCGGTGGATCTCGAACGATCACAACCCCCTCGGACGCACCCGGGGAATTGGGAGCGGAGGATCGCCGGTTCAACCCTGGGCGGTGTGATGGATTGCCGGCTCGTTCGGGGCAATCGCCGAGGCACCCGAGCCACGTGCCAGGAAGCCGGCGAGGGCCCGGAGGAATGCGCTGTCCCGTTGCTGACGGGCGCACTCGAGGGCCTGCCGCGCCGTGTCCCGATCGCCCGCGGCCAGGGCAGCGACGGCTCGGGCGGTGTGGTGCTCGGCCGCCGCCTCCAGCCGCAAGAGGGGCTGGAGATCCAGGCCGCAACGCGGACAGGGGCTCTCACCCCGGTAGCGGGCGCGACAGTTCGGGCAGCGCTCCATCTCAACCCTCCAGGTAATAGAGCAGGTCGGCGAGGGACTCGGCGGCCGCCTCCCGCGCGCCCGCATCGCTCGCCGTGCGGGCTTCCTTGGCCTGTTCCAAGAGATCCACCAGGTCCTCCCGATCCTCGCCGGTGGCCGTCTCCAACAGACCCTCGCCGCGTTCGATGAGGGTATCGAGGCGATCGGAGGGCGGTGCCTGGGCGCCGTCCGCGGCACCCGGCACCTCCGCCTCGTCCGGCAACAGGGCCTCGAGCCGCTCCCGCGCAGCCTGGATCTGCTCGGCATCGGCCTCCCCCATCGCGTTGTCGATGGTGATGGACTTCTCCAATCCGGTGGCCTTCTCCCGGGCCGTCACCTGCAAAACCCCGTTCAGGTCCAGCGCCAGGCGCAGCACGATGGGACTGTGTTCGGGTGCCCGGCGATCCAGGCCCTCGACCATGAAACGCCCCACCAACGTGTTGTCCTTGCCGTAGGGTTGGTCCCCTTGGTAGATGTGCACGTCCACCTTCTCTTGCCCGGGCTGAACGGTGTAGAACATCTCTTCCTTGGTGACGGGGATGGGCGTGTTCTTGCGGATGATGGGGACGAAACGATCATTCGTGAACTCCCCGTTGACTTCGCCGAGGGCACTGGTTCCGAAGTTGTAGGGAGTCACATCGACGAGGACCGTCGAGACGCGCTCACCCCCGATCAGGCCGGCCTGGACGGCGGCCCCGGTAGCGACGCATAGATCCGGGTCGATCTCGCGGCGCGGTGGGAAGCCGAACTCGGCGGTCAGTCGCTCCTGGATGCGGGGAATGCGCGTCGACCCCCCGACCAGCAGGATCTCGTCCACGGCCGAGGCGGCGAGCTCGGCGTCGCGTAGGGCGCTGTGCAAGGCCTCCATGGTGTCATCCAGGTGCGCCTCGATCATGGCCTCGAAGGCTGAGCGATCCAGTTCGTCGTCGAGGTGGATCGGCCGGCCGTCCACTTCACCGAGGTATTCCTCCTCGATGCGCATGGTGGCGACATCGGAGAGGGCCCGCTTGGCGGCCTCGGCGGCCCGGTTAAGCCGGGCCAAGGCGCGGCGGTCTGAGCTCGGGTCGAAGCCGTGCGCCGTGGCGAGCCGATCGCTCAGGTGGTCGAGCAGGTGTTGGTCGAAGTCGTCCCCGCCCAGGTGGTTGTCCCCGTGGCTGGCGACCACCTCGACCACGCCCTGTTGCACCCGGACCACCGAGACGTCGAAGGTCCCGCCGCCGAGGTCGTAGACAAGCAGGGTCTTGCCCTCGGGGTGCTCGCCTTCGTAGGCGAGGGCGGCGGCGGTGGGCTCGTTGATCATGCGCACCACCTCGAGCCCGGCGATCTCGCCGGCCTCGGCGGTGGCCCGGCGCTGGGCGTCGTTGAAATAGGCGGGGACGGTGATGACCGCCCGGTGGACCGCTTGGCCCAGGTAGGCCTCGGCGACCCGTTTGAGCTGCTTGAGGATGGCCGCGGCGATCTCCTGGGGCCGATAGGCGGTGTCGCCGAGCACGACCGACTCGTCAGTGCCCATACGGCGCTTGATCGATTTGACCGTGCGTTCGGGGTAGAGCATGTACTGATTGCGGGCCGGCTCGCCCACCAGGAGCTCACCGGCGTCGTCGAGCCCCACGAACGAGGGCAGGACCTGCTGGCCCGGCTCGATCTCGAGCACACGCACGCGGCCGTTCTCGAGAACGGCGACCTCGGAGTTGGTGGTGCCGAGGTCGATACCGATGATGGGATCAGTCATGGGGCGCCTCCCGCCGGACCTTAACCTCGGCCGGCCGTAAGATGTTGTCGTCCCGGATAAAACCGGCGCGGAACTCCTCGATGACCCGCCCCGAGCCGTGCTCGCCTTCCACCTCGACGGCCCGCATGCGCCGTGGATCGAAGGATTGGCCGTGGGTCTCGAGCCGGCTCACCCCGTAGTCGCCGAGGAGCCGCTCCAGGGCCCGCCGGCTCAGGGCCTGGCCCTCGCGGACCGCGGCGATCCACGCCCGATGGGGCCGGCAGCCCCAACTCCAGGCCGGGGCCTCGGGCGGCTGGAGGCGTTCGGCATCGGCCAGGCGGTCGTAGAGATCGAGCAGCCGGCGGAGGAGCTCCGTCTGGGCCTGCCAGGTCTGCTGGGCCGCCTCGGCCTTGCGCTCGCTCGGCGCCCGGTTGAGTTGTTCTTGCGAGTTTTGGGCCGCCTCGAGCAGCGGCTTGAACCCGTCCGTGGCCTCCTTGACCTGCCGGGACTCCCGTTTGACCTCGGTGCGCAACCCCTCGAGCTCGCTGAACAACGCGAACAGGTCCGGGGCCGGCGGCGGCTCGTGGGATTCGGGGTCGGCTTGCTCCAGGTAGTCACGAAAGGTGGCCACCAGGGCCTCGATGGTCTCGGGCGATCGTGCCATGGGTGTCATGCGTCGGATAGAGCGGGCGATTCGCGCTCGGGGATCAGGGCGATGCGGTCGCCGCGTGGAGCACGGCGCGGATGTCCTCCGGGCCGACCTCGGGGGTCGCGTCCGATTCCAATAGGGCGAGGAGGGCCTCCTCGAGGGTCGGGGGCCCTTCGTCGAAGAGCTGGTAGCGCAGCCGATCCCGTTCCGTGGCGAGGGTCTCGTAGGCGGTACGGATGGCCTCGAAGGCCCGTGGGGCCCGCTCCGGGGGGTAGGCCCGCACCTTGGCCAACCAGGCCTGGCGAACGGTCGCGTCGTCGGCGTCCCGGGGGATCTCCAGGAGACGGAACGGATCGAGGGTCGAAGTCGGCTCGTGGGCCACTAGAACAACTCCGCTTGTTGATGGGGGTCGTCGGTCGGGTCATCCGGATCGTCGTCGTCCCCCGGGCGCCTACGTCGGCGGCTGCCCCGGCCCGCGCGGCGACGGGGCTTGGCCGGCGGTGGGTCCGGCGGGTCGTCCTCGGCTCCTTCGATGTCCGCGTCTTCATCCTCTTGATCTTCCTCCTCATTCATCATCTGACGCAGCATGTCGAACAGAGGATGGCCCGCGCCGCCCTCGAGATCGAGCTCGGACAGCTCCGCCATCTCGGCGATTCGGATCTCGTGGGGGAAGATCGCGAAGATCCGCTCGAGGGTGTCCCTATCCCCCGCTTCCTGGGCCTGTTGGTAGGCCTTCAGGACTTGGTTTACGAGCGCTGGGGCACCGCGCTGCTCCTGACCGCATCGAACCTGCCCATGACATCGATACAACGTCAACCGCGGATGATCCGGGTGTTGCTCCAGCGCGGCGCCGGCCAACGCCGCGAGGGCCTCGTCAAGTACCAACCGGAAGGCGAGATCGGTCAGCTGCAGCCATTCCGCTTCTGTGAACGGCAACGTGGCCACGTCCTGCAGGTACTCCCTCAAGGGCGACGCCACGAGGGCATCGTGGAAGGCCTCGAACCGCTCGTGCGCGCCCCCCCGGGGTGGCCATCGTCGCCGGTCGTGACGCCCCTGGGGCAGGCCATCCCGATCCGCCTGGCGGGTGAGCTTGCGACAGAACCCGAGGGCCGTCGACCGGGCCATGGCGGAATCGAGCCCGGGCATCAAGCCCGCCACCTGCATTTGCAGCCCGTGGCCGAGTGTCAGACGTTCCCCCCAGTAGCGCACCAGAAAATGCGCCCAGGGGGCCTCGAGGCGTTGGCCCCCGGCCCGGCAATCCGCGTCCACCGCCTCGGTGACGGCCCCCTCCGCGCGCAGACGAAACAGCCCCTGAAGGAGTTGGATCTCGCCTCGGGTCCCCTCGTCCCGGGCGAGGGTGGCCGCCTCGCCCAGGGGCTTGGCGACCTTGCGATAGGCGTCCCCCTTGAGGGCGAGTTTGATCGCGTGTTGCATGCGATTCTGGATCGCCAGGCTGCGGGCCTCCCGGTGGATCGGATCCCGGGCGAGCACGGTCTCCGCATAGCGGGCCGCTTTGACGTAGGACTGGCGCTGCGTCGCCGCCCGCGCCGCATTCAGGGTGATCTCGGTGTCCTCGGGCAAGGCCTGAACCGCCTGTTCCAACCAGCGGTCGTAGGCCTTTGGCTGTTCGCTGTCCCGCAGCAGGTCGAGGCCCTTGAGATGCGCGCGTCGAAGACTCGGGTCGAGCCGGGTGATCCGCTCGAGGCTCGGCAGGATGTCATTGACGTCGTACGAGTCGCCGGGGTCGAAATCGATGTGGTGCAACCGATGTTCTACGGCCCGCATCAGGGTCTCCGCCGCGGCCTGCTGACGCTGCTCGGGCTGGATCGGCACGAGCTGGGGGGTCTGGCCGGCGAGCAGGCCCTCGGCGAAGGCCTCCCAGGCCTCGGCCGCGCGATCGATCTCGTTCTGGGCCTCGGCATGCTGGGCCTGGAGACGGTTCCGGTCGATCGCCTCGAGTGGCGCGTCGAGGGCCTTGCCGTAGCGATCGAGGCTGCGATCCCGTCCCATGATGCGCGGCCCCAGGCGCTCGATGATGGCCTGTTGGCCCTCGGCGTCGCAGTCCGCCAAGGCCGTGCGCAGCGTCTTCAGGACCGCCCCGTCTCGGGCCTGACCCACCACGGCCTCGAGCCCCTGGCGTGTCGCCGAGGGCACGCCGAGCAGGCGCAGCGCGAGGTGACGCTGAGCCGCATTCAGGCCGCGCAAGGTCTCGAGCCACGTGGCCCCGGTGTCCAGCCCCGGGAGGGGCGTGCGCGGCTTGAGGAGGAGGCGCACCACCGCCGCCAGCGGGGCGTAGGGGGAGTCGCCGCGGAGCGGGCCGAGGGCGGACTCCACTGCCTCGGCACCTTGGTCGCGCCGTGCCAGGGCCTGGAGGACACGGCGGAGGTCGCGATACGGCGAACGGAACCGGATCGCAGCGATCCGCGCGTCGCGATCCGCGTCCCCCCGGCACCAAGCGAGCAACGCCGCCTCGGCCCGCGGGTGGTCAACCCGGGCCGGAGCGCTCTCCGGCAGGGCCTCGAGCGCCGCCGGGTCCCCCTCCGCCAAGAGCCGCGCCCCGAGCCGGATTTGCAGATCCCGTTGGCGATCGAGCGCCGGATGTTCGGCATAGAGCGTCGCAAGCTGTCCCCACTGCCCTCGCACCAGGAGCCACTCGACGACCCGTTCCACCCCGGCATGGGAGCCGGTGGCCTCGGTCATGGCCTCCCAGACGGAGATCGCCTCTTGGTACATCTCCTTGGCGGCGAGCTGTTCAGCCCGCCCCCGATAGGCCTCGATCAGCTGGGGCTGCCAGGCCTCGCCCTCGCCCTTGCGGAGTTTCTTGAGCAGGGCGATGGCATCCCGGTAGCGGCCGTTCCGCAGATGGGTCTCGGCCTGTTGCGCGGGATCCTTGGCCGGGGCGGACTTGGCCGCGGCCGGGTTCTTGGCGCTCTTCTTGGTTTTACGACTCAATGGGCCCGTCCTCTCCGTTCGCCCCCCCTCTGGACCAGGCTAGAGCTCGGCTGTGAACACGGCACCGGGTGACCCGGCACCCTCGATCGGGTTGACTGGATGCCTCAGACCGTCGGTAATCCCAGGAAATGGTCATCGATGAGCGCGCACAGGCAATGGATCATCAGTCCGTGCATCTCCTGGATGCGGGCGGTGCATTCCCCGGCGGCGCGGAGTTCCACATCCCCGGGACCCAGGTACGTGGCGACCGCCCCGCCATCGCGACCGGTCAACAGGATCCGATCCACGCCCTGGCGTCCAGCCGCTTCCACCGCTGCGATAATATTGGGCGAGTGCCCGCTGGTGGTCAAGGCCACGAGGCTGTCCCCGGGCTTGCCCAGGGCTTCGATTTGCTTGGCGAAAATGGCCGAGTAGGTGGAGTCGTTGGCGATCGAGGTGAGGGTGGAGCCATCGGCGTTGAGCAGCACCGCGGGCAACCCGGGACGATCCCGCTCGAAGCGGTTGACCAACTCCGAGGCGAAGTGTTGGGCATCGGCCGCTGAACCGCCATTGCCACAGAGTAGCACCTTGCCGCCGGCCTCGAAACAGGCGACCAGGCGGGCCGCAGCCTCCGCGAGGGGGGTTCGGCAGCTCGGCCAGGTCGCCTCCAACGCGGCGATATGCTCGTCGAAGAGTTGGCGCAAACGCTCGGTGGTCGCCATCGGTGGGGGGGCATCGGGGGGCATGGGCGGGCGGCTCCAGGCGCTCAAGGGGCGGGGTCGTCGAAGGCATCCGGCCACCAGTTGATCGCACCGGTGGCCGGATCGCCCTGCAGGGTGACGACATCGAATCGGATCTCGGTGATCCCGGGAGGGGCTGTGGCGTCGTTGAGATACGCGCGGGCGGCCGCGGCGATGCGCCGCTGTTTGGACCGATCCACGGTCTCCGCCGGATCGCCATAGCCGAGGCGCTTGCGGTAGCGGACCTCGACGAAGACCAACAGTGCTCCGCGGCGCATCACGAGATCGATCTCACCCCGCCGCGTCCGATAGTTCCGCTGGAGGACCGACAGCCCCTGACGGCGCAGGAAGTGCTCCGCCCGGGCCTCAGCGGCGTCCCCTCGCTCGGTGGTCTTCATGAGGCGCCGGGGGCTTGGGCATCGGCGCTCGGCCGGGGTTGGGGCCCGCGCGACAACCCGTAGTCCGATGCCAAAGGACGCCCCGACCGGGGGCCGATCTCGATCCAGGGTTGCCACCGGTGGATGCGCTGATGGGCCCCGAGGTAGAGCTGACCCAGGGCCCCGCTCATCCCCTCGGCCGGGGCCCCGGGGAGATTCGGGAGACGCTGGCTGAGCTCGAAGGCGTCCACGCCGAGGGCGAAGAGCTTGCGAAAGCCCGGGCTCGCCATGCGCTCTGGCCAACGCGTCCGCAAGGCCTGGGCGATCCGCGACTCGCCCCGCGGCCCATCCCAACGCAGGGTCGTCACTCGGAGCCCGGCCAGGTCCGGATCGCCTTCGTCGAGCCCCCCCCAACCGAGGAGGGTCTGGGATCCGAACCGCGGGATCCGCGTATCGACATCCTGGAAGATCAGCTGGGGGATGACCTGGCGCGCCGCCGTCCGGCCTGCCAGAAGGACGAGGGCGTCGATTCGCGCCGCGGCGCGCGGGACGAACGCCAGCTCCCGTTGAAGGGCCGCCTCCAGGGCCCGATGGCGGGCCTTGGAATCCGGGAGCCGAAAGAGCTCGGCGATCGTCCGACCGATGGCCTCGGCCCGTTGCGGGAGCGTGCGTTGCCCGATGACCTCGAGCCCGCCGTCGACCCGCGCGAAGGCCTCGGCGATGCGCTCGGCCCGCGGGTCGTCCGCCACCAACAAGGCCACCCCGTCGACCCCCTCGTGGCTCAGCGTGAGGGCGATCTGGCGGCCTTCGTCCTCCGGGGCGAGGCCGAACTGGAAGAGATTCCCGGGTTCCGACGGCGGCTCCGGCGCCCAATTCAGCGTCAATGTCGGGATCGCCACCGGGGCCGAGGCGGCGATCGGGGCCACATGCTCCTTGAGCAGGGGACCGATCACGAACTCGGCCCCCTCGGCCAAGGCCCGCTCGTAGAGGGCCTCGAGGGCCTCGGGATCCGGCTCGCCCGGGGCATCGTAGAGGGTGACTCGGAAGCCCGGCGCGCCGTCGGCGAACACGCGGGTCCGGGTGGCCTCGTAGAGGGCCGCGAGAAACCCCTCCCGGATGGCCTCGGCCGCCTCGCGGTAGGGACCGCTCGCGGGCAGGATCAGGGCGAAGCGGCGCGGGCGGCGATCGAACTCACCCGGGGGGACCCCGAGGAGCTCGTAGACCCGGCGATCTGCCGCCGGATGGCCGGGGTAGGCGATCAACCAACGGCGCAGGGCGACGCGGTCGTTGCCGGCGCGGGCCAGGGCAACCCAGCCGGCAACCCCGTCTCCCGGCGCCTCGGCGGCGATGCGCTGGAGTTCGCGCTCGGAGCGCCGGCTGAGGGTCTGCCAGAGGGCATCGCGATTCGCCTTGATGGCCTCCGCCTCGTTCAGGTAACCCTCGAGGGTTACCCGGGTCCGGATCGCGGCAGCGTACCGGTTCGTGGCGTCGTAGTGGCGGGCCAACAAGCGCAGGCGCTGACGCTCGAGCTCGCTCGGCAACCCCTCGGGGGGATCGGCGAGCGGATCGGCATCGATGGGCTGGCCGCGGCGCTCGGCAAGGGTCGCGCGGCGCAGGGCAACCCGGAAATCGAGCGAGGCGTCGCCAGTCCGCGGGGCGGCCCGAAGCAAGGCCTGGGCCGTGGCGGGATCGCCGAGCTCGACGGCCGCCTCGGCCCCCGCCAGGCGGTAGCGGGTCGCGGCCTCGGGGGATTCCGCCTCGGCGGCCAACGACCGATACCGGGCCAGGGCCGCTTCGGCCTGGCCCGAGTCAAGTAAGCGACGGGCCTCCGCGGCCTGCTCCTCGGGCGTGGGGGTCGGGGCGATGAGGGTGCATCCTGCCAGCCCCAGCAACAGGGCCAACACGACCGCACTGCCCCGCAGGCCGGCGCGCGCGAGGACGCTTTGGGGGGGGGCGTGGTCAGCGGGTCCGCTCGCCATGGGGTTCTCGTGGGCTGGGTGAAGGATCACGATCTAACCGCGTTGGGGGATCCTATCATGGCCAACCCTCCGCCTGAACGGCCCCGGGTCCGGTCCTCGACCGCCTGCCCCGGAGGCTAGCCCGAGCGGCCGGCGTGGAGCACGGCGGCCAGCGCGTCCTCATCGACGACTGCCGCCGCCCAGGAGGCGGGCTCTTCCGGGCGTCGCCAGCGCGCCAGCAGGTCCAAGAAGACCCGCCGGGGCATCGCCTCCGCCCCGAATTGGCGCAGGTGTTCGGTGTCCTGCTGGACATCGACCAACTGCGCGCCGCGCTGGCGCAACAGGGCGATGAGATACACCAACGCCACCTTGGAGGCGTTGCTCGCTCGGCTGAACATCGACTCGCCGGAGAAGACCCCCCCAATTGCCACCCCGTACAGCCCCCCGACCAACGCCCCGTCCTGCCAGACCTCTACGGAGTGGGCGTAGCCGAGCCGATGCAAATGCTCGTAGGCCTCGATCATGGCCGGGGTGATCCAGGTCTCGCCGGTATCTCGACGGGGGGCCGCACAACCGCGGATCACCGCCGCGAAGTCTTGATCGAAGGTGATGCCAAAGACCGGATGCTGCACGAGGCGACGCAGACTCCGAGCCACCCGAAAACGATCGATGAAGAGCACCGCCCGGGGATCCGGCGACCACCACAGGATCGGGTCGTCGGGTCCGAACCACGGGAAGATGCCGTGCCGGTAGGCCTCCATGAGCCGGGCCGGTCCGAGATTACCGCCGATGGCGAGCAGGCCATCGGGCTCATCGAGGGCGTTGGTGGCGTCGGGGAAGGGCGTCAACTCGTCCAAGGGATGCAACCAAGGTACTCGGGACATGGCGTGTCATGGGGCCGATGCCTTAAACGGGGAATGGGCTGCGAGGCCTTCACACTGGGCCTCCATGGCGTTCTCTTCCCGTCGACAGAAGTCGGTGACGGCCTCCCGGAAATCGGCGTCCTTGATCCAGTGCGCCGAATAGGTCCGGCTGGGCAAGAACCCCCGACTGATCTTGTGCTCCCCTTGCGCCCCGGGTTCGAAGCGCTCGAGCCCGGCCTCGATCGCATACTCGATGCCGGCGTAATAGCATGTCTCGAAGTGCAGGCTATGGTATTGCGCCTGGCAGCCCCAGTAGCGGCCATACAAACCCACGTTGTCGCGCAGGTTCAAGGCCATGGCCACGGTCTGCTCGCCCTCTTTGGCGAACACGGCCACCGCCGCATCCCCTAGCCGTTCCCCGAGGGCCGGGAAGAACTCGGCGGTCAACCCCGGGATGCCCCATTTGCGGTCATAAGTATTCAGGTAGAACTGATAGATCCGGTCCCAGTCCGCCGCCCTGAGCTCGCTGCCATGACGCACCTCCAGGTGGATACCGGCATCCCGAACCCGACGCCGCTCCCGTTTGATCTTCTTGCGCTTATCGGCACTAAGCCGGGCTAAGAAATCATCGAAGTCGGCGTATCCCGCATTCATCCAATGGTACTGGCACCCGAGACGGGACACGTACCCCCCCGCGGCCTGGATGGAGGCCAGGGACTCCGCCGGGGGGAACAACCAATGGGCGCTCGAGAAGCCCTGCTCCTCGCAGAACTGTTGCGCCCCGTGGGCGAGCAGGCGGGTCGCCTCAGCAGCGAAGTCCGCCTCACGCACGAGCACCCGCGGCCCCACGATGGGCGTGTAAGGGACGGCCACCACGAGTTTCGGGTAGTAGCGCCGGCCCATGCGGGCGTAGGCATCCGCCCAGCCCCAGTCGAAGACGAACTCGCCGATGCTGTTGGTCTTCAGGTAGGCGGGGGCGGCCGCGACTAGGGTCTCTCCCTCGTGAAGCAAAAGATGGGCCGGGTGCCAGCCCCGCTCGGCGCCCAGGCATCCGTGGGCCTCCAGCCCCTCCAGGAACCCGTGCTGCAGGAAGGGTTGGTCGGTCCCCACGAGGCTGTCCCAGGTCGTCGCCGGGATCTGCTTCAAGTCATCGGCGATGCGCAGTTCCACGGATACGCTCCAAGCCGGGCTGCCCAGGGATCGGCCGGGTCACGCCTCGATGGTCTCCAGGTAGCGTTCGGCGTCTAGGGCCGCCATGCAGCCCGTGCCCGCGGAGGTCACCGCCTGGCGATACACGTGGTCCATGACATCCCCCGCGGCGAAGACGCCGGGGACGCTCGTCGCCGTGGCATTGCCCTCGCTTCCACCCTTGACCTTGATGTAACCTCCTTCCATGTCCAGATGGCCCTCGAAGATGCTGGTGTTCGGGACATGACCGATGGCGATGAACACCCCCTGCAGCTCCAGATCCTGGGTGGTGCCATCGGCGACCTGGCGGGTGCGCAGACCGGTCACGCCGGTGGGGTCACCGAGGACCTCGTCGACCACATGATTCCACTGGACCGTTACGTTGCCTTCCGGCGCCAGGCGCTCGAAGAGCTTGTCCTGGAGGATCTTTTCGGCCCGCAGGCTGTCTCGCCGATGGACCAGGGTCACGTGGGAGGCGATCTTCGACAGGTACAGGGCCTCCTCGACGGCCGTGTTGCCCCCGCCCACAACGGCGACGTCCTGGTTGCGGTAGAAGAATCCATCGCAGGTCGCGCAGGCCGAGACCCCCTTGCCCTTGAAGGCATCCTCCGAGGGCAGACCGAGGTAGCGCGCCGTCGCCCCCGTGGCGATGATCAGCGAATCACAGGTGTAACGCCCGGAATCTCCGGACAGGCGGAACGGTCGGATGCTGAGGTCGACGCCGTGGATATGGTCGAACAACACCTCGGTATCGAAGCGCTCGGCGTGGCGACGCATCCGATCCATGAGCTCCGGCCCCTGGACCCCCTCGTCATCGCCGGGCCAGTTGTCGACGTCTGTGGTGGTGGTCAGCTGACCCCCCATCTCCAGGCCGGTGACTAGCACCGGACTCAGGTTGGCTCGGGCGGCATACACGGCCGCGGTATAGCCGCCCGGGCCGGAACCGAGGATGAGCAGGCGGGCGTGTTTGGCATTGGACCAATCGTCGTTGTCGGTCATCGGGAGTCTCCTCGAGCTGGATGTTCGGGCCGGCTGACGCGCGGTTCGACGGAGCGAGCCGGGCTCAGCGCGTTATCAAAATACTAGGTAAACGCCCCAGGGGCGTAAAGGAGCCACCGTCATGTCCATTGCTGTGCTCCGCGAGGTCAAACCACGCGAGGGACGGGTCGCCCTCAGCCCGACCGCCTGCGGCACGCTCGTGCAACGCGGTCACACGGTCTGGGTTGAAGCGGGGGCCGGTCAAGGGGCGGGGTTCACCGACGCGGATTACCAGACCCGCGGTGCAACCGTTGTGCCGCGGGCCGAGGCCTTTCAGCGGGCCACGCATCTGGTGAAGGTCAAGGAGCCGATCGCAGACGACCTCCAGTATGTGCGGTCAGACCACATCTTGTTCTGTTTTCTCCATCTGGCCGCGGAACCCGAGCTGACCCGGCAGCTCGAGGGCATCGGCGCGACCGCCATCGGCTTCGAGACCCTCGCCGAGCACGGCGGGTTGCCCCTGCTCGCCCCGATGAGCGAGGTTGCTGGGCGCCTGGCGATCCACCTCGGGACCAATCTGTTGCACTTCGCCCACGGCGGACGCGGCGTGATGCTCGGCGGGGTCAATGGGGCGGAACGGGGTCGAGTGGTCATCGTCGGCTGCGGTAACGCGGGAGGCGCGGCCCTCGAGGCGGCGGTCGCCACCGGGAGCGAGGTCGTGGGCCTCGACGTGGACCGGGCCAAACTCGCTGCCATGCGCCGCCTCGGCCCCAACGTCACCACCCTGGCCGCCGAACCGGATGCCGTCGCCGAGGCGACCCGTCGAGCCGACCTGGTCGTCGGCGCCGTCCTGCGAACCGGACAACGCGCCCCCCACGTCATCACCGAATCCATGGTGGCGGATATGCCCTCGGGCAGCGCCATCGTCGACCTGGCCATCGACCAGGGCGGTTGCGTCGCGACCATGCGACCCACCAACTACGATGCGCCCACCTTCCGCGTCCACGACGTCACCCACTTTGGCGTCACCAACATGCCGGGTGCCGTCCCGCGCACCGCCAGTCAGGCGCTCTCCTCCGTCCTCTTGCCCTACGTGGTTCGACTGCTGGAGGTCGGCCTCGACGACCCCGCCCTCGCCGGTGCCGTCAACATTCGGGACGGCGCCGTGGTGTATCCGGGGCTTGCCCCGGACGCTGTTGTGTCGTCGGGCTCCGATTAACCGGGATTCGGCACCAACGCACCGCGAGCCGCCTCGGATGCGCTACGGACAACCGATGCGCCTCCTCACGTCGGCACATCCTACGCCCCCCCCGGCCACGCCCGAGTCCGCATCGTAGGATGCGCTGAGTCCGCGAAGCGCATCGGTCCCCAGTTCCCGCTCCCCCGGCCCATGGGAACCGATTGCGCTCGAACAACCGATGCGCCTCCTTACGTCGGCACATCCGACGAACCCCCCCGGCTACGCCCGAGTCCGCATCGTAGGATGCGCTGAGTCCGCGAAGCGCATCGGTCCCCA
>CAYFWJ010000059.1:0-12781 GCA_964346755.1 uncultured Ectothiorhodospiraceae bacterium
TTGTCCGCGTCCGTGGCATCGACTCGCGTGAGGGCTCGATCGACGTCGGGCCAGGCGATCGGCCAGGCCCCGAGGGTCATCGGGAGGTATCCGTGGTCGCTCAACAGACGCAGATCATGCCGGAGCCGCAGGTCGCCGGGTTCGGCGAACGGTTCACTCAGGGCAGGGGAGGCGAGTAGCGTCAGTACCGAAACGAACCCGAGGGCGATCGCAGCCCGTCTAACCATGCTCATGAATACTCGAATGCAACTCTGGCGTGCGGCCCATCCTGGCTCGAACCGGCGGGGAGGCGATCGGCGACTCGTGGGCCGCCCGCCTTCCAACGGTCGGCGCGATCGCAGGGGGAGAAAATCGCCCCAGTACCCGGGGGTTGGCCTCAAAAACCGTGATGAACGACTCGTCAAGGCGCGCGGCCGAGCCCGGCAGGGCGGCGGCATCAGCCGTTTGCTCGGGGTGTCGGGACCCTTGGCTGCGTCATTGTAAACAAGCGGTCTTGGAATGAACAGATCCGATGCCGGCGGGCCTCAGGGGCGCCCAAGACATCGCGGGGGGAAACAAGCCCGCATCCAGCCAGCTGCGAGGCGGGGCCGACGGACCAGCCCCTCTAAAGACGAAACGACAACCCGACGTATGGGCCATCGAGGGATTCCGAGGGACTATGCGTCCAGCGATAGCCAAGCTTGAGCGAGGCAAAATCCCGGTTCAGCATCAGGGCGAGGTCGTAGTCGTTGACCCGCTCCGCCCAGGACGGGCGGAGTTCCAGGCCCCAGTGTTGGCTGGGATGGATCCGCAGGGGGAGGGAGCCGAGGGCGCGGGTTGTGGTCGTGTCTCCCGGCAGGGTGAGGGCCCCTAACCCGAGATCCAGCTCGACTCGCCCGCCCAACGACATCCGATAGAGGGCCAGGGATCGGATGAGGGTGAGGGTGTCGTCCGGCTCGCGTTCCCGATAACGGGTGGCATCCACATGAACGCCCAGCGGACCGTAGCCGAGTTCCGTTTGGAGGTGGATGGCCTGAACATCGGCTTCGACCGCCTGATAGCTGAGATCGACTCGCGCTAGGGGGATGAGCGGCTCACCGCGCCGGCGTGGGGCGATCTCGAAGCGCGGTTCCGGGGGGGCGACGATCCGGTACCAGCTACCGAGCCCCCCGTACACAAAGGTCAACTCGACCCATTCCCGCAACACCTCGCCCCAGAAGGCAGCGACCCAGGCGTTCACATCGTCGTCTTCCTCGTCCGACGTGCGCGCTTCGTCGGCCGGGTCGTCGGTGACATCCGCTTCGAAGGCCTCGAGCGTGCCATCCGCCCAAGCGGGTGCGATGACGAACCCGCTGGATGCGAGGATCGCCATAAGCCACAGGATGCCGGCGCGACCGAGACGGTGGTTCATGACCAATCGACGGTCTCGGCGCGACAACCCGACGCCCCCGAGACCGTCGGCACCTCGTTCAGGCGGTCGCCAGGCCGTTCAGAACGCGCTCGGCCAGGTCCAGGGTGGTGTCGATGACGGCGTCGTCGTGCGTGGTGGAGATAAAACCGGCCTCGAACGCCGAGGGTGCGAGGTAGACCCCGGCCTCAAGCATCCCGTGGAAGAACCGCCGGAACTGATCGAGGTTGCTGTGGCTCACCGTCTCGAAGTCGGCCACTTCCGGGGCATCGGTGAAGAACAGCCCCATCATGCCACCGACCTGATTGGTGCGCAGGGGGATCCCGGCCGCCTCGGCGCGCGCCCGCAGCCCATCGCACAGGCGCTTCGCGGACCGATCGAGGGTGTCATGGACGCCCGGCTCCGAGAGCAGTTCGAGGGTCTTCAGACCGGCGGTCATGGCGATGGGGTTACCGGCCAGCGTCCCGGCCTGATAGACGGGCCCGAGCGGCGAGAGGTACTCCATGATAGCGCGCTTGCCGCCGAAGGCCCCGACGGGCATGCCGCCGCCGATGATCTTGCCGAGGCAGGTCAGATCCGGGGTGACGCCGTAGTGGGCCTGGGCTCCGCCCTTGGCGACCCGAAAGCCGGTCATGACCTCATCGAATATCAGCACGGCGCCGTGTTGGTCCGCGAGCTCGCGGAGCTTCTCGAGGAAGCCGGGCACCGGCGGGACGCAGTTCATGTTGCCCGCGATGGGCTCGACCATGATGGCGCCGATCTCGTCGCCCCGCTCGGCCATAATGGCCTCAACGTCTTCGGCGTGGTTATAGCGGGCGGTCAACGTGTGCTCGGCCAGGCTGGCGGGGACGCCGGGGGAGCTGGGTGTCCCCAGCGTCAGGGCGCCGGAGCCGGCCTTAACCAGCAGGGAATCCACGTGGCCGTGGTAGTTGCCTTCGAACTTGATGACCTTGTCCCGGCCGGTGTAGCCACGGGCGAGCCGTAGGGCGCTCATGGTAGCCTCGGTACCCGAGTTGGTCATCCGCACCATGTCCATGGACGGCACCAGCTCACACAGTTTCTCCGCAACCTCGTTCTCGATGGCGGTCGGGGCCCCGAAGCTCAAGCCGTTGTCGAGGGCGGCACGCACGGCGGCGAGGATCTCGGGTTGGGCATGCCCCAGGACCATGGGGCCCCAAGAGCCGACGTAGTCGATGTAGCGCTTGCCCTCGACGTCGTACATGTAGGGCCCTTCGGCGCGGGCGATGAACAGCGGCTCGCCACCGACCCCGCGGAAGGCCCGCACGGGGGAATTGACGCCCCCGGGAATGCGTTGTTGAGCGGTCTGGAACAGGCTGTGAGATGTGATCTCGGACATGGAGACCTCGCAAGGGAAAAGAGGGCAGAGGCAGGGCGACGCGCCGGGCGACTCGCCCCGAAGGCAACTAGGCCGTGGCCGCCCCGCCGGGGCAACGTTCGGCGAGGGATCGGGTCGCGGCCTCGATGTCGGGCGCCGCGAAGACGCTGGAGACTACCGCGATCAGATCCGCACCCGTATCGACGACCTCGTCGATGGTCTCGGCTGTGATCCCGCCGACCGCACAGATGGGGACATCCATCACCCGCCTGGCCTGGGTCAGCAAGGCCAGGGAGGCGAGCGGCGAGTCCGGCTTGGTGAGCGAGGGGTACATGCTGCCGAAGGCCACGTAGGTCGCCCCCTCGCGCACCATGCGATGGGCGAGTTCGAGCGACGCGTAGCAACTCGCGCCGATCAGGGCGCTGCGACCCAGGCGATCCCGCGCCTGGGCGACCCGCGGATCCTCGGCACCCAGATGGACGCCATCGGCGCCGGTGGCCTGCGCCAGCTCCAAGTCGTCGTTGATCAGCAGGGGCACATCAAAGCGCCGGCACACCGCCAGGAGCTGCTCGACCTCGTGGCGTCGGCGGGCCGCGTCGCCGCCCTTATCCCGGTACTGGATCACGCGGGCACCGCCACGCAAGGCCGCCTCGACCCCTGGCACGAGCCCGGGGCCGCGCAGCAGCTTGGCATCGGTGATCGCGTACAGACCGCGCAATGGATTCGATGGATTCATGCGGGTTATCCCTCCTCCGAGTCCCGGGCCCAGTAGAAGCGGTCCGGCACCCGCTGGCCCCGCCCCAACGAACGGGCCGCACGCAGGGTCTGCCAGGTGTAGTCGCCCCCTTGACGGACCGCGCTGACCGGATCGGCCCCGTGCCCCAGATGCGTGGCGATGGCCGATGCGAGCGTACAACCGGACCCGTGGAAACGGCCTTCGAGCCGCGGGTAGGTGAAGCGTTCCACGACCCCGTGGGCGTTGGCGAGCCGGTTGATCGCCGAGGCACCCTCGGCCTCATCCCCCCCGGTGATCAACACGTAATCGCAGCCGTATTCGACCAAGCCCATGGCGCAAGCCTCCCGACTGTCGGCCCCCGGGCACAGGGCCATGGCCTCCGCGGCATTGGGGGTGATGACCGTGGCGTAGGGCATCAACCGATCCCGCAGGGCCTCACCCGTCGGATCCTCGCTCAAGGGATCGCCGCCCCCGGACAACAAAACCGGGTCGAGCACCACCGGGATCCGGGGATACTCGGCGAGCAGGGTCTCGATGGCCTCGACCCCCGGCCGATCCGGAACCACGCCGATCTTGATCGCCGCCACAGGCAGATCCGCGAGCACCGTCCGGGCGGCGTGCAGGATCCAATCGGGATCGGTCGGCACGACCCCGTAGGCATGCTGGGTGTCCTGGACCGTCAGTGCGGTCAGGACACTGGTGGCATGGCCCCCGTTGGCGGCGACGGACTCGATATCCGCCTGGATGCCGGCCCCACCGCTCGGATCCAGCCCGGCCAAGACCAGGACGATCGGGGTATTCTGCGCCGTTGATGCCATTGCTTCATCCTTCGTCTTAAAACGCGTTGGAGCGGGCGACGCCGTGGCGGCCTTTCGTGGGGCACGGGAACCGGCCGGTCAGACCCCGGCAGCGGACGCAGCCAGGTGCGGTGCCTTGGCGGGATTGCCGATACGACTCGGCTGGCCGGTGGTCTCGAGCACGTTGAACCACAACTCGCCCTTCGGGTTGATGTGATTCTGGCGCTGCTCCAGGGCCCGCATCGGTACGTGGGTGACCCGCCCGAGCCAATAACCGACGAGCATACCGGATTTACCGGCCATACCGGCATGGACCGCGTTCTGGGCCATGCGCGCACAGAATAGCTGGTCGTTCGGGTTGGCCGGGGCCGAGCGGATCATGTAGCTCGGGTCGATGTACTTCAGGGCGATCCCGATCCCGCGCGCATCAAAATGCTGCTCGAGGCGCCGGCGCAGGTATCCCCCGATATCCCCGAGTTTGGCATTGCCCGAAGCATCGTAGCCGGTCTCGGCGCCCTCGAAAAACTCCTGACCAGCTCCCTCGGCAACCACGAGGACCGCATGCTGGCGCTCGGCGAGCCGCCGGTCGAGGAGGGCGAGCAACCCATTATCTCCCTCGAGTCCAAACGGCACCTCAGGGATTAGGCAGAAGTTGGCATGCCCGGCGGCGAGGGCGGCGCTCGCCGCGATATACCCCGAGTGTCGGCCCATCAGCTTGACCAGGCCGATGCCGTTGTGGGTGCCCCGGGCCTCGACGTGCGCTGAGTGGATGGAGCCCGTGGCGACGCCGACGGCCGTCTCAAAGCCGAAGGAGCGGCGCACGTAGGGGATATCATTGTCGATGGTCTTGGGGATCCCGATAATGGACAGCTTCAGGCGGCGCACCTGAGCTGCCTCCCAGATGGCCGCGGCGCCCCGCATCGTGCCATCGCCCCCGATGGTGAAGAGCATATTGATGCCCCGGCGCTCCAAGGTATCGACGATGGCCTCCACACCGGGGGTTCCCCGGGATGAACCGAGGATGGTACCGCCTTGTGAATGGATCTCCGAGACATCAGACGGACGCAGGGGGACCAGATCCGGGCTCTCAGGTCCGAGCCCATGGTAACCATAGCGTACGCCGTAGATCTGCTGGCAGCCATAGCGATGCCACAGTTCCATGACCAGGTAGCGGATCACCCCGTTCAGCCCCGGGCACAACCCGCCGCAGGTGACGATGGCCGCGCGCACCTGCCCGGGATCGAAGTAGATCCGCCGCCGTGGGCCCGCGAGCTCGAAACTGGCGGGCGGTGCCTCGCCGTCGGTCTCGCCTAACGGCAGCGCCGAGGTGTGCGGGTTGTACAGTAGCCGCTGCCCCTCGTCGACGAACTCGAAGTCCCCCATGCGCGCGATGGGGTTCTCCCGCTCGGGTGAACCGAGGGTATCGACCATGAAACGGGTATTTTCCATGAGCGAGACGATCCCCCTGGGCTGGATTGAACGAATTCACGCTAAAGACATCGCCACCGTATACGGCATTTCGGCGAGCCCTTATGATAACGAAGGCTTCGGCTCGGACATACCGTCCGCCCGAATCCATCGCGATCCCTGAAGCAAGACGCGTGCAGGCCGCACCCACGGGCATCCCGGCCTGCCGCCTCACTCCTGAGGTAATCCATGCGCGGCATCCTCCTCATCGCCGGGATCAGTGGCTTCCTGGCCGTTCTCCTCGGTGCCTTCGGTGCCCATGGACTCGAGGCGACGCTAGGGCCGGATCGCTTGGCAGTCTACCAAACCGCGGTCGATTATCAGTTCCGCCATACCCTGGCGTTGCTCGCGCTCGGCCTCCTCTGGGGGCCGGCGCCCGCCCCGTGGAGCCTTCATGTGGCGGCCATCAGTTGGATCATCGGCCTGGTGTTATTCAGCGGCAGTCTGTACGCGCTG
Source organism: uncultured Ectothiorhodospiraceae bacterium (assembly GCA_964346755.1). Lineage (GTDB taxonomy): Bacteria > Pseudomonadota > Gammaproteobacteria > CAYFWJ01 > CAYFWJ01 > CAYFWJ01. Next base: position 6,180 of record CAYFWJ010000059.1, read on the forward strand.
GTCCTGACGGACATTGGGTGGCTGGGGGCGATCACCCCGCTTGGCGGACTCGCCTTCCTCATCGGCTGGCTCGCCTTCGCCGTCGGGGCCTGGCAGCGCACCGCGGGCCGAGACACCGCGGGCTGATCGCCCAGGCGCCCCGCGCGGGCGCCTTAGACGCGGACGCGACCCATTGGTGGCCGAACGGTGACCGGCTAGACTCGGATGCCATGCCAAGCGCATGGCCCGGATCGTTCATCGCCCGTCCCCTTCGCAACCGAGCTCGACCCTATGACGATCGTCCCTGTGATTCTCTCAGGCGGCTCCGGTACCCGCCTGTGGCCGCTCTCCCGCGAACTCTACCCCAAGCAGTTCTTGGCCTTGGCCGGCGAGGCGACCTTGCTCCAAGACACCGTCCAACGACTCGATGGCGTAACCCATCTCGGCGACCCCGTGGTGGTCTGCAATGAGGCCCATCGATTCCTGGTGGCCGAGCAGTTCCGGGCCATCGACATCCAGCCTCAGACGATCCTCCTCGAGCCGGAGGGGAAGAACACCGCCCCGGCCTTGGGCCTGGCCGCCTTCGAGGTGGCCCGCGACAACCCCGACGCGGTGCTGGTCGTGCTCCCGGCCGATCACATCATCCAAGATACCCACGGCTTTCAGGAGGCCCTGGCGAAGGCGGTCGCCATGGCCGTCGACGGGCACCTGGTAACCTTCGGGATCCAGCCTCGCAGCCCGCATACCGGCTACGGTTACATCCGCCGCGGCCACCCCCTCGGCGAGGCGGATGGGGTCTTCGCGGTCCAGGGCTTCGTCGAGAAGCCGGACCAGCCGACCGCTGAAGGATACGTCGCCTCCGGCGAATACGACTGGAACAGTGGGATGTTCGTGGGCGCCGCGCAGCGCTTCCTCGACGAGTTGGAACGCTTCGCCCCGACCATCCACCGCATCGCGGGGGATGCGAGCGGAACCGCCCAGCGGGATCTGGAATTCACCCGGGTGGACGCGGAGATCTTCGCGGCCTGCCCCAAGGAATCCATCGATTACGCGGTCATGGAACACACCGACGCGGCCGTCGTTGTCTCCATGGACGTCGGCTGGGATGACGTCGGGGCCTGGTCATCGCTGTGGGAGGTTGGTTCGAAGGATGAGGCAGGCAACGTGGTGAGTGGCGATGTCGTGCTCGAGGCGGTCCAGGATAGCTACGTCGCCGCGACGAATCGCCTCGTCGCCGCCCTCGGGGTGCAGGATCAGATCATCGTGGAGACCGGCGATGCCGTCCTCGTCGCCGCCCGCGATCGGGTGCAGGACGTCAAGACCCTCGTCAACCGCTTGCGGGCCGATGGCCGGCACGAGCCGCTCACCCACCGGCAAGTGCATCGCCCCTGGGGGACCTACGAGACCATCGCCCTCGGCCATCGCTTCCAGGTCAAGCGGATTCGCGTCAAGCCGGGGGCCAGCCTCTCGCTCCAGATGCACCATCATCGTGCCGAACACTGGGTCGTCGTCGAGGGGACCGCCCGGATCACCCGGGATGAGGACTCCATGCTCCTGTCCGAAGACCAATCCACGTACATCCCCCTGGGAACCCGCCACCGCCTCGAAAACCCCGGCGTCATCCCCCTGGAGATCATCGAGGTGCAATCCGGCAGTTACCTCGGCGAAGACGACATCGTTCGCTTCGAGGACCACTACGGTCGCGGCTGAGGCTGCCGATCTCGGGACCGGCGGCGGGGAGCCGCCATGCCGCGCGGGCTCAGTGCACGATGGTCTCGGTATCCTTGTCCACCTCGAACTGCAGGGCCATCAGGACCTGATCGTATTGGTCGAGGAGATCCGCCTGATCCCGCCCCCCGATGAACACGTTCGCCAGTTCGTAGCTGTAGCTGTCCTGCCCCTGGAGATCGTCCAGGTGCTGGCCCACTTGGACCGGGATCTTGACCACGGTACCGGGTAAACGCTCTTGAATCCGCTCCAGGGCCTGTTGGCTGGGGATCCGACTGATTCGCCCGCGCTCGAAGGTCCGGAGCATAAAGTGCGCGGCCACGTTGAACCGACCATGCCGCTCCATCGGGGCGGGCTTCCGCCCGAGGGCCAGATCGACCAGGATGGCGTGATGGGAGTGGCCGTGGACCTTCTCGAAGATGTCCGAGTGCGCCTGCGAGATCCGGGGATTGATCTCGAGGAGCCAGACGTTGTCAGCGGTCTGATCGTAGAAGAACTCCACATTGAAGGGACTGTTATCGAGCCCGATGGCGCGGATCGCGGCCCGCGCGACGTCGATCATCCGGTGCTGGATCTCCAGGGGGAGGCGCGAGGGATACTCGTAGCGCGAGAACGACGAGCTGTCGGATTCGCGCACCGAGTCGACCACGCCGTAGACACTCACGCTCCCATCGACGACATAACCCTCCAAGGTGCACTGCGCCCCACCGATCAGGCCTTCGGCGATGAAGGTCTCTGGCATATGGGCGAGCTCATCCGGCATATCGAATCGATCCATGAGCCGGCGGAAGGGGTCCACCAGGAAACCCGCCCGGGCCTGGCACACCTGCATCACCTCGTTGAACTGCCGCTCATCGTTGATGCGGTAGGCGAGGAACGAGCGAAACGACTTGATGGGCTTGATCCAGTAGGGCGGCAGCAGGTCCAGCTTCTGGAAGGCATCGGGGTCGAAGGGATCGAAGGCCCGAAACGGCGGGATGTGATGCGGGATCACCTTTTGCTGTTCGAGTCGACTCCAATATTTGTGTTCGCATTTGATTATGCTTTCCAGGCTGGCATGCGGTGTGCCGAAATGCTCGGCGAGGACCGCCGCGAGGACGGTCCCCGGGAAGTCGTAGTAGCTGGCCACCCCATCGACCGGGACACCCGCCGACTCGATACGGGTGATGGCCTGCTCGATCAAGGCGTCGATGTCGTATTCCGCGACATGGCGGATGTCCGCAATGTCGAGTGCCGTGTGAAACTGACAGTCCGCGGCCTGGGGCAGCCGCTCGAGCTTGGCTCGATTGAACGGGTCCAGACCGACGATGAATAGGTGCTTTACCATGGATGATCCCTGGCGCAAGATTCGTTGGATGACGAACCGTCGGGCTTCCTGGCCGGCGGCGTGGAAGGCACGGGGCCGCAGGCGGGACGCGCGACGGTCTCCGTTGGGGCTCAGGCCGACGCCGCTTTGAGCCATTGCGACGCCCCTGAGCCACCCATTCGACCCTAAAGCAGATCCCGTGACACGGTTTCGTCCCAACTCTTTGCGAAGACGCGGGTATCCCCTTCGTAGGCATCCAATGTCGCCCGGATGCGGAAGGCGGTCTCCGTGGAGGTCAACACGGTTCGGGTCACCGTCCACGCATGCCAGTCCCCCCGTTTGAAGCTCCGGGTGCTCTCGACTTCGCCCCGCAGGGTGGCGTAGTTATCGTTCTGATAGCGATAGACCTCCCGAACATCCTTTTGGATCTCGAGATCGATCGCGTCAAGCCGATATCGCGGATCGTTGTTGACCACCTCAAGGCTGACGGTATTCGAGGCCAGGTTGTGAACCACCTGCCATTCCCGGCGCGCGGGGGCAATCAGTGTCGTCGCCGGTGGTTCGCTGGCCGTGGGCGTCCCGAGATCCCGCAGCGCAGCATCCGCCGCCTTCGGTGGGCGGAGGGGCAAGTGAAGGTGGGATCCTCGCGTCTCGAGCGTCAGGCGGGCCGATTCCGGTGCGGGCCACGCCAAGGGCCAGTAGGAAGAGGACAGGCTGAGCCGAATCCGGTTGCCCGCTCGGAAGCGTTGACCGACACGGTTGAGTGGCACCGTCACCCGGTAGAAACGGCCGGGCTCCAGGGGCTCGGGGACGGCATGGCTGTGACGATGGGTCAGGTTGAGCAGGCCGTAGGTCACGCGGGTCGCATGGCCGCTGGGGGCGACATCCGAGAGGCGAGCGGCGACCATGGCGACCGGCTTGTCGGCGGCAATCTGCAGCTCCACCTCCGGCGCACCGAGCAACTCCACGTCCTCGGCAAGCGGTGGGGTGTCGAAGACCAGGGCGCCGCCGTCTTCCTCTCGCTGATCCCACGGAAGGTCGGTGGATTCGGCGTAGGAATACCACTTGCCGGCGAACAGCCCGACACTGAGGGGGCTCTCGAGGGTCAGCTGCGATGGCTCCGCCTCGATGTCCGCGCCGTTCCAGCTCAGATGGCCGCGTTCGAGGGCGAGGGAGCGGGCCTCGATCTCCGGCGCTGGCCACGTGGACTCGGCGATCCACCGTCCCGGCCGATCGGGCCAAAGCGGCGTCGTACTGTCCTGCATCCAGACCCGCAGCACCGGCTCTTCGTCGACGCCATTGGGGATGCCCTTGAGCCAACGATCCCACCATCGAACACACTCGTTGAGGAAATCGATCGCCGGTCCCGGGCCACCGGTATGGGGATACTTATGACCCCAGGCGCCGATCAATCCCTTGCGCGGTCCCTCGAGGTTTTCCACGAGGCGAAACACGGCGTTCGAGTAGCCGTCGGCCCAGCCGCTGACCGCGAAGATCGGACACTGGATGCGGGAGAAGTCCTCACACACCGAGGCATGGGCCCAATAGGCATCCCGGCGCTGATGTTGTAACCACGGGTGCAACCACAGCCCGGATCCCTCAAGCCGCTCCAACCACCGCTCACGCCACCCCGCTCCGACCACCTGGGGATCCGGCGGGCACGAGTTGTAGGCGAACATGGTCGATGCCCAGGAAAGATTATCGGTGAGCAGGCAGCCCCCCATGTAATGCACGTCATCGGCGTAGCGATCATCCGAAGAGCACACCGTGATGACCGCGTGGAGCTCCGGGGGATTGAGGGCCGCCATTTGCAGGCCGTTGAACCCGCCCCAGGAGAGGCCGAACATGCCCACCTGGCCACTGCACCACGGTTGAGCCGCGAGCCAACGCAAGACCTCGCGGCCGTCGTCCAGTTCTTGTTGCAGATATTCGTCCCGGAGGACGCCGGTCGAATCGCCGCTGCCGCGGAGATCGACACGCACCCCCGCGTAACCGGCATGGGCGAAGTACGCATGGATCTCGGCATCGCGCACCGCCTTGAAATCCCGCTTGCGATAGGGGATGTACTCGAGCACCGCCGGGACCGGATGGCGTTCTGCATCCCGGGGGCGCCAGATCTTCGCGGCCAGTCGACTTCCGTCGGCGAGCGGGATCCAGAGGTTTTCAATGATCTCGATGGGTTGGGCGTCCGACATGGGATCTCGATTCACTTCGATGAACCTGAAGCGCAAAGGGTGAGAGGATCAGGACAGGGGCCGAGTCCGAATCGACCCCCGGCCGAAGTATACACCGGATCAGTCGGCGGGTGCGGCCGCGCCCGCGAAACCTCGGATCGTAGCCGGCGCCGTCGCGGTGCCGGAGACCGGCTCCCAGGAGTCGAAGCGAACCCGGACCTTGTAGCTGTCCCCGTTGGCATCCCGAAGCGCTGAAACCCCCTCGTAGACCCGTAACTCGCGGGGATCGGTGGCGAAGACCATACGCAGCGTCGGGGCGAACAGCCGGATGAAGAACGACGACGAATCCATCTCGAAGACGGGTCGGGTCTCGCCGCCGCTCCGCTCGGTGTCCACCTGGCGCAGCCGTAGCTTCAAAAAGCTCAGGCGCGAAGGCACCAAGAAGGGTCGACGTAGGGTCTCATCGCCGGTCAATGGGTCCCAATGGTCCTCGATGAAGGGACGAAACCCCGCGTCGATGATCCCATCCTCCGGGAGCTCGACCGTCTTGCTCTTGAGCGAGGCGCTGCGGTCCTTCCGGAAACGGATCGTCGCCTGATCGCCCTCGATGGCAACCGCCTCAAGATGGCCGGTGCGCTCGTCACTGAGCCGAAACGCCGGCCTGTAGGGACGCCCCGGGGTGTACTGCAAGCGCTTGCGCGCGAAGGTCGTGCCGGATTCGTCCCGATACTCCACCACCGCGCGGTCGAGTCGTCCATCGGCGAAGTACCGGGTGTGATGAATGGTGTACAAAACCGCATCGGTGTCGCGATCGTAGGCAGTGCCTTCGCGTTGGAGTATGCTGGTATTTTCCGCTGATGGTGCATTGGACACAGCGAGAAGAGTGGCTGCAATGAGCCACGGGATCACTGGGCGCACGAACGCCTCCTGGGCTGAAGTGATTGACGGGGAGGGACGTAGTGACCCGCGCCGGGTCTCGAGACGACCGGGGTCTCCCGACCCACCGATCGGGACAGGGGTCGAGGCAACCGGGGATGGTCGGGATTCCTCCCCGAACCCAGGCCCCTGACTGAACAGCCCCAACCGCGGATAAGTCGAACGGATAATGCTTCGAGGCCGAGGCCTCGCCGATTCCTGACTGACGCGACGGCACCCGCCTCGGCCTACGGCCCGGGCGACGCCCGGGCCCCAATGAAGGCGGTGCCAATAGGCCAACGCCGGCCAGCACGACGGTCGGCGACTCATTTTCATCGAGCCGACTCAGGATTGCCTCACGCTCGACGCGTCTAGGCATAGGTGTTTCATGCACGTCCGGTCATCGACCGATTCCGCGGTTCACGGGTTCCGACGCGATGTGGATCTCACCCTTCGCATACTCCGCCTCGGCCTCGACGCCGTTATTGGCCTGGATACCC
>CAYFWJ010000059.1:12881-16119 GCA_964346755.1 uncultured Ectothiorhodospiraceae bacterium
ATCGAGGCGAGTGTGTCCCGGGTGTGCTACGCCGGTGAGGATACCCTGACGCTGGTCGTGCGCGAGATCAGCCCGGCCATTAGCCTAGAGCGCCGGCTCCACGGCCCGGCGTTTCGCGACAGACGAACCGGACTCTTGAATCGCGACGGCTTCCACGAACGCCTCCATCAAACCCTCGACCGCGCGAGCGCCGCGGCGTCGCTGGTCGGGGTCTGCGTGGTCCGCACGCCCCCCAGCCAAACCCCCGTCGGAACCGACACCGGGTCGCCGGCTCATTGGACACTGCATGAGGATCCGCCACAACTCGCCCGTTTGATCCGCTCGATCGAGGCCGCCGTGGGACCCTGCGAGTCCATCGCTCGATTGGATTGGGACCTACTGGCTTTTCTCATCCACGGGCTCGACCACGATGCCCTGATCGAACCGACTCGACAGGTGATCTCGGCCCTGCTCAAGCACCTACAGCGCGAGGCCCATCCCGATGAAGCGGATGAACCCGTGGGATTGGGCCTCGCCGTCTTCCCACGGGACGGGGAAGACAGTCAACGCCTGATCGAGCGGGCCGAGGCCTCCATGGATCCAAAGCCCTCCGTCGCGGGCCCACCGCCGGCCTAATCGGCGATCGGGTCGGAAACGCCACCCGATCGACCCGGACGCCGTGCTACCGGGTGGCCGGGGGAAGGTCTTGACCCGAGCGACTGGCGGGCCTGTCCATCGGCCGCAAGAGGATGCCGGCCAGGGGTGGCAGGGTGAGGGCCAAACGATAGGGCCGCCCCATCCACTCCGAGGCCTCGGCGTGGAGCTCCCCCGCGTTGCCGGCGTTGCTACCCCGGTAGAACGCCGAATCGGAGTTGAAGATCTCCTGGTAGCGTCCGGCGTAGGGTACCCCGATGGCGAAGTTCTCCCGGATCACCGGGGTGAAATTCAGCACGGCGATCAACACATCATCGTCGTCCCGGCGGAGGTAGCTGAGGGTCGATTGCGTGGCATCGTGGCAATCGATCCACTCGAACCCCTGGGACTCAAAATCGCGATAGTGCAGGCTGGGTTCATCGGCGTAGAGCTGGTTGAGGTCCCGCACCAGGCGCTGGACCCCCTCGTGGTAGCCGTACTGCAACAGGTCCCATTCGACACTGGCTTCGGAGTCCCACTCCCGCCCCTGGCCGATATCACACCCCATAAACAACAGCTTCTTGCCGGGATAGGAAAACATGAAGGTGTAGAGCAGCCGAAGGTTGGCGAATCGTTGCCACTCATCGCCGGGCATCCGATTCAATAGCGAGCCTTTGCCGTGGACGACTTCATCGTGGGAGAACGGGAGGATGAAATTCTCCGTGAAGGCATACAGCAACCCGAAGGACAGGTTGTTGTGATGATACTGACGGTAGATGGGATCGTGGCCGAAGTATACGAGGGTGTCGTTCATCCAACCCATGTTCCACTTCATCGAAAAGCCCAGGCCGCCGACCCAGGTCGGTCGGCTCACCTGCGGCCAGGACGTCGACTCCTCGGCGACCACGACCGCGCCGGGGTACTGGCTGTGCACAACCTCGTTGAGCTCCCGAAGGAAATCGATGGCCTCGAGGTTCTCACGCCCCCCGTATTTGTTGGGAATCCAGTCTCCGGAGTCCCGGGAGTAGTCCAGATAGAGCATCGAGGCCACGGCATCCACCCGCAGTCCATCGATGTGGAACTCCTCCAGCCAGTACAGGGCGCTCGACAGCAGGAAGGAGCGGATCTCATTGCGCCCGTAGTTGAAGATCAGGGTTCCCCAATCCCGGTGTTCCCCCTGGCGCGGATCCGCATGCTCGTACAACGCCGTTCCGTCATAGCGGGCCAGAGCGACCGTATCCCGGGGGAAGTGGCCCGGGACCCAATCCAGCAGGACGCCGATCCGGTGCGCATGGAGGTGATTGACGAAATAGCGGAAATCATCCGGGGATCCAAACCGGCTGGTCGGCGCGAAAAACCCGGTGCTCTGATAACCCCAGGAGATATCGAGGGGGTGTTCGGTGACGGGGAGCAGCTCCACGTGGGTGTAACCCATCGCGGTGACGTAGTCGCAGAGCCGCTCCGCTAACTCGCGATACCCCAGGGATTCCCCGTTGGTATCCCGCATCCAAGACCCGAGATGCACCTCATAGATGCTCATGGGGGCATGCTGGCAGCCGTGATGGACCCGATTGGTCATCCATTCACGATCGTCCCAGGAAACCGCCGGCTCGTCACACACCAAGGCCGCATTGGCGGGGCGTACCTCGAAACGGCGCGCGTAGGGGTCGATCTTGACCATGACCGCCCCACTATCCCGGTTGCGGAGTTCGAACTTGTACAGGGCGTTTTCATCCACCCCGGGGATGAAGACCTCCCACAATCCATTGCCCGTGCGAGCCCGCATGGGATGCACTCGACCATCCCACCGATTGAAGTCACCGACCACACTGACCCGTTCGGCATTGGGTGCCCAAACGGCGAAGAGCGTCCCGGCGATGCCGTCGATCTGGCTCAGGTGGGCCCCGAGGAAGCGATAGGCGTGCCAATGCCGGCCCTCGGAGAACCAGTGCATATCCAGATCACCGATCTGCGGATCGAACGTGTACGGATCCACATAGGTATGTTCGACGCCGGCCTCGTCTTCCCAGGCCACCCGATAGTGGGTCGGCAATCGCGAGCCGTCACCCAGCCACTCGAAGATCCCCTCACGGGATCGTTGCGTCAGCTCGACCCCGAGATCCGGAAGATGCACACTACGCGCGAACGGCAGGTAAACCCGGACCCGGGTCTGGTCGCCTTCGCGATGCGCCCCAAGTACCGAAAACGCCTCGTGATGGCGGCCTTCGACGAGTCGTCGCAAGTCGGTATCGAGGGTGTTTGAATCGCTCACGTTGCCCCCTTTGACGGCTATCAGGGTGGAAAACACTGCCGATGATAGGCTTAATTGTACTAAACTCGGTGCCGCATTCGTCGACCACGGCGGTCGCCCCGTTGCCGCCTCACTGCGACCGGCTTCACCCCTTGAATCCCAATCCACCGGTCCTTAGCGAGACCGAGGACATGATGCCAATCGACACGAGGATCCTAATCTCATGCCGCAATCGCCTCGCTTCGTCAGCCGCCTAACCCGAGAGTCGTTGGCGCTCATCCTCGCCGGGGGCCGCGGGTCGAGACTCAAGCACCTAACCTCTTGGCGCGCCAAGCCGGCTGTACCGTTCGGGGGCAAATTCCGAATCGTCGACTT
>CAYFWJ010000060.1:0-16103 GCA_964346755.1 uncultured Ectothiorhodospiraceae bacterium
GATCGTCCCCACATTCACGTGCGTCTTCGTACGCTCAAACTTCTCCTTGGACATGGATGACTTACCTCACACTCGTCTCGTTATCTTTGTCAGGATGACTTCTCAATGACGCCCGCGGCCACACTGTTCGGCGTTTCCACGTAGCGAGAGAATTCCATCGAGTACGCGGCACGGCCTTGGGTCATCGAGCGCAGATCGGTTGCATAGCCGAACATCTCAGCCAAGGGGACTTCCGCCCGCAGGATCTTGCCCATCGTGACATCTTCCACCCCCTGCATAGTGCCGCGCCGTCGGTTCAAATCGCCCATCACATCCCCCATGTACTCTTCAGGGGTGCTGACCTCGACCTTCATGACCGGCTCGAGGAGCGCTGGCGAGGCACGCAGTGCACCGTCCTTGAAGGCAAGCGCCCCGGCGACCTTGAACGCCATTTCACTCGAATCCACGTCGTGATAGGAGCCATCGAAGAGCCGTACCCGAACATCGACGACCGGGTAACCCGCCAGGATACCGGAGGCCATCTGCTCTTGGACACCCCGGTCGACCGAGGGGATGTAATCCTTCGGAACAACACCGCCGACGATCTCGTTGAGGAATGCGTAGCCACTCCCGGGTTCGCGCGGTTCCAACTTAAGCCAGACATGGCCGTATTGACCCCGTCCGCCCGTCTGGCGAACAAAACGCCCCTCGGTCTCGACCGATTGACGAATCGTCTCGCGATACGCGACCTGAGGCGCCCCGACGTTCGCCGCGACCTTGAACTCTCGTTTGAGGCGATCGACGATGATGTCGAGATGAAGCTCCCCCATCCCCGAGATGATGGTCTGCCCGGACTCCTCGTCGCTCCGCACTCGGAACGAGGGATCCTCCTGGGCGAGCTTGCCGAGTGCCACGGCCATCTTTTCCTGATCCGCCTTCGTCTTAGGCTCGATCGCAACGGAAATAACTGGTTCCGGGAACTCCATGCGCTCAAGGGTGATCACGTGCTGCGGGTCGCAAATCGTCTCCCCGGTCGTGATCGTCTTGAGCCCCACGGCGGCGGCGATGTCGCCGGCGCAAACGGCATGGAGCTCTTCGCGCGTGTTCGAGTGCATCTGCAGAAGGCGCCCGATACGTTCCCGCTTTTCCTTGATCGGGTTGTACACCGAATCGCCCGAGCGCAGGACCCCCGAGTAGACGCGGAAGAATGTTAAAGCCCCGACGTACGGATCGCTTGCGATCTTAAAGGCCAGTGCTGCAAAGGGCTCATCATCCAAGGCATGACGCTCGGCGGCGGTCCCGTCCGGGAGTTCCCCCTGGATCGCGTAGACATCGGCCGGCGAGGGCAAGTAATCGACGACCCCGTCGAGCAGTGCTTGGACCCCTTTATTCTTGAAGGCCGAACCGCAGTAGGCCGGAACGATCTCGTTGTTTAGCGTGCGGACCCGTATCCCGCGACGGATGTCCGAGGGCTCGAGTGTTCCCGACTCGAGGTAACGCTCCATGAGCTCTTCATCGGCCTCGGCGGCGGATTCGATCAGATACTCTCGCCATTCTTGAGCCGTCTCTTGGAGCTCCGCCGGGATATCCGTGGCCTCGTAGGTCAACCCGCGATCAGCGGCATTCCAATAGATGGCGTGCATCCCGACGAGGTCGATGACCCCGGCGAAACCCTCTTCGGCCCCGATCGGAAGCTGAACGGGAACCGGCTGAGCCGCAAGCCGGGCCTTGATCTGTTCAATCACGCGGAAGAAATCGGCCCCGGCCCGGTCCATCTTGTTGACGAAGGCCAGTCGCGGAACGGAATACTTATTCGCCTGACGCCACACCGTTTCGGATTGCGGCTCCACGCCGCCGACGGCACAGAATACGGCGATCGCGCCATCGAGCACCCGCAGCGAACGCTCGACCTCAATCGTGAAGTCCACGTGCCCTGGGGTATCGATGATGTTGATGCGGTGCTCCGGGTATTGCTTGTCCATGCCGTACCAGAAGCAGGTGGTTGCGGCCGATGTAATCGTGATCCCGCGTTCCTGCTCCTGCTCCATCCAATCCATGACCGCCGCTCCATCGTGGACCTCGCCGATCTTATGCGAGACCCCCGTATAAAAGAGCACCCGCTCGGTCGTCGTCGTCTTGCCGGCATCGATGTGCGCCATGATGCCGATATTTCGGTAACGTTCAATCGCGGTGTGACGTGCCACGATGACCCTCGCCCCGGGTCCGCGGACCCAGTTGATCTACCAGCGGTAATGAGCAAAGGCCTTATTAGCCTCTGCCATTCGATGCGTATCTTCGCGCTTCTTGATCGCAGCCCCACGACTCTCGGCAGCATCCATAAACTCACCCGCCAGCTTCTGCGCCATGGATTTTTCGCTGCGCTTGCGGGCCGCGTCGATCAGCCAACGCATGGCCAAGGTCATTCGCCGCACCGAACGAACCTCGACGGGGACCTGATAGGTGGCCCCGCCGACTCGTCGGGACTTGACCTCAACGGCTGGACTCACATTCTCCAAGGCCTTACTGAAGACCTCCAGACCATTCTCGCCCTTCGTTCGGCGGTGGATCTGATCAAGGGCCCCGTAAACTAAGCGCTCGGATACCGACTTTTTGCCGCTCACCATGAGCATATTGATGAACTTGCCCAGTTCCCGACTGTTGTACTTCGGGTCGGGCATGATGGTTTGTTTCGGGACTTCGCGTCGTCTCGACATGATGCGGGTCTCACGAGAATCGGGATGAGAAAACGGAACGGATCCGCCTGGGCACTACGAACCCACAGCTGGACACCGAGGGCATGGCGTTATTTCTTCGCCTTGCCCCGCTTGGTTCCGTATTTGGAACGACCTTGCTTGCGGTTCTTGACCCCCTGGGTATCAAGCGAACCACGTACGGTGTGGTAGCGAACCCCGGGAAGATCCTTGACACGCCCGCCCCGAATCAGCACCACCGAATGTTCCTGCAGGTTGTGACCTTCACCCCCGATATAGGAACTCACCTCGTAGCCGTTCGTCAGCCGGACCCGAGCGACCTTACGCATCGCCGAATTCGGCTTTTTCGGTGTCGTCGTGTAAACCCGCGTGCACACACCACGCCGCTGCGGGCAGGCCTCGAGCGCTGGCACATTGCTCTTCTCGGCCTTGCGCTGGCGAGGCTTACGCACCAGCTGGTTGATCGTCGACATAACGTTCTCCACCCCAGAAAACGAACGACAGGCCGGAGACCGGCCTGTCGAATTAAGCTGTTGAGAGTAGGCGATTATCATACGCCTGTCAACCCTGACCCATTCCACCAAGGCCCACCCTGCCTAGGACGACTCATCACTCGGGCTCTCCACGGGGGCATCCGAGGGCGCTGAGACCGGCTCACCGACCGGCGCTACCGGCCCCGTAAGCGGTGCCTCCCGGGCTGCCAGGCCACGACGCTTCCGCCGTCGATCCTCGTGCGAGGCGAAGCCGGTCCCCGCCGGAATGAGTCGACCCACGATGACGTTCTCCTTGAGACCGCGCAGATCGTCCCGGCTTCCACGAACCGCGGCGTCGGTCAATACGCGGGTCGTCTCTTGGAAGGAGGCGGCAGAGACAAACGACTCGGTCACCAAGGATGCCTTGGTAATCCCCAAGATGACGCTGTGATAGGTCGCCGGCTGCTTGTTGCCCGCCTCCATCCGTTCGTTCAGTTCCTCGACTCGAGCGCGTTCCGCCTGCTCGCCTTGGAGGAGTACGGTATCCCCCGGATGATCCACCTCGACCTTACGAAGCATCTGCCGGATGATGACCTCGATGTGTTTGTCGTTGAGCTTCACCCCCTGGAGCCGGTAGACATCCTGGATCTCCTTGACAAGGTAGGCGGCCAGGTCGGCGGTCCCGAGCAGCCGCAGGATATCCTGTGGCGAGGGCTCACCGGCCACCAGCACCTCACCGCAGGCGACCCGCTCGCCTTCAAAGACGTCGACATTCCGCCACTTGGGAATGAGCTCCTCGTGCTGACTCCCATCGTCGGCTGTAATGATCAACCGTTGCTTGCCCTTGGTCTCCTTGCCGAAGCTGACCAACCCATCGATCTCGGCCAAGATCGCGGGATCCTTCGGTTTACGGGCCTCGAACAGATCGGCAACCCGGGGCAAACCGCCGGTGATATCCCGGGTCTTGGAGGAGGCCTGCGGGATCCGACCGATGACGTCACCGACCACGATCGCTTGACCGTCACGAACCGCGACGATCGCACCCGCGTGTACGGTGTAGTGAGCCGGTGCTTGGGTGCCAGGCAAGAAGGTGTCTTCGCCCTCGGCGTCGACGATGCGCACCCCCGGCCGCAGATCTTTGCTCGCGCTGGAACCCCGTTGCTTGGCATCCATGACTTCCAGCCGAGAAACGCCTGTCTCGCTATCTTCCGTCGAGCGCACCGTAACGCCTTCGATGAAGTCCACATGGCGCGCGACCCCACTGACCTCGGAGATGACGGGATGCATGTGCGGATCCCAGGTCGCAACGGTCTGCCCCCGTTCGACGCCCTGACCATCATCGATCATCACTTCGGCGCCGTAGGGGATCTTATAACGCTCCCGCTCGCGGCCGAGTTCATCGATGACCCCAAGCTCGCACTTACGGGAGATGGCCACGTGGTTACCATTGCGATTGATCACCGATTTCAAGTTGTGGAACTTGATCCGGCCGTTGTGCTTGACGTCTACGCTCGAGGCCGCACCCGATCCGGTCGCCGCGCCCCCGATGTGGAAGGTTCGCATGGTCAGCTGGGTCCCCGGCTCACCGATGCTCTGGGCGGCGATCACGCCGACGGCCTCACCCACGTTGATCAGATTACCGCGGGCGAGATCACGCCCGTAGCACTTGGCACACATCCCATAACGGGTCGCGCAGGTAATCGCACTCCGTACCAAGACCTCGTCGACGCCGTACTCATCGATACGCTCGACCAGGGCTTCGTCGATGAGGGTTCCCGCCTCCGCGATGATCCGGTCGCCGGCCGGGTTGTAGATGTCTCGGGCAGCGACCCGCCCCAGGATGCGCTCGCGAAGCGTGGCCATGATATCCCCGCCCTCGACGATGGGGGACATGAGGATGCCCTCTTGGGTCCCGCAATCCTGTTCGGTCACCACGAGATCCTGGGCCACATCCACGAGCCGACGTGTCAGATAGCCCGAGTTGGCGGTCTTGAGCGCCGTGTCCGCCAGCCCCTTCCGCGCGCCGTGCGTGGAGATGAAGTATTGGATGACGTTCAGCCCCTCGCGGAAATTCGCGGTGATTGGGGTCTCGATGATGGAACCGTCCGGCTTTGACATGAGGCCCCGCATCCCGGCCAGCTGGCGGATCTGCGTTTGCGAGCCGCGAGCCCCGGAATCGGCCATCATGAAGATCGAATTGAACGACTTCTGCTCCACGGAATTACCATCGGCATCGACCCGTTGCTCCTTGCCGAGCCGATCCATCATCGCCTTGGCGACCTGATCGTTGGTTTGATTCCAGATATCGACGACCTTGTTGTATTTCTCACCTGTCGACAGGGCTCCATCCGAACGCTGGCGCTCAACCTGCTTGACCTGTTCTTCGGCCTCGGCGATTCGCTCGGCCTTGGCCTCCGGTACCTCCATATCGGCGGAGCTGATCGAGACCCCGGCCCGGGTCGCATAGTAAAACCCGGTATACATCAAGCGGTCGGCAAAGACGACGGTCTCCTTCAGACCGACGCGCCGATAGCATTCATTGATGAGGCTGGAGATCGCCTTTTTCTTAAGATCCTGATCGATGATCTCGAATGGCATCCCCTCAGGAAGCAACATCGCGAGGAGTGCCCGTCCCGCCGTGGTCCGGATGCGGTTGCCGCTCCCCAACGTCTCGCGATCGCCGAGCATGACCGTCTCGGGTAGCCGTACCTCAATCCGGGATTGCAACTCGATGTAACCGGCGAGATAGGCCCGCTCGACCTCATCCACATCGGCAAAGATCATCCCTTCACCCTTGCCGTTCACCTTCTCACGACTCATGTAATAGAGCCCGAGGACGATGTCCTGAGACGGCACGATGATGGGCTCGCCGTGGGCCGGTGAGAGGATGTTGTTACTGGACATCATCTGCACCCGGGCCTCGAGCTGGGCCTCGATCGAGAGCGGCACGTGGACCGCCATCTGGTCGCCATCAAAGTCCGCATTGAAGGCCGCGCAGACCAGCGGATGGAGCTGGATCGCCTTGCCCTCGATGAGCACCGGCTCAAACCCCTGGATCCCGAGGCGATGAAGGGTCGGGGCGCGATTCAACAGGACCGGATGCTCGCGGATGACCTCCTCGAGCACGTCCCAGACGCGACCGCTTTCCCGCTCGACCATCTTCTTCGCCGCCTTGATTGTCGGGGTAAGGCCGTGTCGGATCAACTTCCCAAAGATGAACGGCTTGAACAGCTCCAGGGCCATCTTTTTCGGGAGACCACACTGGTGCAAGCGGAGCGTCGGCCCGACCACGATGACCGAACGGCCGGAGTAGTCCACCCGCTTACCGAGCAGATTCTGCCGGAACCGGCCTTGCTTGCCTTTGATCATGTCGGCAAGCGACTTCAGGGGACGCTTGTTGCTGCCCGTAATCGCGCGTCCGCGACGACCATTATCCAGCAGAGCGTCGACCGCCTCCTGTAGCATACGCTTCTCATTGCGCACAATGATGTCCGGCGCATTGAGATCCAACAGCCGCTTCAAACGGTTGTTGCGGTTGATGACACGACGGTAGAGATCGTTGAGATCAGAGGTCGCAAACCGCCCGCCGTCCAACGGCACAAGGGGCCGCAGATCCGGCGGCAAGACCGGCAAGACGGTCATGATCATCCATTCGGCCTTATTGCCCGACTCAAGAAAGGACTCGATCAATTTAAGGCGCTTGGACAGACGCTTGAGCTTTGTCTCCGAGTTGGTCTCGGCGATCTGCTCCCGCAGGTTGTTGGCCTCCGTTTGCAGGTCCATCTGTCGCAGGAGCTCCAGGATCGCCTCCGCGCCCATGCGCGCATCGAAATCGTCGCCGTACTCCTCAATGGCCTCCAGATACCCTTCGTCGGTCAACAATTGGCGCGGCTCGAGCGGTGTCATGCCGGCGTTGATCACCACAAAGGTCTCGAAGTACAAGACCCGTTCGATATCCCGCAGGGTCATATCCAACAGCAAGCCGATTCGCGAGGGCAGCGACTTTAGGAACCAGATGTGAGCCACGGGGCTGGCCAACTCGATATGGCCCATGCGCTCCCGCCGAACCTTGCTTTGGGTGACCTCAACCCCGCACTTCTCGCAGACAACGCCGCGATGCTTGAGCCGCTTATACTTCCCACACAAGCATTCGTAGTCCTTTTGGGGCCCGAAGATCTTGGCGCAGAACAGCCCATCTCGCTCCGGCTTGAAGGTGCGGTAATTGATGGTCTCCGGCTTCTTGACCTCACCGAAGGACCAGGCGCGAATCCGCTCTGGAGAGGCGAGCGTGATGCGGATGCCGTCAAAATTATCCAGCTGATCCGGCCGAAATAGGTTCATTAGCTCACGCATCGAAAGTCACCGTATCGTTGGGCATACCGTTGCCGGTAGCGCTGGGATCGTGCAAGAGAAGGAGCCAAGCCGAGCGGACCCTCGGCCCGAGAACGTGTAGCACCGAGGCCGCCCGAACCGGGTCGTCATTCCGAGCGGGCGGGCCTTCGCCCGAACGCCGAGAACGGCCCGGGCGATGATCGCGGCAATCGTAGGCATCACGCGCAGTGATTGGAATGAGATCAATCCTCCTCCAGCTCGATATTGATCCCCAAGCTGCGGATCTCTTTGAGCAGGACATTGAATGACTCGGGCATACCGGCCTCCATTCGATGGTCCCCGTCCACGATGTTCTTGTACATCTTGTTGCGGCCGCTGACGTCGTCCGACTTCACGGTCAACATTTCTTGCAGGGTATACGAAGCCCCATAGGCCTCGAGGGCCCAGACCTCCATCTCACCGAAGCGCTGTCCCCCGAATTGGGCCTTGCCCCCCAAGGGCTGCTGTGTGACCAGGCTATAGGGGCCGGTCGAGCGGGCATGGACCTTGTCGTCAACCAGGTGGTTGAGCTTCAGCATATACATGTAACCCACTGTAACCGGGCGCTCGAAGGCATCCCCAGTACGACCGTCGTACAAGGTGGTCTGACCCGTCTCCGGAAGTCCAGCTAACTGCAACAGATGCCGGATTTCGGCCTCTGTCGCCCCATCGAAGACCGGCGTTCCCATCGGAACGCCATCGCGCAGGCGCTCCGCGAGCCGCAGCACATCAACGTCGCTGAACTCGCTGAAATCCACCCGGGTCGCGACGCCCGGGGTGTTGTAGATCTGCTCCAGCAGATCCCGCAAGGCCGCAATCCCCTGCTGCTGTTCGAGCATGCGGTTAATACGGGCCCCCAGGCCACGCGCGGCCCAACCGAGGTGAGTCTCGAGGACCTGACCCACGTTCATCCGTGACGGGACACCGAGGGGATTGAGCACGACATCGACCGGCGTCCCATCCTCGAGAAACGGCATATCCTCGGACGGGACGATGATAGAAACGACCCCCTTGTTACCGTGCCGTCCAGCCATCTTGTCGCCAGGCTGCATCCGCCGTTTCACGGCCAGATAGACCTTGACCGTCTTCAGAACCCCGGGGGCGAGCTCGTCCCCCTTGGTCACCTTCTCCCGCTTGGCGCGATACAGCTCCTCGAACTCCTCCTTGAGCCCATCCAGCCGCTTCAAGATTCCGTCAAGCTGCATATTGACTTCTTCGTCCTGGACGCGAATCTCCGGCCAACGCGCCCGCGGTAACTCGTCCAGATACGCCTGGGTAATCTCTGACCCGGGCGTCAAACCCGCCGGGCCACTCTCAGCGCTGCGTCCGACGAGCATGGCGGCGATGCGGTGGTAGAGATCGTTCTCGATAATCCGTCGCTGATCTTCAAGGTCTTTCCGAGCCGCTGCCAGCTCCTCCTCTTCGATCTGCAACGCCCGGGCGTCCTTCTCGACCCCGTCGCGCGTGAACACGCGGACATCGACCACCGTCCCCTCCATCCCAGGCGGGACGCGGAGCGAGGTGTCTTTGACATCCGAAGCCTTCTCCCCGAAGATCGCCCGCAGCAGCTTCTCTTCGGGGGTCAGCTGGGTCTCGCCCTTTGGCGTCACCTTGCCGACCAGGATATCCCCAGCGCGTATCTCGGCCCCGAGATAGACAATTCCGGATGCGTCGAGCTTGTTCAGCAGCCCCTCACTCACATTGGGGATGTCCGCGGTGATCTCCTCGGGACCCAGCTTGGTATCGCGAGCGACACACGTCTGTTCCTCGATGTGGATGGTGGTGAAGCGATCCTCCTGAACCACGCGCTCCGAGAGGAGAATCGAGTCCTCGAAGTTGTAGCCGTTCCACGGCATGAACGCGACGAACATGTTCTGCCCCAAGGCAACCTCACCAAGGTCCGTCGAGAAGCCGTCCGCCAAAACATCCCCCTTGGCCACGTGATCCTGTGGATTCACCAGCGCCTTCTGGTTGACGCACGTATTCTGGTTTGAACGGCTGTATTTGACGAGGTTATAGATATCGACGCTGGGCTCACCCTCGACGGTTTCCGCCTCATCGACCCGCACCACGACTCGCGCCGCGTCGACAGAATCGACGATCCCCCCGCGCCGGGCCGTCACCGTGGCCCCGGAGTCGATCGCCACCGCCCGTTCCATCCCAGTACCGACCAGCGGCTTCTCCGTGCGCAGGGTGGGGACGGCTTGACGCTGCATGTTCGAACCCATCAAGGCTCGGTTGGCATCGTCATGCTCGAGGAAGGGCACGAGACTCGCCGCCACCGAAACGATCTGCTTCGGCGAGACGTCCATGTATTGCACCTCGTTCGGTGCGTGCAGCCCGAACTCGTTCTGATAACGACAGGACACCAGCTCATCACTCAATCCACCACTCCCATCCAAGACGGCGTTGGCCTGGGCGATGACGAACTCCCCCTCCTCGATTGCGGAGAGATACTCGACCTCCTGCGTGACCCGCCCTTCTTCGACCTTGCGGTACGGCGTCTCGAGGAAACCGTATTGATTGGTTCGCGCATAGACCGCCAGGGAGTTGATCAGTCCGATATTCGGACCTTCTGGCGTCTCGATCGGGCAGACACGCCCATAGTGGGTCGGATGAACGTCGCGGACCTCAAAACCGGCTCGCTCCCGAGTCAAACCGCCAGGCCCAAGCGCCGAGACCCGCCGCTTATGGGTTACCTCGGAGAGCGGGTTGTTCTGATCCATGAATTGCGAGAGCTGACTGGAGCCGAAGAACTCCTTGACCGCCGCCGAGACCGGTTTCGCATTGATCAGCTCTTGCGGCATCACGTCTTCGTTTTCCGAAAGACTGAGCCGCTCCTTAACCGCTCGCTCGACGCGCACCAGACCGATTCGGACCGTGTTCTCGACCATCTCCCCGACGCTGCGAATGCGGCGATTCCCGAGGTGGTCGATATCGTCGACCTGCCCCTCGCCATCCCGGATCTTCAACAACAAACGGACAACGTCCAGGATGTCGTCTTTGCTCAACACACTTTCCCCGACAACTTCCTTGCGCCCGACTCGACGATTAAATTTCATCCGGCCGACGGCCGAGAGATCGTACCGATCCGGATTAAAGAACAGGTTGCCGAATAGGCTTTCCGCCGCCTCTTGGGTCGGGGGCTCTCCGGGACGCATCATGCGGTAGATATCCATCTGGGCATCGAGCTGCGTCCGCGTCGAGTCATTGGCCAGGGTATAGGCGATATACGGGACGCGATCATCCTCGTTAACAGCCAGTAGCTGGAATTCCAGCCCGTCGTGAAGCTGCATCTGCTTGATCAGCTCCGGTGTCAGCTCGTCATTGGCCGAGGCCAGTAATTCGCCGGTCTCCGGATCGACGACATCCACCGCGAGGATCTTGCCGAACACCGACTCGGTCGGGACCTCCAGCCGATCGACCCCGGCATTCTTGAGCTGTTTGGTGTGTTTGGCCGTCACCTTCTTGCCGCTGGCAACCAACACCTCGCCGCCAAGCCGGATATCCGCTGGCGCGAATTGACCTTTGAGCGAGTCGATCCGCGCCGGGGTCATCATCCGCTCCAGGGTCCCACTATCCTTGAGCCGATAGGTGTCGCGCTCATAGAAGGCCGCCAAGATCTCCTCGGTGGACATACCAAGCGCTCGCAGCAAAACCGTCGCCCAGAGCTTGCGGCGCCGGTCGATGCGGACGTATAGGATATCCTTCGGATCGAACTCGAAATCGAGCCACGAACCCCGGTACGGGATAACCCGAGCCGAATAGAGAAACTTACCGGAAGAGTGAGTCTTGCCCTTATCGTGATCGAAAAAGACCCCCGGCGAGCGATGCAGCTGCGAGACGATGATACGTTCCGTCCCGTTGATGACGAAGGTCCCGTTTTCCGTCATCAGCGGGAGTTCCCCCATAAAAACCTCCTGTTCCTTGACGTCCTTAATCTTTTTCGTATCGCCGCTAGCCTCTTTATCGTAGATCACCAGCCGAAGACGGACGCGCAGCGACGCCGCGTAGGTAACCCCCCGCAGCTGGCACTCCGTCACGTCGAACTCCGGCTCGCTCAGACGATAGCTGACGTACTCAAGCGCCAGGTTCTCCGAGTAACTCTTGATCGGAAAGACCGACCGGAAGGCGCCGTGCAAACCCAGCTCTTCCCGCGTCTCCGGAGCGCGCTCCGGCTGCAGGAATCGCCGGTAGGAGTCAACCTGTGTCGCGAGGAGATAGGGTTCCTTGAGAATGGGCGAACGCTTGCCGAAATTCTTGCGAAGTCGCTTCTTTTCAGTAAAGCTATAGGTCATGGGGCTTCCTCTCGCCTCACAGGGTCATATGCGGGGAGTGGGATGATGGATCGGCTCGATCCAGCAAACAGGCGCCATACGGCGTCGCGATAACGGCGGTGCGCCCCGATCGCATCCCCAGCGGGAACGCCGGGCGTGCCAGTGGCGAGTCGCAGAGTAATCGTATTGACAATGGGCGCGGTGTCGCGACGTATCACTGCAACGTTCGAATCGTGACGAACACCGCACGGAAGGCGGCAATGGGCACTATCAAGCGTCTCATCAGGATAGCACTACCCGCCTGGGAAGCGGGTTGATGAGGGTTGATGAGCCGTTCCGTAGACCCCGTAACGAAGCCCATGAACGGCGCGGAATCCGAATCTAGGAGATACAACACACGATCGGTGGCCGTCGTATCGCGATCGGATCCCGACACAACGACCGCCCTTGAACGCTCGGGCACGTCTTACTTGATATCCACCGAGGCGCCCGCCTCCTCCAGCTGCTTCTTGATATCCTCAGCCTCTTCCTTCGTCACGGCCTCCTTCAAGGTCGACGGCACACCCTCGACGGCCGCCTTGGCCTCCTTCAAACCAAGGCCCGTGACGCTGCGCACGACCTTGATGACACCCACCTTGTTGTCCCCGAAGCTGCTGAGTACGACGTCGAACTCCGTCTGCTCTTCCTGCTCCTCCTCAGCCTCAGCACCGCCGCCAGCGGCAGGTGCCGCGGCAACTGCGGCGGCCGCGGTTACACCGAACTTTTCCTCCATGGCCGAGATAAGATCGACGATCTCCATAACCGTCATATTCGAAATGGTATCCAGGATCTCTTCTTTGCTGACAGCCATCGTATTGACTCCTAAAAATCGGTAGCCGGCACCCCGTCAGGCCGCCTCGTTTTCTTTTGCGTCGCGGATCGCAGCGAGGGTGCGAACCAGCTTGCCCGGGACCTCGTTGACCGTCTGGGCCAGCTTGTTCAACGGTGCGCGCAAGGTACCCGCCAGCATCGCGAGGGCTTCTTCGCGGTTCGGTAACTGGGCCACACGCTCCAGCTCGGCAGCGGGAAAGGCTTTGCCACCCACCGCCACCGTTGTCACCTCGAGCTTCGGATGGGTCTTGGCGAAGTCTTTGATCACGCGGGCCGCCGAGGCCGGATCCTCCGTCCCGAATGCGTACAACTGCGGCCCCCTCATGTGCTCCTGCAGACACGCGAAATCAGTCCCGTCGACGGCCCGCCGCGCTAGGGTATTCTTAACGACCTTGAGATAGACGTTGGACGCCCGGGCCTGGACCCGCAGCGAGGTCATGTCCTCAACCGTAAGCCCTCGGTAGTCCGCGGCGACCGCCGAGTGGGCTCGGCTCGCCACATCCGCGACCTCGGCCACGACGGCCTTTTTCTGGTCGGGTGATAGAGGCATTGGTCAACCTCCCAAAACTCCCTCGGCCGCCTGACAGCAGCCCCTCGAATCACAATTCCCTCGGCTGCACATCCGTTGGGACGTGCAGCCGAGGCCGAACACGGTGACGATTCCGATGCGCCGCTCACCTCGCCGAGGCGCGCGACAAACCGAATCATGCGACACCGTCTGCGCAGGCTAGCTCGCGCCATTAAGCCCGGTGGCGCCTGCGGTCTTTGACGACAGTCGGCGACTCGATGTCACCGAACGGCCAAAGTTCGTTGGCCCAACGGGATCAACCGACGTCGGGCCTGGAGCGGACGTGCGGCTAAAGAGGCAGTGTGCCCAAGTCCACGGTAATGCCCGGCCCCATGGTCGTCGCGACGGCCAGTTTCTGGAAATACACGCCCTTGGAGGTCGAGGGCTTCGCCTTTTGCAAATCCTGCATCAGAGCGATGAGATTGCCGTGCAACGCCGACAGCTCAAAGTCCGCCTTACCGATCGAGGTATGGATCACGCCGCCACGATCCGTGCGGTAGCGTACCTGTCCGGCCTTCGCGTTCTTGACCGCGGTCTCCACATCGGGCGTTACCGTCCCAACCTTCGGGTTGGGCATCAGGCCGCGCGGTCCCAGGATCTGACCCAATCGACCCACAACCCGCATCGCGTCCGGGGTTGCGATCACCACATTAAAGTCGAGCTCGCCCCCTTTGATGCGCTCTGCCAGATCTTCAAAGCCAACCACATCGGCGCCGGCTGCCGTTGCGGTCTCGGCATTGGCACCCTGGGCGAAGACCGCGACGCGGACCGATTTGCCGGTGCCGTTGGGCAACACCGTCGATCCCCGCACCACTTGATCCGATTTCCGCGGATCGACCCCGAGATTGACCGCGGCCTCGACGGATTCGTTGAAGCGGGCTGAGGCGGTTTCTTTGAGCAGTCCCAAGGCGTCGTCGATGGCGTAGTGACGCCGGGAGTCGATCTTCTCTCGAATGGCACGCATGCGCTTTGATACTCGAGCCATCTATAACCCCTCCACCTCGAGTCCCATGGCACGCGCACTGCCCGCAATCGTTCGGACGGCCGCGTCGAGATCGCTCGCGGTCAGATCGGGATCCTTGGTGCGCGCAATGTCTTCGAGTTGCTCCCGCGTGACGGTTCCGACCTTTTTGCTGTTCGGTGTCCCACTGCCCGTCGATATACCGGCTGCCTTCTTCAGCAGAATCGAGGCCGGCGGCGTCTTGGTGATGAAGGTAAAGCTTCGATCACTGTAGACTGTGATCACCACGGGCGTCGGAATACCCGGTTCCATATTCTGGGTGTGGGCGTTGAAGGCCTTGACGAACTCCATGATGTTGACACCACGCTGTCCCAAGGCAGGCCCTACCGGGGGGCTCGGATTGGCCTGCCCGGCCTTGACCTGGAGCTTGATGTAGCCTTGTACTTTTTTTGCCATAGCATGTCTCCGCCGGGTGCTAGCGCCGCTCAGGCTCCCCGGTTATCATTAAACCCAATCCGTGAGGGCACACAGAGTATGCCGCCGCGTGCGCCGTCGATGATCAAAGCGAGATAAGAATCGCGACGGCGGTTCCGAGGCGATCGCAAAAGACAACCCGATGACCTCGGGACGACCCGATGCCCACGGGTTATAGCTTTTCCACCTGGCTGAAATCCAGTTCGACACCGGTCGAGCGACCGAAGATCGAGACCGCCACCTTCAGGCGATTCTTCTCGTAGTTGATCTCTTCGACGCTCCCGTTGAAGTCATTGAATGGGCCATCCGTCACGCGAACGACCTCACCCGGCTCGAAGAGGATCTTCGGCCGAGGCTTCTCCGTGCCCTCTTGAATCCGCTGCAGGATCGAATCCGCCTCTTTGGGGCTAAGCGGAGCGGGCCGAGCCGTCGTCCCGCCGATAAACCCAAGCACCTTCGGCACGTTCTTCACGAGATGCCAGGTATCGTCGTCCATATCCATCTGGACGAGCACGTAGCCCGGAAAGAACTTCCGCTCGCTCTTGCGTTTTTGTCCTTCTTTCATCTCGACGACTTCTTCGGTCGGCACCAGGATGTCGCCGAATTTTTCTTCGATGCCGCGCTGGTGGATGCGTTGCTCGAGCGAACGCTTGACCGAGTTTTCGAAGCCGGAATAGGCTTGAATTACGTACCAACGCTTGGCCATAGTCGATCCCTCCGACGTCTAGGAGATGAGGCGAATTGCCCATCCGAGCACGCTGTCGACGATCCACAAGAAGATCCCGACCAGGATGACCATGAGGATGACGATTAACGTCGTTTGAAGGGTCTCCTGGCGTGTCGGCCAAACGACTTTGCGGACCTCACCGCGCGAGGCCAAGACAAAAGACCAGAAGGAACGGCCTACTTGTGTCGTGTAGGCGATTCCGACCCCGATGCCCGCCGCGACAAGCAAGGCGATGACGCGGAGCAACGTGGAGTAATCGTCCAACACGTAGAAGGCAATGGAGGCGCCGAGGACTAGCGCGATGGCCAGCCCTAACTTGACGGTATCCAAAGGGCTGGTAGAGAGGTCGACCTGAGAGCTCATGGAGATCGGCAATCGATTCGATGGGACCGATCTTGGGCACGCAAGACCGGCGAGAAAATGGCAGGCCAGGAGGGACTCGAACCCCCAACCTGCGGTTTTGGAGACCGCTGCTCTGCCAATTGAGCTACTGGCCTAGGAAAGCGATGCGAGCAAAATACCGCCGGTGCCATGGCTCCGCGTCTCGTCCGGGGGCAACCGAGCACGGACAGGCGAGCACGGACGGGCGTCGCTCAGAACCGAACAGCACCCCGGCGCATCAAACCGGGGCCTTCGAATTACTCCAGGATCTTGGCGACGACGCCGGCGCCGACGGTGCGACCGCCCTCACG